>JBPRGE010000027.1:0-36830 GCA_051418035.1 Candidatus Longimicrobiales bacterium M2_2A_002
GACGGTGGACTGGCAGGCCGAGGACCCGGACACCGCGGCGGCGTTCGAGCTGGCCGAGCTCACAATCACGTGGGGCGACGCCACGGCGGACACCGTGGCGCTGAGCGGGCAGACCGCCTCCGGGACGGCCACGCACGTGTACGGAACGACGGGTGCGAAGACCATTGTCTTGTTCCTCCTCGATCGAGACAACGGGTCCGACGCTCACTCCACGTCGGTCGAGATCCACACGCCTCCGCAGACCTACCAGCTCACGCTCCTGGACGCGACCGACCACAGGCGGGCCTTCGACGGGACGCTGCTCGTGGACGGCGTGAGCGTGGACGTCACAGCCGGCGCGGCGGCGTTCGAGGCGTTCGCGGACTCGGTGGTGCGGCTCGCGCCCGGCGGGACCGGGTGGCGGACCTTCGGCGTGGTCCGGGAGGTCGGCCCGAACAACCTCTACGACGGGCCGGTGATCGGCGCGACCTTGGACGACCGACGGACACACGTGAACGCGCGACTCGGCCAGTCAACCGAGCTGGTCCTGTTCGTGATCCCCACCGACGAGGCGCAGCGGGCCAGCAGGGACGGCTGGAACTTCGACAGCTACCGGGACAATCTCACGCTCAGCGCCGTTCCGTTTGACCCCGACAGTCTGTACATCGTTCTGGCTGATTTTCCCCACATGGGCTTCGGGCCGGCCACGGACCCGAACGGGCTCAGCGACTGGGAGCACGACATTACCCAGGTGTTCTACGCCGACTACACGCCCGTCACGGACTCGGTAATCGAGCACTACCAGACGGTCGACGTGGCGGAAATCGCCTCGCAGACGTTGATCGGCGTTCAGTTCCACACGAAGGCGGAGGCGCCTGCTGGTCGGGTAGTGCTGGAGTGGAAGGCAGGAGCCCCTCGATACACCGAAAGTTTCGACTATGAGACGGGCCATAAGGACTTCATGAAGATAATGCTCCGAGACACGGTGGATTATTTCAATACCGCGACCGTAGCTCAAGAATCAGGTAACGCGATATTCCTCCCATATGAAGGTAGGAATGAAGGAATCATGATGGAAAATGGCAGTCCTTCTCCTTACATGCGCGATGCCTACGCCGTGTGGACGGTCCTCGGTCCGCTGCCCCGGGGGATCTGGGTCGAGCAGTACGTGAAGGAGGAGTGACCATGCCACGCGCTGAAGGTCCTCCCGGTGCCGCCCGTCCGTCTATGGGGGTGGAGGGCACTCGCCCACGGGCGGGTGCCGCAGCGTTCGATCCGCCGCAGGAGGGAGCCATGGCAGGGAGCAGGCCGCAGGCCGGGAACGGGACCCATGGGGACAGCCCCGAACGAAAAACGGTCCCCGAAATCGCGACGAAATCGCGACGATCTCGGGAACCGGTTGCGCCGCAAGGGGTTACGGCGGCGGTTCAGCTCCCGCGGCTGGACTCGAACCAGCGACTCGGTGGTTAACAGCCACCTGCTCTACCAACTGAGCTACGCGGGAATAGACGGCCAAAGGTAATCGCGGTCCCTGGCACCGTCAACCGCGTTCGGACGAGGTAATGAGCACGGCCCGTACGGTGGTGTCCAAGCCGGTGTCGGCCGCGCGATTGTCCCGACCGTCCAGCCCCCAGGACCCGAGCAGGTCGGCCGCTGCGGCAACGAGATCGGCAGGCTGCGGATCCGGCCCGACGTCGCCTCCCAGGAAGCGGGCCACGGCGTCCCCGACCGCCGGCGGAAGCGGGGCGGAGAGCACGCGCAGGACCCGCTCGGCTTCCCGGATCGTTACGGGACTCAGCCCGGCCCCGGCGTTCGCCAGCAGTCCTCGAACCCGCCTGGCCAGCCGCGCGGCCGGGTCGTGGGTTCCGAGGGCCACAGGGGCCGAGTCACGGGCCGCGAGCGTGGTCTGCTGTCCTGCCACGGCCGCGAGGATGGGTCGCAGCCGATCGGCCGGCCCCTCACCTGCCGGGTCACCACACGAGTGGTCTCCGGCGAGTGCACGGGCCAGGGCGTCGGCGCCGGTGTCGCCCAGCGGGCGGACCCCGCCACCGGTGGTCACCTCCAGGAGCTGGGCGTCGGGCTCTCTGCCACCTCCGGAGGGAGGGCCGGACAGCAGCACGACTGCACGCAGCCGGTCGCTTCCGTCGACCCCCTGTCCTTCGGGGTGTCCGGAGCGCCGGAGCTCGCCGGAGCGACGGGTCTCGCCGAGGGACAGGGTCTCGCCGAGGGACCGAGTCTCGCCGTGGAGCAGGGTCTCGCCCCAGACGCACTGGCCACGAAGGAGCGGGTCTTTCGCGGCCGGGGTGGCCGTGCCACCGGCCCGGGCCGTCAGCCACAGCGTCCTGAGCCGCTCCCACGGGTCGGAGAGGTCGTCGCCCTCGACGGCGCGGATTGCGGTCTCGACCCGATCACAGCGTCCGGCGGCCAGCCCCTGGAGGAGGGCATCGGTCTGCGGCTCGTCCAGCACGGCGCTGATGCCGTGCAGCTTCGCACGGAGCCGTCTCGTGAGGCCGAGCGCCGCGTCCAGCCCATGGGCCGGGACGAAGAGGTGGGGAACGACCTCGTCGTGGGGCGATCCCATCCGGTCGACGCGCCCGATCCGCTGCAGGAGCCGCACGGGGTTCCAGGGCAGGTCGTAGCTGATGACGTGGCGAGCGTCCTGGAGGTTCAGTCCTTCCGCGAGGACGTCCGTGGCGATCAGGACCTCCACCCGCTCACGCTCGGGCGGCATCGGACGATGGTTCGCGAACGGGGCGAACCGCTCCACGACGGTCCGTCGCCCGGCCGGGTGTGTCCCGAGCCACGCCCCGGACCCATCGATCCGGGCCACCCGAGCGCTGGTCGAGAGCTCGCGCCAGAGGGAGGCGGCGGTGTCCCTGTACTCCGTGAACACGAGCACGGCCTCGCCGGTCAGCGAGTCGAGCAGCGTCGACAGTGCGTCGGCCTTGGCACCGCCGGCCCCGTCCGCCGGGGTGTCCCGCATCAGGGCGTCGACGGTCCTGCGGTCGGCGACCGCGCTCGCGGCGAGGGCGTCCAGGTCGATGTCGGGCGGTGCGGGGGCGGCGACGATCCCGAGGAGCGGCAGCTGGAGCGGGTCACCGTCCCCGGGGGCCGTCCGGTCGCCGGGCTGGAGCAGCCGGCCCGCTCTGGCCGCCTCCGCGCACGCCTCCAGGTATGCCCGCAGGCGACGGAGGCTGACGGCAAACGCGGCGGGGCTCGAGTCCATTCGCTTCAGCAGACCCAGGCGCGCAAGTGGCGCCGCGCCCGGTCCGTACACCGCGAGCTCCAGCGTCTCGATCGCGTTAACCTGTAGCGGGACCCGAGGATCGCGGTACCGGTGAATCCTCGGCGGTGCCCGACGCGGGAAGCCGACGGGCGTCCCCCCACGGCCCGGAGCCGTCCGGATCGCGCCGTACCGGCGCTCGACCATCGGACGGCTGCGACGGACGATCAGCTCCCGGACCAGGACCCGGAGCCCGGCCGGGTCCGGCGGATCCGTATCGAAGACCGCCCGCACGCTGGCCACGCCGCTGCCCCGGAGCCCGTCATCGGGGAGGAACAGGCGGACCAGATGGTACAGGTCGGTGAGTGCGTTGTTGACGGGCGTTGCCGTGACCAGGAGCAGCTCGGATCGGGCGCCGCCTGGCCCGCGCGGCGAAGTGTCCCCGGCGCCGGCGCTCATGAGCCGGGCGAGCGCGCGATAGCGGAGCGTCGCCGGGTTCCTGAACCGGTGGGCCTCGTCGACGATGACCATACGCGGCCCGTCGGTCTCGGGGACTGTCACGCCGCGACTCAACTGCGTGTGGGAGAGAATCCTGACGCGGCCCGTCTGCTCTGCTGCCCCGGCAATGCGGTGGAGCGGCCTCGACCAGACCGTCCGGAGCGCCGCCGGCACGAGTACCAGCACATCGGCGCCCGTCCGGAGCCGCTCCTCCGCCACGGCCAGCGCCACGTACGTCTTCCCCAGGCCCACGGCGTCGGCCAGAAGTACGCCGCCCCGTCGTTCCAGCGCACGCCGGACCCGTTCGACGGCGGCTTCCTGGAACGGGGTGAGCGCGTGCGTCCGGGCGCCGGCCGGTCCGGAGAACGGCCGAGCAGCCTCCTCCTCACCGAAGACCGCCCGGAGGATCCGGAAGGCCACTTCATCCGGTGGACGCCGACTCCACACGGACCCTCTCCAGCACCCCGCCGATTGCGGGCAGCACATCGTGGGACCGCTCCCGGAGCCCGTCGAACCGGGCCCCCAGCAGCCGGACTGTCCTGCGCTCTTCGGTAACACCTGTAAACGACGGTCCAACAGTGAGATGCGGGCTTCCAAAATAGTGCGCACCGAGCAGGTATCGGCTTCCGGAACGGTCGTGGTACACGGAGAAGTCGCGCGTCCAGGATCCGATTCCGGCGGACCGGACCAGCAGGCGGCCGAGGAGCCGGATCCCCGTCACGGACTCCCCCGCAGCCACGTGTCGAAGGAGGCGAGCGGTCGGAGGTGCTCCGGCTCCAGTCCGTACAGCGCTGCCGCCGCCGCGTCCAGGCGCGCCTGTCCGTCCGGGCCGACGCCCCCGGCCCGGTGCGCCTCCCGGGATACGGATCGGAGCTCGTCCGCGGCCCTGTGGCTCCGCCAGTCGTCGGGGAGCGGCAGCGTCGAGACGGTCCAGGCAAAGAACCGGAACCGCGCGTCCTTCGCGCGCTCCGCCACCGCCCGGGCCAGTGTCCGGACCGGCAGCGAGTTCAGGAGTCCGGCCAGCAGCTGTCCGGTGTCGTCGTCGGGAACAGGGAGGAAGTAGACGGTATTCAGAGGGACCAGCGCCCGCTCCCGCCCGCCGAAGGGCACTGCGGCGGGCAGCGCCACCGCCCGGAGCGTGTCCGACAGGTCGTGCCAGGCCACCTTGGGGCGCAGCGTCCCGGGCGCCAGTCGGAACACGACCCCGAGGGGCAGACCGGTGCGGTACCCAGTGCGGGCCTCGAGCCGGGACCTGTGACGCTCGAGGTACCGGTTCAGCCGCGGCCCCGGCTCCTCGGGGTCCCCGTGGTGGTCGTGGCACCAGACCAGGTGCCCGCCCACCGAGTACCGGAAGGCGTCGATGTCGGCGCCGCGGACCAGCGGCCGGAGCCCGTCGGTCTCCACCACCGCCCGGAAGAGACGGGCTGCTCGGGCGGACCGGCCCCGGCCTCGGGCCTTCCCGCACCCCTCGGCCGCCCACTCGGCCAGGCCGGCCAGCTTCGGCTCCGCGGCGCCGACCAGGATCTCGTTGGCGCCCGTCATCACGCCCCGCCGGACCCGGAGCCCCTCGTGCCGGCCCAGCGGCGGCCCCGCGGACTGCATCCGGCGAAAGACACTGCGTACCGCCGGCGGCGCCAGGAGCCACGGCGACGCCGGGTCGCCGACGAAGAGCGGGAGGTCGGCCCGGGGAATCCGGAACTCCAGCGGGTCCACTCCGCGCCGGGTCATCCGCACCCGTACGAGGCCTGATGCGCCGGCCCCGGGCCCGGCCTGCGAGCGCCCGCGGCCGTCGGGCCGCTGCTGCGGCCGGTGTGGGACGGCCGGCTTTCCGGTCTCGACGCTCCGCGTGCCGATCAGGACGCCCGCGAAGGCGTCGGCGCGGAAGATGGCGCGCTGATCGAGCGCGTGGTCCTCGATATACGACAGCTCCAGGTCCCGCAGCAGGATACGGCGTGCCGCTCCGCCGTACAGCGCCCGGAGCGCCTTGGCCGGGACGAGGACGGCGAGGACACCGCCCGGGACCAGGAGCCCGAGTGCGCGCTCGACGAAGAGGAGGGAGAGATCGACCTGTGCCCCGCCCCCGACAGGTGCCCCGGTGAGCTCGGCGGCCGTGGTCCAGCCCGGGCCGCAGACCTCGAACCGGTCCGTGACGGTCCGGACGTGGTCCGGCCAGCGGTGGCTCCGAACCCACGGCGGGTTGGAGATGATGAGGTCGAACCCCGGCGCCGCATCCGCGAAATGGACGCCAAAGCTGAAGAACGGGAGTGCGCCGTCCTCCTCCAGCGTCCGTGCGACGCGGTCCAGCTCGCGGATCCGCTCCTCGACCTCCGCCGCCTCACGGGCGGCCCGTCGGGCGGACTCGGGCGTGTCCCCGAACAGGTCGCGGTCCGCGGCCCGGGCCCGGAGCTGCTTCAGCTGCCGCACGCGTGCGTCCCGGGCCCCCTGGACCCAGCGGTGGGCGAGCCGGTGCTCGGCCCGGGCGACGCGAGCGCGGGCCAGGTCGCGCTCCTCGGGGCCGGACTCCACGTACGCCCTGGCGGCCGGCTCGAGGGCCCTGAGCGCACGCCGGAGGCCGGGGTCCCGCATCGGGTGCCAGCGGAGCGTATCCCGAGCGCCCAGCGACCCCAGGTCGAGGGGGTCGACCAGCGCGTCCCCCTGCCGGATCCGACGGTCGAGGTTCGGGAGCGGCCGGACCCGGCCGTCGCCCTCCGACAGCGCGAGCCAGAGGCGGAGTGAGCAGAGGAGCGCCGCGTCGTCCAGGAGATCCACGCCGTGGAGCGATCGGGCGACGAGCTCCCTGCGGACCTCGCGTCCAGGCCGGTCCGTGACGCCGGCAACCGCATCGGCCAGCTGCTTCAGCGCGCCCAGCAGGAACGCACCCGATCCGCACGCGGGATCGAGGACACGGACGCGCTCCAGTCGGCGCCGGACCCGGTAGCGCGAATCTGCCGGCAGCCCGTCCGCGCGGCCCTCGGCCACAGCCCGGGCGTCCGCTGCCGGGACCGAGCCCGCCACGTAGGTCCGGACGGCCTCGCGCACGATCCGGTGCACCATGGGCGCGGGCGTGTAGAAGCTGCCGGTCTCCGCCCGTGTCCCGGGAGCCATGAGCCCTTCGAAGACCCGGCCGAGGATCTCCGGGTCCACGCCGAACCCGGCCCCGTCGCCCGACTCCCGGGCGGTGAACCGGTACCGCTCCAGCAGCTCGTCGAAGCACGCGCCGACCTCGGCATCGGGGAGATCGAGGTCCGGGAACCGACGCTCGAGGGCGTGGCGCTCGAAGAGACCGCCATTCAGGTACGGGAGGTCGCCCAGCTGACGCGCCGCAGGCTCACGGTCCTCGGGCCGGCGGTTGAGCGCACCGAAGAAGAGCGGCTGGAGCCGGGCGCGAAAGAAGGTCTCGCGGCGGCCGCCCGGCGCGACGTCCTCCCCGTCGCCAGCCCGGTCCGTCGCGGCCGGGCTCCTGTCCCGGGGATCGTGCCACGCGCCGAACAGCCGCACCAGGTACCGGTCATCGCCGGCCAGGGCGCCCTTCCGCTGGAGGAAGTAGAGGAACGTCAGGCGACTCAGGAAGAGCAGCGCCAGCTGGCGCCTCTCCCGTCCGGCGTCCCCGGGGATCCCGGTCCAACCCTCGGCCACGGCTCCGCGGCGGGCCCTGAAGTCCCGGAAGAAGGCGCGCGTGACCCGGGAGCGGTCCAGCGCCCGGGCGTGGCGCATCGCGAGCTCGAGGCCGCGCTCGCCGTTTCGCGGGGCCATCTCCTCGAGCGCTGCCAGGTCGGACGGCCGGACCCGGTCCCGCTCCAGTGTCAGGTGCCGGAACGCGTCATCGAGCCCGAACGTGCCCAGGATCAGCCGCCGGTAGCCCGGACTGGCGGCGACGAAGAGATGGAGCCGGGCCGGGTTGCGGGCGCGGACCCGGCGGGCGAGCCAGGCGACCCGGTCTGTCCCTGTGTCCGGGGCGGTCTCGACGAGCAGCGCATCGAGGGAGCCGGCCCGGCCGGCGAGGACCAGCGCCCGGACCTCCGGCGCGTCGCCGAGCCCCCAGGCCGACCATGCGTCGGGCGGCAGCTCGTCCAGCGCGGGGTCGAGTCCGACCCCCTCCAGGAGCCGGACCAGTCCGGCCCGGTCGCGGGCGCCGCGGATGAGGTCGGGAAACGACGTGTCTGTGCTCACGCCAGCCAATACAGCCGACGGATCGGGGCACTGGAATAGCCGGTCGGGACTCCGTCAGCCGCACGGTCGGCCGGCGCCGGGGAGCCGGGTCAGGCGAGCCGCCAGCCCCGGACGTCGTCGTCGCCATCGGGCCGGACGAGCACGACATCGCCGCCGTCCGCCGGGTTCACGACGCCGAGGACCAGCACCTCGCTGATGAAGCCCGCGATCCGGCGCGGCGGGAAGTTGACCACGCCGAGGACAGCAGTGCCGACCAGCGCGTCCGGCGTGTACCGGCGAGTCAGCTGCGCGCTGGAGCTCTTCGTCCCGATGTCGTCGCCGAAGTCGATCCAGAGCCGGATGGAAGGCTTCTTCGCTTCGGGGAACGGCTCGGCCCGGCGGACCACGCCGGCGCGTATGTCGAGGTCGAGAAAGGTGTCGATGTCCGTCCGGGGACGTGGGCTCATGGCGGGCTGCGGGGGTGAGAGGCTGGACGCGGCGTGCGGTTTCTCGAAACGTGGCACACCCGCGGCCGGCACGCCACGCGAGGCTGGTGCCGGTACGCCCCCGAAGGTTGACACTCTCACCCCGGCCGCCGTAGAACCAATAGCGGACGCAGGGCACACGTCGACCCGAACCCCGGCTCTCCCATGATGCGCGCGCTGCTGCTCAACCTCTCCCGCTCCAAGGGGATGGAGCGGTGGCTCAAGCGCCGGAGCTTCGCCCGGAAGGCGGTGGCCAGGTTCATGCCGGGCGAGGAGCTGGACGACGCGCTGGCCGCGGCCCGGAAGCTGAGCCGACGGGGGCTCGACGTCGTCTTCACGGAGCTGGGCGAGAACGTGACGACGGAGGCGGAGGCGGAGGCCGTCGCTTCGCACTATCAGGGCGCGCTGGACAGGACGGCCGCACTCGCGCTGGACGCGGAGATCTCGGTGAAGCCCACCCACCTGGGGCTGGACCTGGGGGAGGACGTGGCGCTGGGGAACCTGCGCCGGCTGGTGCGGAAGGCGGAGCCGCTGAACACCACGATATGGGTCGACATGGAGGACAGCTCCTACGTCGACCGGACGCTGGAGCTGGTGCGTGCGGCCCGGGCGGAGTCGCCGAACGTGGGCGTGTGCCTCCAGGCGTACCTCCGCCGGACGCCCGACGACCTCCTGTCGCTGAAGGACCCGCCCACCCGGATCCGCCTGGTCAAGGGCGCGTACCGGGAGCCGCCCGCCGTGGCGCTCCAGAAGAAGAAGGCCGTCGACCAGCAGTTCCACGAGCTGGCCGTGCTCATGCTGAAGGACCGGGACTACGTCGGCAAGGCCGTCCCCGTATTCGGCACCCACGACGACCGGCTCATCGAGCGGGTCCGGGAGTCGGCCCGCCAGTACGGGCTCGCACCCGGACAGCTGGAGTTCCACATGCTCTACGGGATCCGGGTCGAGCTCCAGGAGTGGCTGACCGCCGTGGGCACCGTGGTCCGGGTGCTCATCTCCTACGGCGAGCACTGGTACCCGTGGTACATGCGGCGACTGGCCGAGCGGCCGGCGAACCTGTGGTTCGCGATGCGGCAGGTGATCAAGCCGTAGCGGTTGTCGGCGGGGCCGCTCTCCCGTGCCCGGCGCGATGGGACGAGGCCCCGAGGATGGATCCGCGGGCCGACCCATGGGGGATGGTAGCCGACCCTTGTAGGCATCTCCCCACAGATCGAGGCGGCGGGGGATCTTCGGGGCTTCGTCACCACATTCTGTAGTCGATGCCCCACCGATCGCTCTCGTCCACGATGCAAGGGGGATCGTCCCGTTAGTCGACTGGACCCGCCGTGGCCCCAGGCCGCTCGCCGGGCCGAACACCAGCGAGGCCCCCGCTAGTCATTCACCGGGCCGCGCCCCTATGTTGGGACCAGAGAGCCCCCGACCCCGAACATGTTGGGGGCATTGGAGCCCCGAACCCCACCATCTAGTGGAGGCCTGAGCAGTATGGTGATGCCGCAGCGGCGCGAGAGAGTGCTCCCGCGCCTGATCGAAGAAGAGATGCGGGAGTCCTTCCTGGACTACTCGATGAGCGTGATCGTGCAGCGTGCGCTGCCGGACGTGCGCGACGGCCTCAAACCCGTCCATCGTCGGATTCTGTACGCGATGAACGATCTGGGGCTGGGTCCCACGCGGCCGTACAAGAAGTCCGCGAACGTGGTGGGCGAGGTGCTGGGGAAGTACCACCCGCACGGGGACACGGCCGTGTACGACACCATGGTCCGTATGGTCCAGGACTTCAGTCTCCGCTACCCGCTGGTGGACGGCCAGGGCAACTACGGGAGCATCGACGGGGACAACGCGGCGGCGTACCGATACACGGAAGCGAAGCTCACGGAGCTCGCCACCGAGCTGCTGGCGGACCTGGACAGGGACACCGTCGACTTCACCACAACGTTCGACAACCAGCGGCAGGAGCCGGTGGTGCTCCCGTCGAAGGTCCCGAACCTGCTGATGAACGGGTCGGCGGGGATCGCGGTGGGGATGGCCACGAACATCCCGCCCCACAACCTCCGCGAGGTGGCCGACGCGCTGCACCTGATCACGGAGCATCCCGACTGCGACGTCGACGACCTCCTGGCCGTGCTCCCCGGCCCCGATTTCCCCACCGGCGGCTACATCATCGGCACGGACGGGATCCGGGAGGCGTACGAGACGGGTCGGGGCCGGATGACCATGCGGGCCAAGGTGCAGCGGGAGGCGAAGCGGGGCGGGAAGGAGCAGCTCGTCGTCACGGAGCTGCCGTACGGGATCAGCAAGAGCAAGGTCATCGAGCAGATCGCGGACCTGGTCCGGAAGAAGAAGCTGGAGAACGTCAGCGATCTGCGGGACGAGAGCGACCGGGACGGGATGCGGATCGTCGTCGAGCTGAAGCGGGGCGCGAAGGTGAACCCCGTGCTGAACAGGCTCTACAAGAAGACGTACATGCAGGCCACGTTCGGCGCCATCATGATCGCGCTGGACCACGGCGTCCCGCGGGAAATGACGCTGAAGCAGATGCTGGAGAAGTACCGGGACCACCGGATCGAGGTGATCCAGCGGCGGGCCGCGTACGAGCTGGAGCAGGCGAAGGCCGAGGCCCACGTGACCGAGGGTCTGATCACGGCGCTGGACCACATCGACGAAGTGATCCGGATCATCCGGGACTCGAAGGGGAAGGACCAGGCCTCGGAGCGGCTCCGGGAAGCGTTCGACCTGTCGAAGATCCAGGCGGACGCGATCCTGAACATGCGGCTCCACCGTCTGACGGAGCTGGAGACGCAGGAGCTGAAGGACCGGCTGACGGAGCTGAAGCAGGAGATCGAGGAGCTGTTCGCGCTGCTGGACTCCGAGGAGAAGCAGGTCGCGCTCTTCCTCGAGGAGCTCGACGCGATGGTCGAGACGTACGGCGACGGCCGGCGGACGACCATCGTCGCCGGCGACGCCGACTTCAAGATGGAGGACATGGTGGCCCAGGAGGACGTGGTCATCACGGTCAGCCACCAGGGCTACATCAAGCGGATGCCGGTGTCGCTGTACCGCCGGCGGGTGACCAGCGGGAAGGCGCTGGCGGGGATGGAGAAGTACGAGGAGGATTTCCTCGAGCACGTCTTCATCGCCAGCACCCACGACGTGGTGCTGGTCATCACCGGCGCCGGGCAGGCCCACGAGATCCCGGTGGTGGAGATCCCGGAGAGCGGCCGGTCGAGCCGGGGCAAGGCGCTGAACCAGCTCCTGGGCTTCGATGCCGACGCCCGCGTGGCCGCGCTCCTGCCGATCACCGACTACGAGGAGGGCGTCCAGCTGGTCTTCCTGACCCGGGGCGGGATCGTGAAGCGGACCCACCTGTCCGAGTTCCAGAACATCCGGGCTGGCGGGATCAACGCCATCAACCTGAAGGACGGCGACGAGCTCCTCGATGTCCGGATCAGCGACGGGATCAACGACATCGTCCTGGCCACCGCCGGCGGCCGGGCGATCCGCTTCCCCGAGACCGACGTCCCGGAGGTCGGCCGGAATGCCCAGGGCGTGATCGGCGTCCGGATGAAGAAGGGCGACAAGGTCGTCGGCATGGTCGTCGTCCGCCGGGAGGCGACGCTCGCCGTGGTCACCGGCAACGGCTACGCGAAGCGCACGGAGATCGGCGAGTTCCGGGTCCAGGGCCGGGGCGGGCAGGGCACCGCGGCGCTGTCGGTCAGCGACCGGACCGGCCCGCTGGTCGGCGCCAAGGAGATGCTGCAGGGCGACGAGCTCATGGTCATCACCGCCGGCGGGAAGGCCGGCCGCCTGCAGGCCTCGGAGATCCCGGTCCAGGGCCGGACCACCCAGGGCAAGCAGCTGGTGAAGGTCGAGACCGGCGACCGGGTGGTGGAGGTCAGCCGGGTCGCCTCCGAGCGGGACACCGCCAAGGCCGAGGAGGCGTCGGCCGAGCGGGAGATGGGGGACCAGCTGGAGCTGGTGGCGGCGGCGGAGCCGGACGAGGAGTAGGACCCGGCGCCGTGCCCGGCCCGGGCGCTTACCGGTTCCCGGTCTGCTTCTTCCAGGCGTTCAGCATCCGGACGTCCATCTCGATGCCGTCCCGAGGTCGTCCAGGAGGTTGGCGGGGCCGCGGGGATGGTCTCGTCCTCCTTCAGGCTCGTGCCATCGAGCATTCCGGCCAGCGTGTGAGCGGCGTGGCGTCGAGCGTGAGGATCCGCTCTGCCACGTCGTCGATGTGGGCGGCCCACCTGGTGTAGAGCCTCCGTCCCCTGCCGCGCGGTCACCCCCCGGAGTTCAGTGTCGATTCTGCGGTGGACGCCGCCGGCCGGCCCGTGCCATCTTGCAGCCATGAGCCAGGAGATTCCTGCCCCGACCGACCCCGCGACTTCGTCAGGCGCGCTGCCGGACGAGGCCGACCTGTGGCGGGCCTTCGTCGACCGCGACCCCGAGTGGGACGGCCTGTTCTTCGTGGCCGTCCGGACCACGGGGATCTTCTGTCGGCCCACGTGCCCCGCCCGGCGCCCGCTCCGTGGCAACGTGGAGTTCCATGCGACGGTGGGTGAAGCGCTCGCGGCGGGGTTCCGACCCTGCCGGCGGTGCCGGCCCGCGCGGCCCCCGGGCGCCGTGCCCGACTGGCTGGATGGACTGATCGATGCCCTCGATGACGCGTCCGGGCGCCTGCGGGACGCGGATCTCCGGGACCGGGGGCTCGACCCGGCCCGGGTCCGGCGCTGGTTCAACAAGCACTACGGGATGACCTTCCATGCCTACCAGCGGGCCCGCCGTCTGGGCAGCGCCCTCGACCAGCTCGCACTGGGAGACGACATCGTGGCCACCGCCTACCGCAACGGATTCGAATCGCTCAGCGGGTTCAACGACGCCGTCCGTCGGTTGGCCGGCCGCTCGCCGGGCCGGGCCCGCGACGCCCGGGTGGTCCACGTCACCCGGGTCCCGACGCCTATCGGGCCCATGATCGCCGGCGCCACCGACGACGCGCTCTGCCTCCTCGAGTTCGCGGACCGGGAGTCGCTGGAGACCAAGCTCGAGCGGGCCGCCGACCGGCTGGACGCGGTCGTGGTCCCCGGCGAGACCGAGGCCGCCCGCAAAGCGACCGACGAGCTGGAGCGCTACTTCGCCGGCGAGCTGACCACGTTCGAGACACCGCTCGACGTGCCGGGCACCGACTTCCAGCAGGCCGTGTGGTCGGCGCTCCGCGAGGTGCCCTACGGCGAGACCATCAGCTACGGCGAGCAGGCCCGCCGGATCGGGCGACCCGAGGCGGTCCGGGCCGTGGCCCGGGCCAACGGCGACAACCGGATCGCCATCATCGTCCCCTGCCACCGTGTCATCGGCGCCGACGGTTCGCTCACCGGCTACGGCGGCGGACTCTGGCGGAAGCGCAGGCTGCTCGAGCTCGAGCGCGGCGAGATCGCGCTGGGGCTCTGACAGGCGGTCCCACAGCGCTCCAGGCGCGCGGCCCGATGAAGACCGCCCCCCGCCGATCCACGATCCACGATCCACGATCCACAATCCACAATCCACGATCCACGATCCACGATCCACGATCCACGATCCACGATCCACGATCCGTCGACGATGCCCCAGGGGTGAGCGTGTGGCGGGATCCCTGGGGGATCGTGTACGAGGTTTGTCGACGATCCCCCGAAGGACCCGGTTTCGGGGCGATGCATGGGGACTCCTCCCGACTGCTGCGCCTCCGGTTGCCTTATTTCGCGTCAGCGCCCAGCGGCGGCCCACGTCTCCGCCGCTGCCACCCCGCGATCCCGCCACCCCGCCGCTCGCCACGCCGCCGCTCGCCACGCCGCATCCGCTTCCCCTCCGGCTCCCCCGCCGCCACCCCCCGCCGGCGCCCCGGGGGCCGGCGCCTACAGCCGCGCCAGGTACTCCGCCAGTGCGCGGTCGAAGGCTACGCCGTTCTCCATGCTGCTCAGGTGTCCGGCATCGGGGATGACGGTGAGGCGGGCGTTCGGGATGGCGTCGGCCATGTCCCGGGCCTCGTCGGGCGGGGTGATGGTGTCGGCCTCGCCGACGATCACGAGCGTCGGAACAGCGATCCGGTCGAGCTCGGCGGTGCTGTCGTAGCGGGAGGCCATGCCGGCGAGGGCGGCGATGACGGTCTCGGGTGGTGTGCCGAGGATCATGGAGCGGACGGCATCGACGGTGGCGGTGTCGTTCTCGCGGGTCTCCCCGGTCAGGAGGTCGGGGATCATGGCGGTGGCGATGGGGCGGGTGCCGGAGTCGCGGACGGTCTGGGCCGTGCGCAGTCGGTTCTCGCGGGCCTCGTCGGAATCGGCGGCGGCGCGGGTATCGGCGAGGACGAGCCCGTGGACGAGCTCCGGTCGCCGCCGTCGCAGCTCGAACGCGACGTAGCCGCCCATGGAGAGCCCACAGACCACGGCGCCGCCGTCGCACTCGGCCTCGATGAGCTCGGCGATGTCGTCGGCGTGGCGGGCCATGGTGAGGACGGGTTCATCGGGGTGCGCGATCCGGTTCCCGACGCGTTTGCCGGAGGGCACACCGCCGGACTCGGCGTCGAGGGGCGACCGTCCGAACCCCCGGAGGTCGGGTGCGAGCCCGCGCCATCCGTCGGGCATCGTCGCGAGCTGGGGCTCCCACATGGAGCCGTCGAAGGGGAACCCGTGGATGAAGACCACGGAGCCCCGGGTGGCGTCCTCCCGGGGCCCCGATGTGCGGAGGTGGAGCATGTCGCGGGTCAGAGTCCGAGGGACGACCGGATCAGAGGATCCATCTTCTCGGGGCTCCACGGTGGGTCGAAGGTCAGCTCCACGTCGGCGTGGTCGATCCCGTCGAGGTCCTCGACCGCCCGCTTCACGTCCATGAGGATCTGGTCGGCCGCCGGGCACATGGGCGTCGTGAGCGACATCGTCACGTGGACGTGGTCGCCGTTCACATCGACGTCGTAGATCAGCCCCAGCACCACCAGGTCCAGGTTCAGCTCCGGGTCCTTCACCTTCCGGAGCGCCTTCTTGACTGCTGCCTCGTCGGTCATCTCTACCCTGCCTCGCCGTTCGCCGTGTCGGGCGTTGAAGTCCTCGTTGCGTTGGGTTGGCGTACCCCGAACGTCGCCCACCGTTTCGTGCCGCTGACGTTCCCCGCTACCCTGATCTCGAGACGACGACGAAGGACACGTCCGTCGTCTCGCCCCTGTCCTCCACCTTCCCGAGCGCCGTCCGCAGGAGCGTCGCCAGCTCGGTGGGCTCGGCGTCCGCACGGTCCAGCGCCAGCTCCACGGCGCCCTTCACCACACCGCGACCGGTCTCGGAGAAGGCCAGCAGCCTGTCACCGGGCCCGAGCTCGAGGCGGGTGGCGCCGTAGTCGAAGTGGGGCAGGATCCCCAGGGGCGGCCCATGGCTGGGCGCGTCCTCGGTGCTCCCGTCCGCACGCACGACGACGGCGGGCTGGTCGCCGGCCGAGCTCCATCGGAGCACGCCGTCGCCGAGGTGGATCAGCGACGCTTCCACGCACTCGTCGAGTCCTTCGAAGAGGTTGTCGGCGATGGCCCCGTTCAGCCGTCGCAGCAGCGTATCCAGCCCCTCGTCGCGACCGACCTCACGGAGCAGCGCCCGGGCGACGCCCAGGAGGTACGCCGGCGGGAGGCCCGTGCCCTGGACCCCCATGAGCGCGAAGAGGGTCCGACCATCTTCGGTGGCAAAGCCGTCCCAGAGCGATCCGCCGACCGCCGACTCCTCGCGGGCCGTGCCGCCGGCGATGCGGAAGCCCTCGGCCCGTGGCAGGGACCGCGGCTCCAGTCCCGACACCACCCGCCGGCCGAGCTCCCGGAACGCGTCGCGTACGGGACTGTCCCGCTTCGAGAACCGGGCGTTCCGAGCGTGCAGCGAGCGGGCCGCGCTGCGCATGAGTCTGAGGGACAGCGAGTCGCCGCCCACGAGCGCCTCGAAGTCGGACTGGGCCACCGACAGGAGCCGGGAGTCCTCCACGGCCCGGACCGAGACCGTGCGCTGCCCATCGGTCAGGAGCGAGAGCTCGCCGAACGCGTCGCCGCCCCGCCGGACGGCGAGACGCTCGTGGTCGCCGAGCGGCCGCTCCCTCAGGATCTCCACGGCGCCGTCGGAGACGATGTAGAAGTGGTCGCCGGGATCGCCTCCCCGGAAGAGGAACTCGCCCGCACCGACCTCGCGGGGCGTGACCAGCCCCGCGATCCGTTCCAGATCGTCCCGGGTCAGCCCCTGGAAGAGGGGGACCCTTCCCAGCAGTTCGATCACGCGCTCCGCCGTCGCTCGGCTCATGCGGTTCCTCGTATCTCGGGACCCAGGGAGTGGTGAATGTAGGGTCCCGCGCCGGGATCGGAAAAGGGACCGGCCCCACCGGCGACCATCTCCGCCCGACGCCCGATCCCCTCCCCTCGATGATCCAGCAGCCACCTGCCCGGAACACAGAAGCGGTCGCCCAACCCGGGCGCCCCCTCCGCACCCTTCAAGGCCGCACCCCTCAAGCCCGTACGCTTCTTGCCCGTTGCTGTGCCCGGGGCCAAGCTACGAGCGAACCGAACCAGGGAGACCACGATGAAGGTGACGATCGAATACTGCGGAATGTGAAACTACCTTCCGCGAGCCTCCAGGATGGAGGCACGGATCAGGGACGAGTTTCCGGACGCCGACGTCGAGCTGATCGAGTCGGGCGGCGGCGTCTTCGAGGTGGAGAAGGACGGCGAGCTGATCTATTCGAAGAAGCGAACGGGTCGCCACGCCGAGTGGGAGGAAGTACGAGACGGCCTCCGGGCGGCCGGCGCGTAGTCGCGGGTCCGGGAGGCGGAGCTTCGTTGGTACGACCAGGCGAGGGAAGGAAGAGGGCATAGATGAGTCGAAAGCGCATCGCGATCAGCACGGGTGGCGGGGACGCGCCGGGGCTGAACGCCGTAATCCGGGCCACCGTCCTCTCGGCGCTGAACCGGGGGTGGGAGGTCTTCGGGATCCGGAAGGGGTACGGCGGGCTGCTGGGCGAGGACGAGTTCGTCCGGCTGGACCGGCAGTCCGTCCGGGGGATCACGCACCTGGGCGGCACGATCCTCGGGACAACGAACCGGGGCAACCCGTTCGAGTGGCCCGTGGAGGACGGGGACGGAACCGTCCACGTCATCGACCGGAGCGACGAGGTCATCGAGGCCTTCCGCGCCCGTGACCTCGATGCGCTGGTCGCCATCGGCGGTGACGGGTCGCTGGCCATCGCGAACCGGCTGGCGCAGAAGGGGCTGCCGGTGGTGGGCGTGCCGAAGACGATCGACAACGACCTGATGGCGACGCAGGTCACGTTCGGGTTCCACACGGCGGTCCAGACGGCCTCGGACGCCATCGACAAGCTGCACTCCACGGCCGAGAGCCACGAGCGGGTCATGGTGGTGGAGCTGATGGGTCGCCACACCGGCTGGATCGCGCTCTTCGCCGGCGTCAGCGCCACCGCGGACGTGATCCTGATCCCGGAGGTCCCGTACGACATCGAGAAGGTGTGCGAGAAGGTCCGGGAGCGGGACGCCAGCGGCCGGCTCTTCTCCATCGTGGTCGTGGCCGAGGGCGCGAAGCCGGCGGAAGGCGAGGCGGAGCTGGCCGAGGCGGCGAGGCCAGGCAAGGCCGCCCGCTACGGCGGGATCGCCGAGCGGGTGGCCGACCAGATCGCGGAGCGGACCGACAAGGAGACCCGGGCGCTGGTCCTGGGCCACCTGCAGCGCGGCGGCTCGCCCATCGCCTATGACCGGCTGATCGCGCTCCGCTTCGGCGCCGCCGCCGTCCGGTGCGTGGCCGACGAGGCGTACGGCACCATGGTGGCGCTCGATCCGCCGGACGTACGGGCCGTCCCCCTGGAGGAAGCGATCCAGCGGACGAAATTCGTGCCCGCCGACTCGGACATCGTGGAAACGGCCCGGGACCTGGGGATCTCGTTCGGGGACTGACGGTTCGGGGACTGAGGTCCCCGGGCGGGCGGGCCTGCGGCCCGCGGCGGGGAGCCGCGAGTGCGCTGCGGTCGGCTGGGTTCGCGGCGCGTTAGGTTCGCGGCACGTGGGCTTCGCGGCACGTGGGGTTCGCGGTGCGTCGTCGGGCTCCGGCGCGTCAGGTTCGCGGCGTTGTGCCCTCGGATTCGTCGCGGAGGGTCACCCCTCTCCGCGGCCCTGCCCTTCGAGCCGGCGCCAGCCGGCACTCGTGCCCGTGAGCTGGACCGGGGCCCGGAGCAGGGATCCGCTCCGCGGGTGACGGGCCCCGCCGCGAAGATGGCGCGGAGCCGGCGAGCCGGAACCCACCCGGCCCCTAACGGACCCGCCCGCCGCGAGCGAAGCGAGCCCGCCGGCCGCGGCCTCCGCCGCGGCCCCGTCTAGTTGATCCGGACCTCCACGGTCTCGCCGGCCTCGAGGACCACAGTGCGCCGAACCGAGTGGGTGTCGCCCTCGTCGCGTGCAATGATGGTCACGGTGGTGCCGGTCACGGAGTCGAGGACGAACCGCTCTTCGCGCTCGGCGCCGACGGTCCCGAGCATGAGCGTGGACGTGCCGTCATCCAGGGAGACGATCATCGGGTGCGGCATCTCGTTCATCACGCTCACGCCGTAGCGCGGGCCCATGTCGGTGTCCATGGACGCGCCGGCGCATGCGGCGGCCGCGAGGGCGAGGAACGCGGCGGAGACCAGCGTGCGGGAACGTCGCATAGGGCTCGGGTGCTCCTTCATCAGGGTCTGCTCCATTCCAGGGCGCGGAACCGCTCGCCGGTCACGCCCTTCGATTCCGGGCTCGCCAGCCAGAGGAACACGTCCGTGGCGTCCTCGGGCGGCGATGGCTTCTTCGGGTCCTCCTCCGGGTACGCCTCCCGGCGCATCTCCGTCCGCAGACGGCCCGGGTCGACGATGTTGACCCGGATCCCGGCTTCCTCCTCCTCCAGCGCCAGGTTCTTCGACAGCGCCTCCACGCCCCATTTGCTGATGGCGTAGGCGCCCCAGCGCTCCCGGGCGATGTTCCCGACCCCGGACGAGACGTTGATTATGGAGCCTCGCCCCGCTTCGCGCATCCCCGGCAGCACGGCCAGGATCGGGATCAGCGTGCCCGTGAGGTTCACGTCGAGCACCTGCCGCCACTCGTCGATCGGGTGCTCCCGGAGCGGGACCCTGGGGCCGAGGATCGACGCGTTGTTGACGAGCGCGTCGATGGGACCGAACCGCTCGGTGGCCCGGGCGACGAGCGCCGCCACGTCCGCCTCGTCCGCGACGTCCACGGCGCCCCACTCCACCTGCGTATCGTCCCGGAGCGTGTCGGCGACCCGGGCCATGTCGTCCTCGCCGCGGGCGCAGAGGACGAGGTTGGAGCCGGCGTCCGCGAAGGCCTGGGCCAGTGCGCGGCCGAGGCCGCGGGAGGCGCCCGTGATGAAGACGGTCCGGTCGCTCAGCTCCGCGGCCATCACCCCGCGGGGCCGGGCGGGCGGGTGGGGTCGGTGTCGGGCTCGATGTCCGGATCGTCGTCGCCGAGCTCCGAGTCCCGGATCACCTCGTGGACGGCCTCCAGCCGCCGCCCGATCCGGTGGAGGCGGTGGCGGGCGGTGAGGACATTGGCGTAATCGAAGTACGCGTTCACGGGGTCGTCGGCGCCGACGTACTGCTCGAGGACCAGCGCGTCCATCCGCTGCTTCAGGTGGTCGAGCACTGCGTCCATGGCCCGGAGCAGCCGCGCCTGCTCGGTGGGCGTGTCGACGGCGATGTCGCCCCGCAGCGGGAGCCGCTCGTCGAGGGCCGCGATCGCCTCCGGCGGCGCGGCTACGCCCCCGCCCCCGGCGCCGCGCATCCGCTCGGCGGCCGAGTTCAGTGCCGTGACCTCTTCGTATGAAAGCTCCAGGATCATCTCCGTATCCGTCCTCTCGATGCTACCGCCCTTCCTGTTCAGGATACATGCCAGCCCCCCGGCAGTTCCCTCACGTCTCGCCCGCGCCCGCCCCGGCGGCCAGCCAGTCCGCCAGGACGAGCCCCGCCAGCAGATCGAGCACGGTATGGGCGATCATGGATGGATACACGCTGCCCGTAAGGAGGAACGGGCCGGTCAGGACCAGCCCGAGGAGCGTGACCCGGAGGATCCCGACCAGCCCCTGGTAGGCGTGGGTGACCGCGAATGCCGCCACGCTCACGGCGACCGCCACCGCCAGGCTGCCGGACGCCTGGACCAGCACACCGATGAGGAAGCTGCGGAAGATCAGCTCCTCGGCGATCCCGGCGGAAAAGGAGAGTCCGGCGAATGCGATCTTCTCGGGTGGGGTCCGGGGGATCAGGTAGTCGACGAGGGCGCTCTCCGACACGCTCAGCAGCCGACCGGCGGCCATGATGGCGAGTCCCGCCAGCGTAGTGAGGGTGGCGGAGACCAGGAGAAGTGCCGCGGGGATCGACTCGAGGCGCAGGTCGGCCCGGGTCAGCCCGCTGTGCCGGGCGGCCAGCATGGCCAGCGCCGCCATGATCCAGACGGTGAACGCCGAGGAGAAGTAGACGGCCTCCCGCTCCGCGTCCGTCGGGAGCCGGTCCAGGAGCCGGGCCTGCAGGACCATCAGCGCCGGGAGCGGGCCGAGGAGGAACGTCGTCATCGCCCGGGCCGGCCAGTCCAGCCCGGCCAGGCTGAGCCAGATCCCGGCGGTGACGACAATCACGATCAGCCACAGCGCCCTGGCCGGCCGCCGGTTCACCGCAGCAGCCTCCAGACCGCCGGTGCCACCAGCCCCAGCAGCACGCCGGCCACGAGCCCCGCCGTGACGTCCACCGCGTAGTGGAACCCGCCGTAGACGGCGCCCAGTGCGATCCCGACGGTCAGCACCCCGAGGAGCGGGGCCGCCTTCGGCGCGTAGCGGGCGGCGCTCACGGTCTGCACGGCCGCCAGCCCCACGTGCGACGATGGGAACGCCGCGCCCCGGCTCGAGCCGCCCTCCAGCAGCGTCCGGGTCAGCTCGTAGAGCACCCCCTCCGTCTGGCTCCCGCCGGGCCCGGGGAAGAGGTACCGCGGTCCCTGGACCGGGAAGTAGACGAAGAACATGTAGTGGACCGCGAACCCCAGCATGATGGCGAACACCGTCCGGTGGAACGCGTCCCGCCGCCCGGCGAGGTACAGCCAGAGAGGGAAGAGGTAGACCACGAAGTAGTACGACAGGTAGGCCAGGTGCAGGAGCTCCGAGCCCAGCAGCGAGTCCCACTGCGCAGCCCAGGTCACGCTCGGCTGCCCGCCGAACAGCGCCTCCTCCCACCCCATGATGGTGGCGTCGAAGTACCGGCCACCCCACACCGCGCGGTTCAGCACCTGGAGCTCCAGGTACACCACGGGGATCATGATCAGCGGGTACCAGTCCGTCAGCCAGGCGACGACGGGGTGAGGCCGGCCGCCGTCGGTCCGCCTCGCTGCCGCCCGCCCGCCGCCCGCCCGCCCGCCGTCGCCCGCTCCGGTGCCGGGGATCGACCAGGTCCCGGTCGACCCCGTCCGGAGCCGATCCGGCAGACCGGCCAGCAGCACGGCGGCCACGACGAGGTGCAGGAGGGCCAGGACCGGCCACCCGGCCGGGCGGTGGGGGAACGCCAGAGCCGCGGCGGACAGCAGGAGGTACCCGCCGACGACCCGGTCTACCGGCCGCGCGATGCCGTCAGCCAAGCTCCTGACCGTAGACCCGGTACGTCTTGAACACGTACGCCCCCATCTTCTCCATTCCCCGGCGCATCCCCCAGTTGTCCTCCAGGATCCAGCCGGCCTCACCGCCCTCGAGCCCGGTCTTGACCGCTTCCTCGAACATCCGGATGTAGAACAGCGCGTCGATCCCGGTCCGTCGGTACTCGGGCTTGAGTCCGAGGGTGAAGATACGGACCCGGCTGATCTTCCGCTTGTACCAGAGCAGCTTGAAGATGCCGAACGGGAAGAGACGGCCGTTCACGTGCTTCAGCGCCTGGTTGTAGTCCGGGAGCGCCAGTGCGAAGCCGACGGGCTCGCCGTGGATCTCCGCGATCATGGCGAACCGCTCGTCGACGATCGGCTTGAGGTCCTTCGCGAGGTGCCGGATCTCGGCGTCGGTCAGCGGCGCGAAGCCCCAGTTCCGTTCCCAGGCGGCGTTGTAGACTTCCTTGATCCGCTCGACCTCCTCGTCCAGCTGCTTCAGCTCGATCTGCCGCACCTCGAGCCCTTCGATCCGGCGGGTCATCCGCTTCACGCCACGCACCAGCCGGTCCGGCGGCGCGGTGGTCCTCAGCCGATAGGAGAGGAGGTCCTTGACCTTCTCCCATCCCGCGTTCTCGAACAGGCCCCGGTAGTACGGGGGGGTGTGCGCCATGAGCAGGACCGGCGGCTCGTCGTACGTGTCGAGCAGGACGCCCGGCGAGTAGAGCTCGTCGTTGGTGGAGAGGTTGAACGGGCCGATGGCCTCGGCCTGGTCCCGGTCCCGGAGCCAGTCGGCGGCGGTCTCCAGCAGCAGGTCGGCCACCGCCTGGTCGTCCACGGACTCGAAGAGCCCGATGAACCCGGTCCGGGTGTCGTGGAAGTCGTTGTAGAGGTGGTTCACGGCCGCAGCGATCCGGCCGACCACGTCGCCGTCCCGTATGGCCAGGAAGAACTCGGTGTCCGCGTGCTCGTGGAAGGGGTGGTCCTCGCCCATGAGCTTGCGCACGTCGGCGATGAGGGGTGGGACCCACGCCGGGTCGTCGGCGTAGATCTGCCAGGGGAACCGGATGAACCGGTCCCGGCTGGCCCTGTCCCGGACCGGCACGATTACGGTACCCACGTCAGCCCGCCACCCTAGATGACCGCCATCTCTTTGCCGACCTTCGCGAACGCGTCCAGCACCTGGTCCACGTGGTCGTCGGTGTGGGTCGCCATGAGCGAGATCCGCAGCCGGCACGAGTGCTCCGGCACGGCCGGCGGCGTGACCGGGTTGGTGAACACGCCCGCGTCGAACAGCTCCTTCCAGAAGACGAGCATGTGCTCCAGCTCGCCGATGACCACGGGGACGACGGGCGTCTCGCTCTCGCCGATGTCGTAGCCCAGCCCCGTGAGCCCCTCCTGCATGCGACGCGTGTTGTGCCAGAGCTGCTCCAGCCGCTCCGGCTCGGAGCGGAGCACGTCCAGCGCGGCCAGGACGGTGGCGACCGCCGACGGCGGCATGCTGGCGCTGAAGATCAGCGTCCGGGCGTGGTGCTTCAGGTAGTGGATGACCGGCTCGGGCCCGGCCACCACACCGCCAATGGACGCCAGCGACTTGGAGAACGTGCTCACGATCAGGTCGACATCGTCGATCAGCCCGAAGTGCTCGGCCGTGCCGGCGCCCGTCTCGCCCAGCACGCCGAACGCGTGGGCGTCATCGACCATGACCTTGGCGCCGTGGACCTCCGCCAGCGACGTGATGGCCGGCAGGTTCGCGATGTCGCCCTCCATGGAGAAGATGCCGTCGGTGACGATCAGCTTGCCGGCATCATCGGGGACCTTCTTGAGCTGACGCTCCAGATCCTCCATGTCGCTGTGGTGGAACTTGTGGTACGTGCCGTAGGACAGGCGGGCGCCGTCGATGATGCACGCGTGGTTCAGCCGGTCGCTGAAGATATGCTCGTTGCGGCCCACCAGGCTCGCGATCACGCCCAGGTTGGTCTGGAACCCGGTGCTGAAGACCAGCGCGTCCTCCTTGCCCAGGAACTCGGCCAGCTCCCGCTCCAGCTGGTTGTGGAGGTCGAGCGTGCCGTTCAGGAACCGGCTGCCCGTACACCCGCTGCCGTACCGGTGCAGCGCCTTCTCGGCGGCGGCCAGGACCTTCGGGTGGTGGGTCATGCCCAGGTAGTTGTTCGACCCCACCATGATCTTCCGATGACCCTCCACGACCACTTCCGTGTCGTAGGAATCCTCGATCGGCCGGAAGTACGGGTAGTACCCCGACGCCTGGACCTCCCGGGCCTGTGTGTAGTTGTAGCACTTCTCGAACAGACTCATCGACCCCCCGAATCGTATCGCTTCAGCGACTCACAGCCAGCCGGTCGCTCGGTACCACGCGGCGGTCTCCCGCAAACCTCCCGCCAAAGGCACTGAAGCTTCGAAGCCCAGCTCCCGCCGGGCTGTATCTGTCTCACACATCCATTCGGCCAGCAGCTCCCTGGCCTTGTCCCGGTCGAAAATGACCGCCCGACGCGTCACGCGCGAGATCCCTTCCGAGATCGCCGCCGCCGCTTTCACCACCACACCCGGGACCGGGACCCTCACCCCGCCGCGGCCCACCGCATCCGCCACCATCGACAGTACCTCGTCCCAGGCGTACGCCCGGGGCTCCGCGGCGTGGTAGACCCCTGACGCGCCGCGCGCGTCCGCCGCGGCCAGCAGCGCTCCGGCCAGGTCCGCCACGTGGATCAGCTGGACCTGCCGATCCGCCGGCCCGACCACCGGGAGGACTCCCCAGCGGGCGATCCGGAAGAATGTGAGCAGGTCCCGATCGCCGGGGCCGTACACCGCCGGCGCCCGGATCACTGCGGCATCCAGCGCGGAGCCGAGCACGGCCTCCTCGCCCGCCAGCTTGCTGCGACCGTACGCCGTCAGCGGCCGGGGCTCGTCGTCCGGCTCCACCGGGCCGTTGCGGGCCGGGCCGGCCGCGGCCATGGAGCTCAGGTAGACCAGCCGCGCGCCGCCGCCCTCCGCCTCCATGGCCGATACCAGCCGTGCGGTACCCTGCGCATTGACCCGGTGGAATGTTTCCGCGTCGAGCGCTCGCGTCGCGGCAGCCAGGTGGAGCACCGTACGGATGCCCGCCATGGCTCGCCGAAGCGAGGTCTCGTCGCGCAGGCTGCCCACCACCGTGTCGAAGCCGTGGGCATGCAGGAGCGACGTGTCGCTGGTCTCCCTGACGAGAGCCCGCGCCCGTACGCCCCGAGCGGCCAGTGCTTCCACGAGATGCGACCCGACGAACCCGGTCGCGCCGGTGATGAGGGTATCCGTCACAACGTGCCGTTGAAGGTGGGCGCCGCGTACCGAAAAGGCAATGAGGCGGTCACGGCGCGGCTGGGCCGACTCTTGCAAGCGTTCGGGACGACCGACAGCTCGGTCGACTTCGTATCCCCCAAGGCAGGAGGACTCCGTGGCGCTGCTCGACGATCAGGAGATCCGGGACCGGCTCGATGACCTGGACGGCTGGACCCGTGAGGGCGACATCATCCGGAAGACGTACACGCTGGATTCCTTCCCGAAGGCCATCGACTTCGTGAACCGGATCGCCGAGCGGGCCGAGGCGGCGAACCATCATCCGGATATCGACATCCGGTACGACCGGGTCGCGTGCGCGCTGTCGACGCACAGCGAGGGCGGCCTGACCGCCAGGGACTTCGACCTGGCCGTGGAGATTGACGAAGTCCGCTGACGCCGGCCGGGGTGCCGGGCCTCCGCGCTCCGGGCCGGTCGGTCGCGGCCTCACGGGCCGGCCCCCGCCACCAGCCCCTCGATCACGTCGACCGCATGGTCGAGCTGTGCCTCCGTGATGGTCAGCGGGGGGGTGAACGCCAGCGCCGTCCCCTCCGGCAGCACGATCACGCCCTCCCGGAGCGCCGCAGCCGACACCCGGGCGGCGGTACCCGGCGGGCCCACCAGCTCGAGCGCCCGCATCAGCCCCAGCCCCCGGGCCGGGCCGGTCTCGTGGCGCTCGCCCACCTCGCGCAGCCGGGTCGCCAGCCGCTCGCCGAGCGCGGCCGCCCGCCCCACCAGGTCACGGGCCTCGATCTCCCGGAGCTGGGCCAGCGCCGCCGCGCACGTCACCGGGTTGCCCAGGAACGTGCTGGTGTGGATCGCCTCGCCGTCCGATGCCGGCCAGGCGTCCATCACGGCCGGCGGGCCGATGGCGGCGCTCAGCGGGAGCCCGCCCGCCAGCGACTTCCCCACCACCAGCACGTCCGGCACCACGTCCCAGTGCTGGCACGCGAACCACCGGCCCGTGCGGCCGAGCCCGGTATAGACCTCGTCGAGGATCAGGAGCAAATCCAGCTCCGTGCACAGCGACCGTAGCGCCGGCAGGAAGTCCGCCGGTGGCACCACGACCCCGCCCCGCCCCTGGATCGGCTCCACGATCACCGAGCCCACCGGATGCTCGCCCGCCGCGGCCTCCTCGACGGCGGCCCGGACGGCGGCCAGCGCCCGATCGGTGGTGACGGCGCCGTCGCGCCCGGAACCGGCCCCGGGCCGGCCTCCGGGGGTCGACGACGCCCGGGGGAACGGCGCGAAGCTCACGCCCTGGAAGAGCTGGCCGGCGAACGGCGCCCGGAACCGGTCGCCGGACGTGACCGAGAGCGCGCCGTAGCCGAGGCCGTGGTAGCCCCCCTCGAACGCCACGATCCCGGGCCGGCCGGTGGCCATGACCGCCGTCTTGAGCGCCGACTCCACGGCATCGCCGCCATTGGCGGAGAGGATGGAGACCGAGAGGTCGCCCGGCGCCAGCGCCGCCAGCCGCTCCAGGAGCTCCACCTTCACATCGGCGGGGTGGACATCGCCCATGGCGTGGGCCAGGCGACGGTACTGGGCCGCGATCGCGTCGCCGACCGCCGGGCTCCCGTGCCCGGCAGCGCTCACGCCGAACCCGGCCGTCAGGTCGATGTAGACGTTCCCGTCGACGTCGCGGACGTTCGCGCCGGCGGCCTCGGCCCAGAAGATCGGGCCGTCGTTGGTCGCCGTGATGTTGCGGCTCTCGACCCGGCGCAGGCGGGCGGTCAGCGCGCGGGAGCGGGGGCCGGGAACGGCGGTGTGGAGCGTCGGGAGGCGCTCGCCCAGCGGGTCGACCACCCGGGCGTCAGCGCCGCTGGAAGACGTACGTGACCAGCGCGCCCACGGCGAGCCCCGTGAGGAACGCGCCGCCGGCCAGCGGTGCGGCCCCGGCCCGGGGCACGGAGCGTCGCGGGAGCGGCTCCGGCGATGGCGCGGCCTGGCGCGTCTCCTCGGGCGCCTCCTCCCACGCCGCGAGCCCGACCTCCGTCTCGTGCCCGCACTCCGGGCACTCGGCCTCCCGGTTCTCCAGCGCCGTGCGGTTGCGGAAGCCCAGCGGCGCGCCACATTCCGGACACGGCATGCCGGCCGGCCGGGGCTCGATCCCGTCGTAGAGGGCCCGACGCGAGATGTCGAGATGGTCGGCGATCTCGGAGACCGACGCGTCCGTCTCCCAGTACAGGCGGTTCAGCTCCTTCGCAGTGGTGTCGTCCGCCATGGCTCTCTTCCCGGTGTGCGGTCGTTGCACGCTCAAGATAGGATCGGGCGGACCGGCGGACCAGCGCCGGAAACATCGGGCTCGCACGTCGCGTACGGGCACGGGAGAGCGACAGGAGCCGAAGGGAGGGGAAGCGAGATGCACGGTGTGCTGCTGGTCGCGGCGCTCCAGGCGGTGACCATCGGCGCGGGCGACGACGCCCGCACCGACACGACCCTGCCGGTGCCGGACTCGGCGGACTACGCCACCGCGTACGCGAACGACGAGACCCGCGAGCTGGTCCGGCTGGCCCGGGGGCACAGGGGGGTCATCGACGCATCCGTCTTCCACTACACGGCGCGGTCCCACCAGCGGATCTCCGTCGGGATCCGGGCGCTCCGCCGCGACCGCCTCCTCTATCGCCGGGAGACTGCGGCCCACATCAGCTGGCGACGGAACGGGGCCAGTCGGATCCGGGTCGAGGGCGCACGGGAGGCCGTGCCCATCGCGCGGTCGGGAATCCGCGTCCCGGACGACCTCGAGAGCTGGGCCCGGGACTTCATGCCCGAGCCCGGCGATGACCGGCTCTTCGCCGCGGCCACGGAAGGCGGCTTCGCGTGGCACCCGCTGATCGAGGGCGGCGAGGCCCTCTATCGGTACGCGATCGGCGACACCACCGTGATCCGCCTCCCCGACGGGACCGACATCCGGCTGGTCGAGCTGCGCGCGATCCCCCGGGAGCGGGACGTGCGCGTGGTCACCGGGTCGTTCTGGATCGAGCTGGAGAACCACGCCATCGTCCAGGCACTGTTCCGGCCGGCCCGCGCGTTCGACCTCGAGCGGGATCTGGGTCGCATCGATCCCGGCGAGGAGGACGAGCTCGACGACGTCCCGGCGTTCCTGAAGCCCATCACGTTCCAGGTCGACTACGTGACCGTGGACTACGGCCTCTGGGAGATGCGGTGGTGGATGCCCCGGCTCATGGCGTTCCACGGCTCGCTCCGCATGGGGCCCGCGTCGTTCCCGCTCTCTCTCGAGATCCGTTACTCGGACTATACCGTGGAGGCCGACCGCTTCGGGCTCACGGTGCTGCCGCCGGTGATCCGGGAGCTGGCGGGGGACACCACGATCCGGCCGCGCCCGTACGAGCACCCCGTGGTCGTCGAGATGGCCGACTCGGCCGAGCTGCTGACCAGCCCGCGTCTGGTGGAGTCGTTCTACGCGGAGGGCGAGGCGTTGATCACCGAGGGAGAGCTGCGGGACCTGACCGACCGGCTGGGTCGACTGCCGCCGGCGCCGTGGGACGTGACGCGGCCCCGGATCACCCCGCCGTGGGTGCCGGGCCGCGGATTGGCCCGCTACAACCGTGTCGAGGGGCTCTCCGTCGGGGCCCGCGTCGACTGGGATCTGGGCCGCATGCGGCTCGACCTGACCGGCCGCCTCGGGACGGCCGACCTCCGGCCCCGGGCCGAGCTCGGCGTCACCCTCCCGGCGCTGCGCCGGAGCTGGCGGCTGGCCGGCTACAAGCGACTCGTTGCCGCCGATCCGTCGATCCGGCCGCTGGGGCTCGGCAACTCCCTGACTGCGCTCCTCTTCGGTCGCGATGACGGGACCTGGTTCCGGGCCGTCGGCGCCGAGCTCCGGGTCGAGCCCCGGGAGGGCGGCTGGTACGCCGTGCGGCTCTACGGCGAGCGGCAGCGGGCCGTCGGCGTCAACACCGACTTCAGCGTACCGCACCTCTTCGACGACACGGAGACCTTCCGGCCGAATATCGACGCGGCGCCGGCCGGGCAGCTCGGGCTCGCCGTCCGGCTGGGTGGGGAGCGGGGGCTGGACCCGGCGGGCTTCCGATGGGGCGGCTGGCTCGACGTGGCCGCCGAGACCGGTACGTACACGTTCGTCAGACCGGGACTCACGGTCCGGGCCTCCGGCCCCGTCCTCGGGCTCCTGGTCGGGGTCGAGGTCGCCGGCGGGACGTCGTGGCACGGCGGCGACGGGCTCCCGGTCCAGGCGGCGTGGTTCCTCGGCGGCCATGGCACCCTCCGGGGGTTCGCCGGCGGGGCGCTGGCCGGGCCGGACTACGGCCGGGCCCGGATCGAGCTGGCGAACCCGCTGCCGGCCGCCCGGCTGGCGCTCTTCTCCGATGCCGGCTGGGCCGGCACGTTCGACGCGTTCGACCGCCACGCGATCGCCTACTCCGTGGGCGTGGGCGCGAGCTTCCTGGACGGGCTGCTCCGGGTCGACCTGGCCCGGCGCATCGACCCGGACCCCGGGACCCGGGTGGAGCTCTGGGTGGACGCCATCCTCTGATCGACGGGCTGGCGTCGCGTCCGCCGGCCGGCCACCTTCGCGGTGTGATCTATCCACCGGCATTGCGACCCGGGGCCAGGGTGGCGCTCATCGCGCCGGCCGGCCCCGTGGACGACGCGAGGAACCAGCGGGCCCACCGCCGCTGCGAGGCGCTCGGGCTGGAGCCCGTCCCGGGGGCGGGGGTCCGGGCCCGGGACGGCTATCTGGCCGGCTCCGACCGGGAGCGGGCCGACGACCTGGCCGCGGCCATCGGCGATGACACCGCCGCCATCTGGGCGCTCCGGGGCGGGTACGGCGCGCTCCGCACGCTCGAGCACGTCGATCTGACACCGCTCCGGGAGCGACCCAAGCCGTTCATCGGGTTCAGCGACAATACCGCCATCCACCTCGCCCTCCTCCGCGAGGGGGTGGTCTCGTTCCACGGCCCGCACGCCGGGAGCGAGCACTTCCCGGCCGCCACCGCCGCGGCCTTCCGGACGGTGGTCATGACGCCCGAGCCGGCGGGCGCCCTGGAGGTCCCCGCCGATGTCCGGCCCGCGTCCGTGGTCGGCGGCACCGCCGAGGGGCCGCTCATCGGCGGGAACCTGTCCCTCCTGGCCGCCACCTGCGGGACCCGCTACCAGCCGGATACCCGCGGCGCGATCCTCTTCATCGAGGAGGTGGCCGAGCCGCCGTACCGGGTCGACCGGATGCTGATGCAGCTGCGGCTGGCGGGCCTGCTCGACGATGTCGCCGCCGTCGCCCTCGGCGAGTTCGGCCCGGCCGGGAGCGACGCCGGGGAGCCCGGTTCCGGCTCCGGGACCCCGTCCGCCGCATTGTTCCGGGAGCTGCTCGGCTCGCTGGGCGTGCCCGTGGCACTCGGCTTGCCCTTCGGTCATGGTCGGGAGAACTGGACGCTGCCGCTCGGCGTGCCCGCCCGGCTCGATGCGGATGCCGGCACACTGGAGCTGCTCGAGGCGGCGGTGACCGGTGGCTGACGGGATGTCGCGGAGGAGGAGGGACCGATGAGCCGGATCTACACGCGCACGGGCGACCAGGGTGAGACGGGGCTGTTCGGCGGCGGGCGCGTGCCCAAGTCGCACCCCCGGGTGGCCGCGTACGGCACGGTCGACGAGCTGAACGCCGTGCTCGGCTGGGCGGTCGCCACCGTCTCCGACGACGAGGTCGCGCCCCGGCTGACCACCGTTCAGGGCGACCTGTTCGCCATCGGCGCCCATATGGCCACGCCCGCGGACGCCCGGTCCCGGGAGCATCTCCCGCCACTGCCGGAAGAGCGGGTCGCGGCGTTCGAGCGCTGGATCGATGAGGCCGACGAGGAGCTGGACCCGCTGAAGTCGTTCATCCTGCCGGGCGGCGTGGAAGGTGGCGCGGCGCTCCATCTGGCCCGGACCGTCTGTCGCCGGGCGGAGCGCGCCGTGGTCGCGCTGCAGGACGACGACATCGACCCGATCATCACCGTCTACCTCAACCGGCTCTCCGACCTCCTGTTCGTCTGGGCGCGGCTCATCAACCACCGGGCCGGGAAGCCGGAGACGCCCTGGAGCCCGTGACCGGGCCCGACCGGGCGGAGGCCATGGGCCGGAGGCTGGCCCGGACCGCCCGTCGCCTAGGCATGGACGAGGACGGACAGGCGCTGGTGCTGGACGCGTTCCGGGTCGCCATGGAGCCGCGGCGCAGCCGGATCGACGAGGACCATCATCCCGACTACCTGCACCCTGCCCGCACCGCGCTGATCCTGATGGACGATACCCGGGAGGCCGACCCGGTCACGCTGGCCGCGGCGCTCTTCACCGAGACCCGGGACCCGACGCTGACGGCCCCCGCGGACGATCTGCGCCGGGTCAGTCCGGAGGCCGCGCGGCTGGCCGCGGAGGTCCCGGTGCCGGCGCGGACGGAGCGGCTCCTCGAGGCGCTGCTCGCGCTCCCGGAGCCCGCCGCCCGGGTGGCCGCGGCGGAGCGGCTCGACCACGCCCGGCACCTGCACATCCGGCCGAGGGAGGAGTGGGCCGGGGTCCACGCCACGACCCGGGACGCGTACGTGCCGGTGACCCGGCGGGTCGATCCGATCCTGGCCGCGCGGCTCGATTGGTGGTGCGACATGTTCGAGCGTCGCTTCCTGGAGGGCTGACCGCTCGAGGGGCTTGCACGAGCCCGGAACCTCTTACACTATTCGGCCGCCCGCTACGGACGAAGCTCGGAGGAACACGAATGCCATACATCATCACGGAACCGTGCATCGGGACCAAGGACGCCAGCTGCGTCGAGGTCTGCCCCGTGGACTGCATCTACGAGGGCGAGGACCAGTTCTACATCCACCCGGACGAGTGCATCGACTGCGGCGCCTGCGAGCCCGAGTGCCCGGTGACGGCGATCTTCCCCGATACCGACGTCCCCCCGGAGTGGACCAGCTACATTGAGAAGAACGCCGAGTACGACTACCCCTGACCGGAGCCGGCTGACGACCCCGCTCCTCTTCTCCCTCTTCTTCTTCGCGGCCGCCTGCGGCGCCTCGCCGCCCTCTCCCGCGCCCGCCCCCGAGACCGTCGAACAGGAGATCGCTGCCATGCTCCACGCCTCCGCCGGGGCGTGGACGCGCGGCGACCTCGAAGGCTACCTCGATGACTATGCCCCGGCCGCTACGTTCGTCGGCTCGTCGGGACTGACCCGCGGACGCGATCAGATCCGGGAGGCCTACGTCACGGGGTACTGGAGCACCGGGATGCCCGAGGACGGGCTCCGGTTCGAGCTGCTGGAGGTACGGCGGGTGGGGCCCGGGACGGCGCTCGCCGTGGGACGGTACATCCTCTACGACCGGGAGACGGACGAGCCGACCTCGACCGGGCTCTTCTCACTCACGCTGCGGTACGGGGCCGACGGCTGGAAGATCGTGCACGACCACTCGTCGTCGGCCGACGACCCGGACGGGTAGCCCGCGTCCGGACGCGGGGACGGACTAGATTCCGGCCTGGCGGATCGCGTCGAGCCGGACCACACCGTCCGACTCGGGGCTGTCGGCCTGGATCCCGTGGGCCTGGGAATCCGGCTGCCGGCTCCGGTTCAGGACGAGGCCGGCCACCAGGGCGACGACGGCCAGAAGACTGACACTCAGCGCGCGAATCGTGCCTCCCGTATAGAGGACTCGATGATGGACTCGCCGAATCATAAAGGGACGATCGGGACAGGACCATGGCTGATTCGGTAACGAAGGGGCAACAGGATCTCGATCCGTCCGATCCGGTGACGCTGGCCCGTGAGCTGGTCGCCACGCCATCGGTGAATCCGGCGTTGGACCCGGGCGGGGCGGGGGAGGCGGAGATCGCCGAGCTCACCGCCGGCTGGCTCCGGGACTGGGGCTTCGATGTGGCGCTGCCCGAGGCGGCGCCGGGCCGGCCGAGTGTGCTGGCCCGGCTGGAGCGCGGGGACGGTCCATCGCTGATCCTGAACGGCCACCTGGACACCGTCGGGATCGACGGAATGCGATTCGACCCGTTCGACCCGGTGATCGATGACGACCGGCTCCGGGGCCGGGGCTCGGCCGACATGAAGGGCGGTGTGGCGGCCGCGCTCGCTGCCGCCCGGGATGCCGCCGACCGGGGCTTCCGCGGCACGCTGATCGTGGCCCTCACAGCCGACGAGGAGGAGGCCGGCCGCGGCGCCCGCCAGCTCGTGGCCGACGGGCTCCGTGCCGATGGCGCCATCGTCTGCGAGCCCACGGGGCTGGACATCATGCCCGCCCACAAGGGTTTCACCTGGGTGGAGCTGGGCTTCCGCGGCCGGGCGGCCCACGGCTCCAGACCCGACCGGGGCGTGGATGCGATCCGCCACGCCGCGCTGTTCCTGGCGCGGATGGAGGCGCTGGAGTCCACGCTGGCGGCCCGCGACCGCCACCCGCTCCTCGGCACGGGCTCCGTACACGCCGGCACGATCCGGGGCGGGACGGCGCCCTCGGTCTACCCCGACTCGTGTACGCTGACCCTCGAGCGGCGGACCCTGCCCGGCGAGGGGCTGGAGGCGTTCCACACGGAGGTGGAGTTCGCGCTGGGCGAGCTCCGATCCGAGCTCCCGCAGCTGGACGCGTCGCTGGAGGTCACACTCCATCGCGACGGCAGCGAGATCCCGTCGCATCACCCGCTGGTCGCGGCCATGCTCGAGGCGGCGCGGAGCACGGGCCTCGAGCCGGCCACGGTCGGGATGTCCGCGTGGGTCGAGGCCTCGACGTTCAACGGGGCCGGGATCCCGGCGCTCTGTTTCGGGCCCGGCCGTATCGAGGACGCCCATTCCGCCGACGAGTCGGTGGCGGTGGACGAGATCCGGGCGGCGCACCGGGCGCTGTCCGCGCTCGTCGAGGCGATGCTGGCATGACGGACAGCCGGGAGCGGGCGGCCGCCGCGGCGCTGGAATGGCTAACGGCGCAGGACGCGCCGGAGTCGGCCATCGCGGCCCACGAGGCGGGCGCGGCGTCATCCGTCGAGGACGCCCGCCGCTGGGTCCGTGATATCCTGGCGGGGGAGCGCGGCGGCGCCTGGGACGACGACCTCCTGGCGACCGTCCGGGCGCTGCTCACGCTCCGGGAGCTGCGGGATGCCGCGTCGCTCAAGGAGCTGGACCCCGGCATCGGACGGGCGCTGGACTGGGTTCGGAGCCGGCGGCGACGGCCGGGGACGTGGACCGACGGGTGCACGCCCGAGCGTCATCGGCGGGGTTTCTGCCACCACTTCGCCGCCGGGTTCTACAGCCCCGGCGCCGAGCTGCCAGTCGAGCCGACCCTGTCGGGGGGCGCGGAGCCGACCGGCGCGGCGGAGGCCCGGTTCGCCATCTCGACCGCCGCGCTCCGGTGCATGCTCCTCTGGCGCGGTCCCGGCACCGATGCGCGACTGCACCTCGAGACCCTCCGCCGCGTGGTCGACGGCTGGGACGCGCCGCCCGCCGGGCTCACCACCACCGCGCTCCTGGCCGCGATCCGGGCCCTCCTCGCTTCGCCCGCTCCGGTGGACCGCGACGCGGCGGTCAGGGCGCTGACGCGCGTCGCCGGCCGGCAGCGGGCCGACGGCAGCTGGACCGACACGGACCCGATCTTCGCCATGGCCGCCTTCCACGATGCCACGGCCGTCGGCGTCGGCGGCGAGCGGGTCGCGTCCACGCTGGAGTACGGCGCCCGGCTCCTGACGGCCACGCAGCGGTCCGACGGCTCCTGGGGCCCCGACGACGGCGCCCGGCGTGCCCTCATCGCCTGGCGGACGCTGCGGGCCGCAGGGCCCCGCAGGAAAATGCAGAATAACTGAACCCCCGGCTGCGCTATGGGTGAGCGGCGGGTGAAGGCAGGGGTATGACCTGACCTCTCCGCCTGCCTTGGTGACGTGCATCGTATTCCGCGGGGTCTTTACAGCTCTGTCGTGGTCCTTGTATCGCCCGAAATTGCAGCGTATCGTGCAGCATAGTTGCAGTCGCGGGAGTCCCTTCGGGGATAATCGGTAGAACTCCGACAAGGATCGCCGAATGAGCCGCACGCCCCCTTCCCACCGGCCGAGCCCGCTTCCGGGACTGCGTTCCTGCAGCCGCTCACTTCTCATCGCTCTCGTGGTGGTCAGTGCGACGGCGTGTGGAGAGGATCCCACGGGCTACGAGGGGCCGACCGTGGTGGCGGCCGTCTCCGCGGGCGGTGGCCACACGATGATCCTGAAGACCGATGGCACGCTCTGGGCGGCGGGCGGCAATCAACAAGGTCAGCTGGGGGACGGCACCACGACCGACCGGAGCACGCCGGGCCAGGTGATGAGCGACGTGGCCGCCGTCTCCGCGGGCGGTGGCCACACGATGATCCTGAAGACCGACGGGACGCTCTGGGGGGCGGGCGACAATGACTCCGGTCAGCTGGGGGACGGCACCACGACCCACCGGAGCACGCCGGTCCAGGTGATGAGCGGCGTGGCCGCCGTCTCCACGGGTTACCACACGATGATCCTGAAGACCGACGGCACGCTCTGGGCGACGGGCGGCAATTATTACGGTCGGCTGGGGGACGGCACCACGACCGACCGGAGCACGCCGGTCCAGGTGATGAGCGACATGGCCGCCGTCTCCGCGGGCGGTGGCCACACGATGATCCTGAAGACCGACGGCACGCTCTGGGCGACGGGCCACAATGGCTCCGGCTCGCTGGGGGACGGCACCACGACCCACCGGAGCACGCCGGTCCAGGTGATGAGCGGCGTGGCCGCCGTCTCCGCGGGCGGTGGCCACACGATGATCCTGAAGACCGACGGCACGCTCTGGGGCACGGGCCTCAATGCCTTCGGTCAGCTGGGCGACGGCACCACGGCCGACCGGACCACACCGGTCCAGGTGACACTCTGACGAACTGAGTTCATGGCATCACGGTTCCTCCCGGGCCCATGGCGGTGGATGCTGGTCGTCCACGAGCACGTCGACGAGTCGGGCACCGTGTTCGTGACGACGATCCAGGACTCCCGCAGGGCCAACTCCGCAACGAGCGCCGCAGAGGTGGTCTGAGTCTCCTATTTCTCACGCAGAGGCACGGAGACACAGAGACACAGAGACACGTAGAACAGCACCTCACGCGGCGGCGCTGCGGCGCGGCGGCAGCGTCAGGGGTGGGAATCAGCCTCGGGGGTTGGAGCGGGGTTCGTCGCGGGAGTTTGTTTTTTCGCCGGTGGGGTCGGACTTGCCGGCGCGCGTCTTTCATGCCGGTGGGGCAGCGTTCGGCCGGCGTTTTTCTTTCGTGCCGGCAGTTCCTGCTTCCGCTGGCATGTTCGCTTCCCACCGGTAAGCCCGCTCTGCCGGCACAATCATGCAGTTCGCCGTGTCTCCGTGTCGCTGTGGCTCTGTGTGAAATGGAGCTGCCGACATGTCTCCCGGCGCGATGCCGGCCTTGCCTCGTCGGTGTCTGGCATCCATTATTGCCATATGGAAAAGATAATTACCATTGACGGCGCGGGGCGGCTGGTGGTGCCGAAGCCGATGCGGGTGGAGCTGGGGCTCCGGGAGGGCAGCCGG
>JBPRGE010000028.1:0-20862 GCA_051418035.1 Candidatus Longimicrobiales bacterium M2_2A_002
GGAGCGAGAGATGGCGGCGCTCCAGGAGCTGATCACCAACGTGCGCTCGATCCGGGCGGAATACGATGTCCCGGCCCGGGCCGAGGTGACCGTGGAGCTGACGGACGTGCCGGCGGCGCTGGAGACGGCGCTGGCGATCGAGGATCGGTCGCTGCGCCGGCTGGCCACGGTGGGCGAGGTTCGCTACGGGGACGGCGATGGGAGCCGGGGCGCCGGGGCCCACGCCGTGCTCCAGTCGGGGGCCGAGCTGTTCGTCCCGCTCGAGGAGCTGATCGACGTGGACCGCGAGCGGAAACGGCTGCAGGATGAGCTCGACCGGATCCGGGGGCTCCTGGAGTCCACCGAGCTGCGCCTGGCCAACGACCAGTTCGTGGAGAAGGCGCCCGGCGAGGTGGTCGAGCGGGAACGGGAGAAGGCGGACAGCTTCCGCGACCAGCAGGAGCGCCTCTCCCGGAAGCTGACGGCGCTGACGTGAGCCGGGTCGTCGCCGGGGCGCTGCTGACGGCCGCGGCGGCGCTGGCGTGCGCCCAGCCGGGGACGCCGCCCGGTGGCCCCATCGACGAATCGCCGCCCCGGGTGATCGAGACCCGTCCGGCCCCGTTCGACACGCTGACCGACCTGAGTGAGCAGGTCATCATCCGGTTCGACGAGCGGATCAGCGAGCGGCTGGAGGGCGTGACCGAGCTCCGGGAGGCCGTGCTGGTCTCGCCGGCCAGGGGAGTGCCGGTCGTGGATCAGGACCGGCGGGGCATCAAGGTCCGGCTGGCCGGCGGCTGGCAGCCGGACCGCGTCTACAGCGTGGTCATCCTGCCCGTCTTCCGGGACCTGTTCGGCAACCAGCGGGAGATGCCGGTGGAGCTGGTCTTCAGCACCGGCGCGCCGATCACCGAGTCGGCGCTCGCCGGCTTCGTCGAGGACCGCATTACGGGCGACATGGTGCCCGACGCGCGGGTCACCGCGGTCGGCGCCGAAGATGGCGAGAGCTACGTCGCCGTGACCGACACCGGCGGGTTCTTCGCCATGCGCTTCATCCCGCCCGGCCGCTACGACATCCGGGGGTGGCTGGACCAGGACCGCGACCGGGAGGTCGACTTCTTCGAGGCCCAGGACACCACGGACGCGACGTTCGACGCCGGGGACACGACCGTCGTGGAGATGGCGCTGCTGCCGATGGACACCACCGCCGCGCAGCTGGCCCGAGCCGAGCCGGTGGACTCGGCGCGCATCCGCCTCGTCTTCGACGACTACTTCGCCGTGGACACCGTCCCCGGCACGGCCCGGGTCTACAGCCTCCCCGATACGACGCTGGTCACCGATGCCGGCCGGCTCGTCCACGGCGCCCGGCTGGACTCGATCCTCGACGTCGAGGAGGCGGCCCGGGAGGCGCTCCGGGCCGAGGAGGCCGCACGGGACTCACTCCAGGCGATCCAGGACTCGCTGGCGGCGCTCCGGGAATCCGCAGTGGCGGACACCGCCCCGGCGGCCAGCCCGGCCGACACCGCCGACCGACCGGCCCGTCGTCGCATCGCGCCGCCGGTCCGGACGCGGCGAGAGCCCGTTCGTGGACCGGCCCGGCAGCCGCGTTCCGGCGACGACGCGCCCGGGGAACGGCTGCCATCCCGGGAGCTGATCCTGTTCCTGCCGGCACCGCTGGAGCCCGACACCACGTACTGGGTCGAGGTCGAGGGCGTGGTGAATATCCGGGGCGTGCCCGGGGGCGGCGGCACCGCCGCGTTCCGGACGGCCGCGCCCCCGGACACGGCGGCAGCGGACACGGCGGCCCCGGACACGGCGGCAGCGGACACGGCGCCCCCGGACACGAGCGGTGCCGATGGGTTGCCACCCCTTCACGGGACACTGCGCCGTGAGTGACCCCCGGCGCGCGATCCCGAGCGTGGAGGCGCTCCTCGAAAGCGAGGCGTTCGTGCCGGTGCTGGACCGGGCGGGGCGCAAGCGCGTCGTCCGGGAGCTGCAGCGGGTGCAGGACGCGCTGCGGGACGCACTGGGCGAGGATCCGGGGGGCGCCCCGGACCCGGCGTCGCTGGAGCCGGGCTGGTACGCCGCGCAGGTCACGGCGGCGCTGGACGCGGCGGACACGCCATCGCTGCGACGGGTGATCAACGCCACGGGCGTGGTGCTGCACACCAACCTGGGCCGCGCGCCGCTGGCGGAGCCGGCGATCCGGGCGATGGTGCACGTGGCGGGCTATGGCACGCTGGAGTACGACCTGGAGACCGGCGAGCGGGGGTCTCGCCACGACCACTGCGTGGCGCTGCTGATGGAGCTCACGGGCGCCGAGGACGCGCTGGTCGTGAACAACAACGCCGCGGCGGTGGTGCTGGTGCTGAACACGCTGGCGGAGGGGCGAACCGCGGTGATCAGCCGGGGCGAGCTGGTGGAGATCGGCGGGTCGTTCCGGGTGCCGGAGATCATGGCCCGGAGCGGGACCGAGATGCGGGAGGTCGGCGCCACGAACCGGACGCATGTCGAGGACTACCGTCAGGCGCTGGCCGATGCGGGGCTGATCCTCAAGGTCCACCGGTCGAACTTCCGGCTGGAGGGGTTCACGGCGGAGGTGGAGATCGAGGAACTGGCGGCCATCGCGTCGGAGAACGGGATCCCGCTCGTCCACGACCTGGGCTCGGGGGCGCTGCTCGACATGACGGCGCTCGGGCTGCCGCCGGAGCCCACCGCCGCTGCCGCGCTGGCGGCCGGCGCCGACCTGGTCACCATGAGCGGCGACAAGCTGCTGGGCGGCCCCCAGGCCGGGATCATCGTGGGCGATGGCGCGTCGATCGCCGCCATGCGGTCGAACCCCCTCTGCCGGGCCTTCCGGCCGGACAAGCTGACGCTGGCGGCGCTGGAGGCGACGCTCCGGCTCTATCGGGACCCGGAGAGCGCCATGCGGGACATCCCCGCGCTCCGGATGCTCGGGGCCGACACGGAGGCGCTGGAGGCGCGGGCCCACGCGTTCGTCCGGGAGCTGAATGCGCTGGGGATCGGAGCGGTGGTGGAGCCGGCGAGTGGCGTGGTCGGGGGCGGCGCCTACCCCGGCGTGGAGCTTCCGGGGTTTGCCGCCGGGATCGACACCGACGCCGCACCGGACGCGCTGGCTGGCCAGCTCCGGGCCGGCGAGCCGCCGGTGGTCGGACGCGTGCGGGACGGGACGTTCTGGCTGGATCTCCGCACCGTCCACCCCCGGGAGGAGGAAGAGCTGGTGGCGGCGGTGGAGAAGGCGGTCGCCGACCTCGCGACGCCGGACGGGGATGTGGACGAGGCGGTGGACGAGGAGCCCCCATCGGACTCGGAGCCGGGCCCCGCATCGGAGGGCGGTCCATCGGATGGCTGACCCCGCCGTGTTCGTCGATCGGGACGGCACCATCATCCGCGAGACCGAGTACCTGTCGGACCCGGCGGCGGTGGAGCTGCTGCCGGGCGCGGCCGAGGGGCTGCGTGCGTTCCGTGCGGCGGGCTATCCCGTGGTCATCGTGACGAACCAGTCGGGGATCGCCCGGGGCTACTACGGCGAGGCGGAGTACCGCGCGGTGGAGGCGGAGGTGGAGCGGGAGCTGGCGGAGGCCGGCGTCGCCGTCCTCGGGGCATACCACTGCCCGCACCACCCGGAGCACACCGGGCCGTGCCGGTGCCGGAAGCCCGAGCCGGGGCTGTTCGAGGACGCCGCCGCGGCCCACGACCTGGAGCTGAGCGCATCCGTCTTCATCGGCGATCGGCTGCGCGATATCGAGCCCGGCCGGGCGCTGGGCGGCACCGCCGTGCTGGTCCGGACGGGGTACGGCGGGGAGGAAGAGGCGGCCGCGCCGGCCGACGTCCTCGTGGTGGACGACCTGGCCGCCGCGGCCCGGGCGATCCTGCGTCCCGTGGGCCATTGACACCCCAGAACGTGCGGAATATCCTTCGGGACGAAACCTGCGTGGCAGAGCAGTGTACACGTGGGCGGAGGAACTGAAACGGAGATCAGCGGGAGGAGCCCCGATGACCATTACGGTCACGCCCAACGCGGTGGCGGAGGTACAGAAGTTCATGGAGGAGCAGGGCGCAGCGGACACGGCCGGCCTCCGGGTGGCAGTCCTGCCCGGCGGCTGCTCCGGATTCCAGTACGGCCTGAACATCGAGGACGAGCCACAGGACGATGATGAGGTCTTCGAGATGAACGGCGTCCGCCTGTTCGTGGACCCCTTCAGCGGCCAGTACCTCGACGGCGTCGAGATCGACTACGTGACCACCATGATGGGCGCCGGGTTCACCTTCAAGAACCCGAACGCCACGGGCGGCTGCGGCTGCGGGAGCAGCTTCACGGCGTAACGGCCGACGCGGAACGCAGGGCCAGGCAGGGGTCCGGTCGCCACGGCGCGACCGGGCCCCTGCTGCATCCGGGTTGGACGCGGTCCGGCCGGCCCAATATGTTCCCGGCATGATCACCATCAAGACGTTCACATCCATGGTGTTCGGCGAGAACGCGTACCTGGTCCGCTGTGACGGGACCGACCGGTGGTTCGCCATTGATCCCGGTGGCGAGGCGGAGGCCATGGCGATGGCCCTGGAGGAGGAGGGCGGGACGCTGGAAGGGGTCGTCCTGACCCACGCCCACCTCGACCACGTGGAAGGCGTCGCGGACCTCGCCGAGCGCGTCCCGGCCCCGATCTGGCTCCACACAGCCGACCGGCCGCTCTACGACTCGATCGCCGATCAGGCCGCCATGTTCGGCCACGAGGTCCGGACCCCGCCCCCACCGGACAGGGAGCTGGTGGGCGGGCAGGAGCTGAAGCTCGGCGACTGCGTCTTCGAGGTCCGGCACACGCCGGGGCACTCGCCCGGCCACGTCACGCTCTACAGCGAGGCGGCGAAGACGGCGTTCGTGGGCGATGTCGTCTTCTCCGGGTCCATCGGGCGGACGGACCTGCCCGGCGGGAGCTACCAGGAGCTGATGACGTCGATCCGGGAGGAGATCCTGACCCTGCCCGATGACACGTCCCTGTACTCCGGGCACGGGCCGGTGACCACCGTGGAGCGGGAGCGGAACCACAACCCGTTCCTGATCCCGCATCACCCAGGGAGCAGAGCATGAGTGAGCGATTGGCCGTATTCGCGTCGGGGTCGGGCACGAACCTGCAGGCGCTCATCGACCATTTCGACGGCAGCGACACGGTGGACGTGGCGCTGGTCATCAGCGACACGGCGGGGTGCGGCGCGCTGGAGCGGGCCCAGGATGCCGGGATCGCTACGCACCACATCCCGGTCAAGACGCGGCCGATCGCCGCCGTCTCGGCCGATACCATCGACGCGCTGGAGTCGGCCCGGATCGACCTCGTGGCACTGGCCGGCTACCTCCGGCTGATCCCGCCGGCGGTGGTCCGCCGGTTCCACTACCGGATCCTGAACATCCACCCCGCGCTCCTGCCGTCGTTCGGCGGGAAGGGGATGTACGGCTCCCGGGTCCATCAGGCCGTGCTGGACGCCGGCTGCCGGATCACCGGGCCGACGGTCCACATGGTGGACGAGCGGTACGACCACGGCCGGATCCTCGCCCAGTGGCCCGTGCCGGTGCTGGAGGATGACAACGCCGAGACGCTGGGCAAGCGGGTGCTGGCCGTCGAGCACGTGCTCTACCCGGCGGCCGTGGAATGGCTGGCCCGGGTGCTGGCCGTGGCCGAGGGCGATGACGCCGCGGCGGTGAGGGAGGCCATGCCCATCCCGGTGAGGGAGGACGTGTGCTACTGCCTGGAGGAGGGTGGCGACCCCGACCGCCAGGGCGTGCGGCGGATCTTCGGACTGGACTAGGAAGAGGCGATGCCGAGAGCGATTCTGAGCGTTTCCGACAAGACGGGGCTGGCCGAGTTCGCCGCGGGGCTCGCGGAGCTGGGGTGGGAGCTGGTCTCCACCGGCGGGACCGCGCGCGTGCTCCGGGAGGCGGGCCTCGAGGTCATGGACGTGGCCGGGGTCACCGGGCACCCGGAGATGATGGACGGCCGAGTGAAGACGCTGCACCCCGCGGTCCACGCGGGCATCCTCGCCCGGGCCGGCCAGGACGACGACGCCCTCGCCGAGCACGGCTACGCGGCCATCGACCTGGTGGCCGTGAACCTCTACCCGTTCCGGGAGGCCGTGGCCCGGGGTGCCGACCTCGCCGAGGCCATGGAGAACGTGGACATCGGTGGGCCCACGATGCTCCGGTCGGCGGCCAAGAACCACGATCGGGTCTGGGTGGTGGTCGACCCCTCCGACTACGGCCGCGTGCTGGACGCGCTCCGGGACGGTGAGCCTGGCATCGGGCTGCGCAGGGAGCTGGCCGGGAAGGTGTTCGCCCACACATCGTCGTATGACCGGGCCATCACCGGCTACCTGGCGGGGCTGGACGGCGACGAGGGCGCGGCCGGGGACTCCGGTGAGACGGGGATGCCGGCGCGCCTCGAGCTCCGGCTCGAGAAGGTCCAGGACCTCCGGTATGGCGAGAACCCCGACCAGCCGGCGGCGTTCTATGCCGAACCGGATCCGCCGGCGGGGTCGTTGCCGGAGATGAAGCAGCTCCACGGCAAGGCACTGAGCTTCAACAACCTCATCGACATCGACGGGGCCGTGATGGGCGCGTCCGCCTGGTCGGTGGACGAGGGCGTGGCGTGCTGCATCATCAAGCACACTACGCCGTGCGGGCTCGCGCTGGGCGATGACGCCGAGGATGCCTACCGTCGTGCGCTGGCCGGCGACCCCGTCTCGGCGTTCGGCGGGATCGTGGCGCTGAACGTCCCGGTCACCGCCGCTGCTGCGGAGGCGATGGCGGACCACTTCCTGGAGGTCATCGTGGCGCCCGACTTCGACGAAGGCGCCCGGGAGGTGCTGCAGCAGAAGAAGAGCCTGCGGCTGATCCGCCTGCCGGTGGACGCCGCGCCCGCCGGCGAGCTCGACCTGAAGCGGGTCCGGGGCGGGCTGCTGGCCCAGCACCGGATGTCGCTGCGGTTCCCGGAGGACGCGTGGAAGGTGGCCACGGAGCGGGAGCCCACCGAGGCGGAGTGGCGGGACCTGCGGTTCGCCTGGCGCGCGTCGGCCGTGGTGAAGTCCAACGCCATCGTGCTGGTCAAGGGACGGCGTACCGTCGGGATCGGCGCCGGGCAGATGAGCCGCGTGGACGCCTCACGGATCGCGGTCATGAAGGCGCGCGACCAGGGTGTCGACCTGGCGGACGCCGTGGTCGCGTCGGACGCCTTCTTCCCGTTCCGGGACGGGGTGGACGCCGCCGCGGAGGCCGGCGCCACGGCCATTATTCAGCCGGGCGGGTCGGTCCGGGACGACGAGGTCATCGCGGCCGCCGACGAGCACGACCTGGCCATGGTGCTCACCGGTCGACGCGTCTTCCGGCACTGAGGCCGGGGCGCCTGATCCGGGCTATACGGCCGGGCCGAGACCGGTGGCCGGACTCCTACTGCTCCTTCGGGGTCGCTCCGGGGTCAGCCGGACGCCCGTCCCCGGGGCCGGACCCCGCCACCAGTAGTAGACGCGCTCCGGTCGCTTGAGCGAGAAGACTCTGCGGCCTCCTTCGACGCCGACCACCACATCGCGGCCATCCGGCCGCCGGATCCCCGCGGGGCCGATCCCGCGGTCCACATGGAGCCGGTACCGTCCCGGTTCGAGGTACCTGTACGTACCGCTCATTCTGCGCTCCCTCCTTCCCGACGGTCGGGGGCAGTGCGGGCGTACGAAAATCGCCCGCGGAGGCGCTCCCTCCAGCGGGCGGTTTGGACGGGGGCACCTCCCTTCACATCCCCCAACACGTCGTTAGCTGAAAGATGTTCCCCACCGGTTTCGGGGTCAAGGATTTCAGCGTTTCTCCCACACGGTTTCCGGGGAATGCCCGATGGCGCGCACCGGCGGCGGGCCCCAACTTGAAGAGAGTACACCGGCGCTGCAGTGCGCGGACAACACGGGGGGAGACATGAACGCCGAGAGACAGCGGCTGCTCGCCGACGGGCTGGCGGCAGGGCTCATCGGGTACGTGCTCGTGGCGGGTTTCTTCGTCGTCCTCAATCTGGTGGCCGGCCGATCGCCGTTCTACACAGCGGCCCTGATCGGCGAGGCGATCTTCTCCGGACTGCGCGACCCGTCGGCGGTGACGCTCGCCGCCGGGCCGATCCTGGCGTTCAACGGGCTCCACATCCTCGGCTACATCCTCTTCGGCTTCTTCGCCGCGTGGCTCGTCTACGAGACCGAGCTCCACCCCCAGTTCTGGTACCTGGCATTCTTCCTGTTCCTGGCGGCCACCGTCATGATGTTCGCCGTGGTGCTCGCGATCATGGTGATCGTGGACGCCGGGGTGCCCGTGTGGAGCGTGCTGGTGGCGAGCCTGCTGGCGGCCGTGGGAATGGCGGGATACCTGACCGGATCGCACCGGTCGCTGGTGGGGGAGATCGGGGACCGGGAAACACGGCTGGGCCGAATCGAGTAGAAGCAGGTATGCAGATCCCGCGTCTCGCACCGGCCGACTACCTGACGCTGACCCGGCTCCTCTCGGTGCCGGTGCTGTGGCTGATCGCCGCCGAGGGGGCGCTGTTCTGGCTCGGCATCGGGCTCGCGCTGGCGGGGCTCACCGACGTGCTGGACGGGCCGGTGGCCCGGCACACGGGGAAGAGCTCACCCTACGGCGGGCAGCTCGACTCGACCGCCGACATCCTGCTGATGGCGTCGATCTTCTGGTGGTTCGTGCTCCTGGCGCCCGAGTTCTTCCTGGACAACGCCACGCCGCTGGTCATCTGGGCGGCGCTCGGGACGGTGGCGGTTCTGGCCACGTACATCAAGTTCGGACGCCTGGGGAACCTGCACCTCTACTCGGCGAAGACCGCCGGTGTGCTCGGCTACCTGTTCGCCGTGTGGTTCTTCGTCTTCGGCGACTACAGCCGGATCTTCTTCGGCATCGCGGTCGCGATGGCGATCCTGGCGGCGGCGGAGATGCTGCTCGTGGCGCTGATCCGGTCGTCGGCCGACGACCGGATCCGGACGATCCTCAGCCGCCCCTACTAGCCCGCTCCAGCGCGTCCCGGATCCGGGGGACGGCCGCCTCGCCGGCGTCGTAGCCCTTGGCCATCAGCTCGTCGCGCTGCTTCATGTCCCAGTGGTTGTGGGGCTCGAGGTCCGGCTCGATCACGACATCCGCGCGGTCGAGCTCGAGACTGAGCCGGGTGGCCGTATTGACCGTGATCAGGAACGCGTTGGTCAGCACGCCCAGCAGGTTGCTCACCTCGTCGAAGTCGAGGGCATCGCCGAGGGTGGCGGCCACGGTCACATCGGCGCCCAGGTTCCGGGCGGCCACGACCGGGACGTTGTCCACGATGCCGCCGTCCACGAGCACCCGGCCCTCGACCTCGACCGGCGTGTAGATGCCGGGGATGGCGGCGCTGGCCCGGACGGCCGTGCTCACGGGCCCGCTCCGGAGCACCACGCGCTCGCCGGTGTGGATGTCGGCGGCGACGACGGCCAGCGGGATCGAGGCGTCCTCGACCTGCGCGTCGCCGAGCTCCTCCTCGAGGAGGTCGCCGACGGGCTCGTTGGAGAGGAGCCCCATGGACATCCGGGTGAAGTGCGAGACCTTTCGCCAGCTCAGCGGCGAGAGGAGCTCCTGGATGCGGCGGGGCCCGACCTCGAAGGCGCAGAGCGCTGCGACGATGGCGCCGGCGCTGGTGCCGGCGACGCAGTCGATCTCGAGGTCGGCGTCGGCGAGGGCGGAGAGGAGCCCGATATGGGCGAAGCCGAGGACAGCGCCGCCACCCAGGGCGAGGCCGAGGCTGGGGCGGTCGGACGCGGCCGGCGCGGATTCGTCGCTGGTCATGATCTGCGCAGGAGGCTGCGGGTGATGCGATAGGCGGCGAAGCCTGCGCCGGCCGTCAGCGCCGCGGCGGCCGCGACGGCGACGGGCCGGGGGCTGGCCGGCGCCATCGCGGTGTCGTCGCCCGTCGGTATGAGGCGGCCGTCGCGCTCCAGCGCCATATGGAGGAGCTCGGCGCTGTGGACGGGTCGACGGAGCCGGTTCTGCTCGAGCATCTCCCGGCAGGAGAACCCGTCCGTCACGATGGCGGTGCGGCGGTCGGCGGCCCGGACGGCGGGGAGCAGCACGCGCTCGCCGCACGCCTGGGCCACGTCGTAGTGGCGGTCGTCGAAGCCGAAGGCGCCGGCCATCCCGCAGCACCCGGAGTCGAGGACGGTGTGCTCCACGCCGATCCGGTCGAGGACCCGCTGCTGGGCGTCGAAGTCGAGGACGGCCTCGTGATGGCAGTGGCCGTGGACCAGCGCCTTCTCGCCGGTCAGCCCGCCGAGGTCGAGGTTCGGGTGCCGGTCGAGGAACTCGGTGAGGAGCCAGGTCTGCTCGGAGAGCCTGCGGGCGTCCGGGTCGTCGGGGAAGAAGCCCAGCAGCTCGTCGCGGAACGTCGCGACGCAGCTGGGCTCCAGCCCGATGACGGGCGTGCCGCGGCGGATGTCGGCCCGGAGCGCGTCCAGGATCTGCCGGAGCTGACGCCGGGCCAGTCCCAGGAACCCGTGGTCGTAGAGCGGTCGTCCGCAGCAGAGCGCCTGCCGGGGCAGCACCGGCCGGAACCCGAGGGCCTCGAGGACCTCCACGGCCGCCCGGCCGACGCCGGGATGGAAGTGGTCGTTGAAGGTGTCCGGCCAGAGGATGACCCGGGGCCCGTCGACGGCCGGGCCGCCCCGGTCCCGGTGCCAGCGCTTGAGCGTGGTGCCGGCGAAGCGGGGGAGCGTCCGGTCCGGGTGGATCCCGGCGAGTCGCTTCGCCAGGGCACTCGTGCCCGGCGCGCTCCCGGCGCCATTGACCAGCCCGGCCAGCCCCGGCACGGCGGCCACGAGCCGGGACCACGCGCCGATGAGCCCCATGGCGTACGACGATCGGGGACGGGCCCGGCCCTCGTAGTAGTGGGACAGGAACTCGGCTTTGTACGTCGCCACGTCCACGTCCACCGGGCAGTCGCTCCTGCACCCCTTGCACGACAGGCAGAGGTCGAGGGCCTCCTTCACCTCCTCGCTCCGCCAGCCGCCGGTGACAATCTCGCCGCGGACCATTTCCTGGAGGAGCCGCGCCCGGCCGCGGGTGCTGTGCATCTCCTCGCCGGTGGCCCTGTACGACGGGCACATCGTCCCGCCGTCCTTCCGCCGGCAGAGCCCCACGCCGACGCACCGGTCTGCGGCCGCTGCGAACGAGCCGTCATCGTCGGGGAAGGCGAACCGGGTCGCGAGCTCCGGCCGCCGGTAGTCGGGGCCGAGCCGCAGGTCGGTGTCCGGCGGGTCGGGGTCCACGACGCGGCCGGGGTTCATCATCCCGGCCGGGTCCCAGATCCCCTTGAACTCCCGGAACGCCGCGACCAGCTCGTCGCCGAACATCCGGGGGAGGAGGTGGGCGCGGGAGCGGCCGTCGCCGTGCTCGCCGGAGAGGGAGCCGCCGTAGCGCACCACGAGGTCGGCGGCCTCACCGACGAACGCCAGGTACCGGTCGACGCCCCGGTGCGTGGAGAGGTCGAAATCGATCCGGCAGTGGATGCACCCCTGCCCGAAATGGCCGTAGAGGGCGGCGTCGTAGTCGTAGGCGTCGAGCAGCCGCCGAAACTCCCGCAGGTATCGGCCCACGTGCTCGGGGGCGACGGCGGCGTCCTCCCACCCGGGCCATGTGGGCTTCAGGCCGGGGACGAACGCCGTGGCGCCGAGGCCGGACTCCCGGACCTTCCAGACACTGCGCATGGCGGCCGGGTCGGTGAGGAGCCGCATCCCTGTGGGCGGGCTCGGCGACGACGCCAGCGCGTCCATCAGTCGCCGGGCCTGCTCCTCGGCGTCAGCGGTGTCGCCGGCGCCGAGCTCCACCAGGAGCCAGCCGCCGCCCTCGGGGAGGTGATGCAGGTGCTCGGTGTGGAGACCCTTCCGTCGCATGAACTCCGTGAGCCGGAGGTTGATCCCCTCGAACGCCACGGGCCGATGGGCCATGATCTCGGGGACGTGGTCCGCCGCCTCGAAGACATCCGGGTAGCCCAGGACGAGCAGCGCGCGCGCCGTGAGGCGCGGGATGAGCCGGACCTTCGCCTCGAGCACCGTCACGCACGTGGACTCGGTCCCGACCAGCGCGCGGGCGACGTCGAAGCCGTTCTCCGGCAGGAGCGCCGGGAGGTTGTAGCCCGAGACGCGTCGCGGGATGTCGGGGAACCCGGCCCGGATCGCGTCGGCGTACCGGTCGCGCAGCGACGCCAGCTGCCGGTAGATCCGGCCGCGCGCGTCGTCCTCGGAGGCGAGGGCCGCGAGCTCGTCGTCCGGGGTGGGGCCGACGGTCAGGATCTCGCCGCCGTACGTGAGCACGGTCAGCTCCAGCACCTGGTGCTCGGTGAGCGGGCCGGGGCCGTAGAAGTCGGCCATGACCGAGTGGGCGCCACACGAGTTGTTGCCGATCATCCCGCCGAGCGTGCACCGGTCGTGGGTGGCCGGGTCCGGCCCGAACGTGAGATCGTGCGTCGCCGCGGCGTCCCGGAGGTCGTCGAGGATCACGCCGGGCTGGACCCTGGCATAGCGCTCTCCGGGGTCGAGCTCGAGGATTCCGTCCATGTGGCGGGAGAAGTCGAGGACCAGTGCCCGGTTCACCGCCTGGCCCGCCAGGCTGGTCCCGCCGCCCCGTCCGACGATGGGCGCGCCGTGGGCGCGGGCGACCCCGACCGCCGCGATGACGTCGGCGGCGTCCCGGGGCTCGACGACCCCGAGCGGGGGAACCCGGTAGTTGGACGCGTCGGCGGCAAAGAGCCCGCGGGCGGCGGCGTCGAAGCGGACGCGGCCCCGGACCGCCGCCTTGAGGGCGCGGCGGAGCGCGTCCGCCCCGCCCTCGTCCATCGGCGGCGGCGTGGGGGAACGCCCCCGAGCGACAGCCTCCATCGAATCCGATGACGTCATACGTTCCCCTTCATCAGCGCACGGCCCGATTCTTACAGCAACCTAGTAGTGAGCGGCGCTCGGCGCCCGGTTTCGAAACAGGAACCCAGCGGGAGGCGGCTGCACCATGAGTGCAGAAGACGGCGCGGTGGAGATCGAAGGCGTGCGGATCACGCACCCCGAACGGGTGCTGTGGCCGGACATGGACGTGACGAAGCAGGACCTCGCCGACTATTACCGGGGAGTCGAGGAGGCGATCCTGCCCCGGCTCCGGGACCGGCCGCTGATGCTGCTGCGCTGTCCGTCCGGGACCGGGGACCAGTGTTTCTACCAGAAGCACGCCCGGGACGCCGTGCCGGACGTCGTCCCCCGGGTCGAGGTGCCCGAGAAGGATGGGAAGGCAACGTACCTCTACATCAACGGCCTCCGGGCCATCCTGGGGCTGGTCCAGCTGGGGACGCTGGAGCTCCACGTCTGGAGCGCGCGTCGCGATCGGCTGGACCGGCCCGACCGGCTCATCTTCGACCTCGACCCCGATGAGGGGCTGCCCTTCGGCCGGGTCTCCCGGGCGGCGCTCGATCTGCGGGAGATCCTGGACGACCTCGGCCTCGAGAGCTACCCGAAGCTGACGGGCGGGAAGGGGATGCACCTGGTCGTACCGATCGAGCGGAGGACCGGATGGGACGAGGCCCGGGCCTTCGCGCGCGGCGTGGCCGAGCGGCTCGAGAGCGAGGACCCAGACGGCTACACGACCGACAACGACAAGGAGAAGCGGAAGGACCGCGTGTTCATCGACTACCTGCGGAACGCCCGGAACGCGACCACCGTCGCCGACTGGTCACCCCGGGCGCGGGACGGAGCGCCGGTGGCCGTCCCCATCGCGTGGGACGAGGTGAACCCCCGTGCGAAGAAGCCGCCGCGCTACAGCATCGAGGATGTGCCCGCCCGGCTCGAGGCCGGCGATCCCTGGTCGGGGATCGAGGAGGTCCGCCAGAGTATCACGTCGGAGATGATGGAGCGGATTTAGCGATCGGAGATCACTCCTGGTCGTCGATGTCGACGTCGATCTCGAGCATCTCGGCGAGGCGGTCGGGCGGGACCACACCGGTCTGGCGCTTCCACTCCCGGCCGTCCCTGAAGACGATCAGCGTGGGGATGCCGCGGATCCCGTAATGGACGGCCATGGTGGGGTTGGAGTCGGTGTCGAGCTTGGCGACGAGGAGCTCGCCCCGCATGTCGCTGGCCAGCTGGTCGAGGAGCGGGGCCATCATCTTGCACGGCTGGCACCAGTCGGCGTAGAAATCGACGACCACCGGCACGTCGGTCCCCTTGATGGTCTTCTCGAAGGTCTCGTCGGTCACCTTCACCGGCCGGTCCAGGAGGATCGGCTTGCCGCACTCGCCGCACCGGGGCTTCTCATCCGCCCGGGCCAGGTCCACACGGTTCACGGTCGTGCAGAACTGGCACATCACGGTGGCCCTGCGCTTCTGCTCGGTTTCCATATCGCTGCTCCATGGGTTGATTCTCCGCGTCCCGGGATAATCTAAGGTCGGCCGCGGGCGGGGGAACCCCGTGCCGCCTGGGGACTGTCGGGTCCGGCCTCGCGGCGACGGGGGGCATGGCGCTCCGATTGCGACGAGCCGGGTGGTCCGGCACATTCAGTGCGACGGTCCTCACGACCGACCACACCGGCCCCCACCGTACCGCTGGAGCGATGCCCGAGCAGATCCCTGCGCATGTCGACCCCGAACCCCTGCAATGGCGGCGGTCCCGGCGACCGGATCGGCAGCCGTGAGCGACGGGCCGCTGGACCGGCTGCGGTACCCGATCGGTCGGGAGGAGGAGGTCGCGGCCCCGACGCCGGGGGACCGGGCCGGCTGGATCGCCGATCTGGAGCGACTGCCGGGCGCGCTCCGGCACGCGGTCGCGGGGCTGGACGGCCCGCGCCTCGATACGGCGTACCGGGAGGGTGGATGGACCGTCCGGCAGGTCGTCCACCACGTGGCCGACAGCCACGTAAACGGCTATGTCCGCTTCTGCCTGGCGCTGGCCGAAGAGGGGCGGACGGCGGCGCTGTACGACCAGGAAGCGTGGGCCGGGCTGCGGTTCCCCCGGACGGGCCCGGTGGAGCCGTCGCTGTCGCTGCTGGACGGGCTCCACGAGCGGTGGGTGCTGATGGCCCGGGGGCTGGTCGGGGACGAGCTCGGCCGAACCATCGAGCACCCGGTGAAGGGGGTCTGGACGGTGGACGACCTGCTGCGTCACTACGCGTGGCACTCGATGCACCACCTGGCGCAGATCACACGGCTGAAGGAGCGGGAAGGATGGTGAAACGGGTCGGACGACACGTCGGCGGCGGGCCGGAGCCCGAGGACGAACGGGCGAGGCGGGAGCGGGACGAGTCGCTGAAGGAGGCCCTGTCGTTCTGGGCCAGCGGCGTATCCATCGTGGCGGTCCGGGAGGGCGACCGGGTGCACGCGCTCACGGTCAGCGCCTTCATCCCCGTGTCGCTGGATCCTCCCACCGTGCTGATCAGCCTGGGCCCGAACGCCTCGGTGCTCCCGTTCCTGGAGCCGGATACGACGTTCGCCGTCAGCCTGCTGGCCATGGGGCAGAAAGGGCTCGCGTCCCGATTCGCCGACACCTTCCCGGTGGGTCCGAGCCCGTTCGTCGAGGAGGGCGCGCCGGTGATCGAAGGGGCGCTGGCGTGGCTGGTGTGCGAGGTGGACGAGATGCTGCGTCGGGGCGATCATACGCTGGTGATCGGTCGGCTGATCGAGGCCGGGACGGGCCGCGAGGCCCCTGCACTCACCTACTTCCGGAGGGACTACCATTCCGTTGGATGACCAGGTATCCGACCCGGCGGCCCGGCGGGGGATCCGGGCCCGATTCGTGACCATGGTGCTCACGCTCCTCACCGTCCTGGTCCTGGTGGTGGGTGGCGGTCTGTGGGTCATCGCCACCGGGGCATACGACGTGGCGGCGACGACGGAGCACTGGGGGATCACGGAGTGGGCGCTGAACACGCTGCAGCACCGGTCGGTGGCGGCCCGGGCCGACGATCTGCCGGTCCCGCTCCCGGAGGACGCCGCGGCGCTCGACCACGGCTTCGAGCACTTTCACGCGATGTGCGTGGAGTGTCACGGCGCGCCGGGCTTCGACCGGGGCGACAACGGCCAGGGGCTCAACCCCAGACCGCCCCGCCTCGAGGAGGAGGCCCACGAGTGGACGGATGCCGAGCTGTTCTGGATCACCAAGCACGGGATCCGACTGGCCGGGATGCCGGCGTTCGGGCCGACCCACAGCGACGAGGAGATCGCACAGGTCGTCGCGTTCATCCGTGCGATGGAGACGATGACGGAGCAGGAGTACGCGGAGCGCGTCCGCGTGCTGGAATCGGGTGAGGCGCTGCACGAGCATTGAGGCGGGCGACCGGAGCTCAGAGATCAGAGTTCAGAGCAACGACAGCCATGGAGGAGACATGAAGCGGATCGGGATGGCGCTGGGATTTGTGCTGCTGCTGCTGCCACTGGCCGTCTCGGCCCAGGGCCAGCAGGGGCGCCACGGGCAGGAGATGGGCGAGCAGGAGCGAATGCATCAGGGGATGGGCATGCATCAGGGCATGATGCAGGGCCACGGCAGGGCCATGATGATGAGCCGGCCGGGCCCCGGGATGCTGCTCCGGCTGCAGGGCACGCTGGGGCTGACCGAGGACCAGATCGACCAGCTGGAGTCCATGCACGCCGAGGCCCACGAGACGATGCAGGCGCACCAGGAGGCGGCCCAGGAGGCACGGACGCGGGCCCACGAGGCGATGGCGGGCGACACGCCCGACCTGGAGGCGTTCGAGTCGGCGATGCTCGAGGCTGCCGAGCACAACGCGCAGGCCATGGTCGTCATGGCCGGGGTCCACGTGAGCGCGGGCGAGGTGCTGACCGATGAGCAGCGTGCGAAGCTGGAGACGCTGACGGAGGCGATGCACGAGATGCGGGGCGAGGGGATGCACCGCATGCAGGGCGAAGGGATGCACCGCGGCCAGGGCCAGGGGATGGAGCAGCGCGAGATGAACCGCTCCGGCGGTTGAGTCTCACGCTCCCGGGAGCGGACTGGCGGGGCGGGGCCCGACGAGGGCGCCGCCCCGGAGCCGAGGCTACGGACCGCCCTCCAGGAGGTCGGCGACGGTGGTCCTGCGCAGCGGGTCCCACACCTGGTTGGAGACGGTCTTCCAGCGGGCGTGGAGGTGACACGGGTCGCGCTCGGAGCAGCGGGCGCTGCTGACGAGGCAGGCATCCTTGGGGGCCGGGTCGTCGACGATCTCGATGATCCGGGCCAGCGTCAGCTTCTCGGGGTCAGCGGCGAGCCGGAACCCGCCGGTGGGACCGCGTCGGCTGTCCACGATGCCGGCACCGGCCAGCGCGTGGAGCGTCTTGCTCATGTAGTTGGCCGGCGCACCGAGGTGCCTGGCGAGGTCGGCCGCCTTCACGGGGCCGGGGCCATTGACCGCAAGATGCAGGATCGCCCGGACGGCGTGCTCGGCCGTTCGCGACATGAACCGGGGTGCGTCGGATTTGGGCATCGTGGATCAACCTAATGTCCGGACGGGTCCGAAGTCACCCCCGTTTCCCTGCACAGGGGCATGAGCCCCGCGGACGGGAGGCTCAGGGTGGGCTCACTCCAGCAGGCGGCGCACGGCGGCGCGGAGTGCCGGCTCTGCGTAGAACCCCTCCACGCGGTGCACGATCCGCCCTTCCCGGTTGATGAGGATGGAGGTGGGGAGCACGTTGGCGCCGCCGTATGCGCGAACGGTGGCTCCGGTGGGGAAGCCGATGGGGTAGGTGATCTCCCGCTGGCGGACCCACCGGACGACCTCGCTCCGTATGCCGCGGTCCACCGACAGCCCGAGGATGGTCAGCCCGCGGCCGCCGTAGTCCTCCCAGACATCCTGGAAACCGGGCATCTCGAGTCGGCAGGGCGGGCACCAGGTGGCCCAGAAGTTCACGAGCACCACCTGTCCGCGCAGATCGGACAGCCGGACCGTGTCGCCATCGAGCGTCTCGACTGCGAAGTCGGGCGCCGGCTCGTCGGTCCCGCCGATCCCGATGGCGGCGCCGATCTGCGGGCCGAACCGCCAGAGCACGACCCCGATGACCAGGAGCCAGAGCCCCCGGTCGAGGATCTTAGCCAGCCGTCGGCGCCACGCGGGCCGCGTGTCGGCCCCGGAGCCCGTCGGGTCGGTGCTGGGGTCGGCGTCACCGGCGCCCGACGAAGGCGTCCGGGGCTCGCTTTCGGGATCGGTCATGCGTCCTGTCTCGCGGTTCGGGCTGTCAGCCTGCGAAACGGGCCGGCACCCCGAAGGGCACCGGCCCGCACGTGCCGGATGTCGCCGGTATCGTGATCGTCGGCTACTCCTTGATCTCGACGAGCTCCACGTCGAAGGTCAGCTCCTTGCCGGCCAGCGGGTGGTTCAGGTCGAGCGTGACCGATTCGTCCTCGATCCCGGTGATGGTGGCGACCCGGTTCTGGCCCGGGGCGACCTGCACCTGGACCTGGCGGCCCACGGCCGGGTCCTCCTCCTCGGGGAACTGGCTGCGGTCGACATCGACGACCAGGTCCTCCCGTGGCTCGCCGTAGCCCTCTTCGGGCTTCAGCGTGACCTCCCGGCTCTCGCCGATCCCCAGCCCTTCGACGGCACGGTCGAAGCCGGGGATGACCTGTCCGCTGCCGACCTCGAACTCGAGCGGGTCACGGTCGCGGGAGCTGTCGAATACCTCGCCGTCGTCGAGCTTGCCGGTATAGTGGACGGCGACGGTGTCGCCTTGCTGGGCTGTCTGAGCCACTGGGGTCCTCCATTGGGTCTGGTTGCAGGCGGCGAACCGCTGTCGCCGCTTCGGTTGGCCGTACCCGGCAATGCCCATGCCGTTCCGACCGTTCCGGCCTCAGCTCCACCCGGGATCGGGGATGAGCCGGACGCCCCGGGCCGCCAGTGATTCGAGGAACGACCGGGGATCGACGAGCTGCGAGGGGGCCAGCACGCCGGTTGGCGCGTCCGGCTCCAGTGCCCGACGCGCCCCGTGGACGGCGGCCGCCGCGGTAAGGCCGTAGGGGTCGGTTCCGTGCACTTCGGCGGCCCGCCGCGTGCCATCAGCGGCCTCGACCTCGACCCGGATGGTGAACCGGCTCGCGTCCCGCTCCTCCGGGGTGGGGTCCGGCTTCCGGGCGACCGCCGGCTCCAGCACGGGCCGGAGGGCGGGCACGACGACGGGGAGCGCCGGCGCCAGAATGGGGACGAGCCGGGCGGAGATCGACCCCATCACCATCCAGCCCCGGGCCTCGTCGACCTCCATGTAGCGCGGCGCCGTCACCACCTCGCCGGCGCCGAAGGCCACGGCGTGCAGCTTCCGGCCCGAGACCAGCGTGGTCGTCCGGTGGCCGGAGCCCGGCGGTCGGGGGCGGAAGCTGCCGTCCCGGCGGACCCAGCCGCGAGTGCCGAGCATGCGGAGCACGGTGCGACGTGTGCCCCGGGAGCTGGCGGCACCGCCCCACGCGTAGATCACGTCCAGGGCGCGGATGGGGCGGGGCAGGCTTTCGGCAGTGATGGCCACGGCGCAGTCCCCGAGGGCGTACTCGAAGGCCATGGCGTTCACCACGGCCACCTCCGCCCTCAGCGCCGGGACGTGGTGTTTGCGGTGCATGCGGCGCATGAACGGCTGCTCGCCGGTGGTGTCCATGTAGTGGGCGCCGGCGGCGATACAGGCCTCGATGACCGGCTCGCCCAGCTCGGTGAACGGGCCGGCGGTGTTGATGACCGCGTCGCCCGGCCGGATCAGCCGTGTCAGCGACGACGGCTCCTTCACATCGACCTGCTGCGTGGTGGCGATTCCGACCTCTTCGGCCACTGCGGCGAGGCGGTCCGGGTCCCGGGCCGCCAGGATCACCGGGGCCGGGGAGCGGGCGGCCTCGTGGGCCACGAGTCGACCGGTGAACCCGGTGGCGCCGATCACGACCAGCGCCGGTGCCCGCTCGGTCATGTGATCGCTCCCCAGATCCCGTGCCATACGATGTCCGTTCAGAAGTGAATCCCGATCGCGGCCAGCAGGCCAGAACGTCGCAAAAGCTCGGCCGCCGCCAGTGAGAGGGCGCCGTTCATGACGAGCAGCTCCACCAGGAGCACCGGGTGGAGGGTGGCCGCTGCCGGGTCGCCGTGCCCGACAATGTACAGGATGCCCGGCAGGTGCGCCGCCGTGAACGCCACGGCGGCGAAGAGCGCGACGGCCCGGAAGACCCCCTCCCGGGCCGGACCGCGGTCGACCAGGCCGGTCAGGAGCCAGCAGCCACCGCCCACCAGCAGGAGCCGGAAGATCAGCTCCTCGCCGATGGCGGCCGTGACGGACGCGACGACGGAGGCGGGGAAGGGCGGGTGCGGGAGCGTGCCCAGCCCGTTGTAAGGCGCCAGAGCCAGGTCCACGCCGATGAACCCGGCGCCGAGCAGCCCGCCGGCGAGAGCGGGGACGAGGATGCGCTGGCGGGTGGAGACGTCGTCGTCGAGGATCCCCGGGAACCCGACGGCGCGGGTGGCCTGGAGCCCGATCCGGCCAGTCACGGTCATCTCTGCGAGAGCATGGGCCGAGCGGGATGCAAAGACAAGCGGCCGCCCCCGGTCCCCCGGGAGCGGCCGCTGCCTACCGCAGGTGGTGGCGGTCTCAGTCGACCTTGACGACGTTCTCCGCGGCGGGGCCCTTCTGGCCCTGCACGACGTCGAACTCCACGCGGTCACCCTCAGCGAGGGTCTTGAAGCCCTCCATCTGGATCGCGCTGTGGTGGACGAAGCAGTCCTTGCTGCCGTCCTCGGGCTCGATGAAGCCGAAGCCCTTCTGGTCGTTGAACCACTTCACTGTGCCGGTGGTACGCATTACCGTACTCCTCGTTCTGTTCTGGTGCTCTCGGGGCCGG
>JBPRGE010000029.1:0-36282 GCA_051418035.1 Candidatus Longimicrobiales bacterium M2_2A_002
CAACCACCAAGCAACAACCAACGACAAACAACCAGCGACCAATGACTAACAACCAACAACATGGCGGAAAACGACATGGGGGTGGCGGGTGTGGCTATGGTCTGCCCGGGCTCTGGCGGGGCATTGTGGTACCATGGCTACGAAGCGATTCGATTTCGAGGATCTGGAGGTCTACGAACGGGCCCGGGAGCTGGCGGACGCCGTGGCCGAGTTCGTGCCGTACCTGGACGGCCACCACCGGTCGCTCGGGTGGCAGATGTTCGATGCGGCGTGCTCGGTGCCGCTGAATGTCGCGGAGTCCACGGGCCGCCGGACTCCGCGTGACAGGGCCCGCTTCCTGGACATCGCCAACGGCTCCGCCCGGGAAACCGCCTCGGCCACCCTCATCGCCGACGGATGGGACGTCGGCCCCCAAGAGCTCCGCGCCCGGATCCTCGACCACGCCCGGGACATCGTGTCCATGCTCACAGTCCAAGCCCGTCGCCAGCGATCGAGAGCCCACCCCCGCTGACGTCCGTGGGCGTGGTCGCAGGCGGTTACCGGTAAGCGCGGCGCCAACCCGGGGCGTTGTCGGCATTTGTTCCTTGGTTGTTATTCCTGGTTGTTGTTTTGTGTTCGTTGTTCTGTGTTCGTTGTTCTGTGGTTGTTGGTCGTTGGTCGTTGGTCGTTTGTAGCAGCACAGGGATTGCGCTGGATCCCGAACGCCGTGACCGTTAGGGACCCCCTACCCGAAAGGCCCCATGCGTTTCACCACCTACAGCAAGTACAAGGGCAGCTGGCTCGACGCGCTGAACCTCGAGTCGCTGCTCGAGATGCTGAGCGATTTCCTCCTCCAGGCCGGGTTCGCCGGCGGGCCGGAGGACCAGCCGTGGTGGGCCTGGGACCAGCCGCAGGAGGGCGACCGCTCGCTGGACTCCCTCAAGGAGGCGCTGCTACGGGCGCTGATGGAGAGCGGCCAGCTCACGCCGGAGATGCTCGAGGAGCTGCGGGGCGAGGGTGAGGGCTCGGAGGAGGTCCGCCAGCAGATCGCGGACATGCTCGACGAGCTGGTGGAGCGGCTGGTGGAGGAGGGCTACCTGACGCTCGACGGCGAGCAGGGGATGCCGTCGTCGTTCCAGGAGATGGGCGGCGAGGGGAAGATCGACGACGCGGCCGACGCGGCCCGCCAGGTCGAGTTCAACCTCACCGGCAAGGGGCTGGATTTCCTCGGCTACCGCACGCTCCGTGACCTGCTGGGCGGGCTGGGCAAGTCGAGCCTGGGTGCCCACGAGACGGCGCACCTGTCCACCGGCGTCGAGGCGGAGGCCGCGTCCCGGCCCTACCGGTTCGGCGACACCATGAACCTCGACATCCCGGCCACGCTGAAGAACGCCATGGCCCGGGAGGGACTGGGGTTGCCGCTGGACCTCCGGCACGACGACCTGATGGTCCACCAGGCGGAGCACCGGTCGAGCTGCGCCACCGTCCTGATGCTCGACATCAGCCACTCCATGATCCTCTACGGCGAGGACCGGTTCGGGCCGGCGAAGAAGGTGGCGCTGGCGCTGAGCCATCTGATCCGCACGCAGTACCCCGGCGACACACTCCGCGTGGTCACCTTCGGCGACCGGGCCGAGGAGGTCCCGCTCAAGTCCATCGCCCGGGCGCAGGTCGGGCCGTACCACACGAACACGGCCGAGGGGCTGAAGCTCGCCCGCCGCATCCTCCGTGGGCAGAAGAAGGACATGCAGCAGATCATCATGATCACCGACGGGAAGCCCAGCGCGGTGACCATGGACGACGGCCGGGTCTACAAGAACCCGGCGGGGCTCGACCCGTTCGTGCTGAAGGAGACGTTCCGGGAGGTGGCCGCGTGCCGCCGGCAGGGCATCGTGATCAACACGTTCATGCTCGCCCGCGACCAGGCGCTGGTCCAGTTCGTGGCCAGGGTCGGCCGCATGGCCCGAGGGCGCGCCTACTTCACCAGCACGATGACGCTCGGGCAGTACGTGATGCGCGACTTCCTGCGAGGTCGCACGAAGCGCGGCTGACGGCGCCTACCCGGGCACCAGCTCGCACAGGGCGGCCCTGACGTCCGGGCGGTCGTCCCGGCGGCCCCGTCGCGCCCGGGGACCGGGGCCAGCGATCATTCCCCCCTCATGAGCCGACCGTAGAAGTCCACGGCCCTGCGGAAGTCCTCGAGCCGGATCCGCTCGTTCGTGCCGTGCAGCGTGCTCAACAGATCCCGGGTGATCCGGACCGGCATGAAGCGGTAGACGCGGTCGGTGAGCGCCGTGAAGTGCCGAGCGTCCGTGGCACCCACCACCAGGAAGGGCGTAACGAGTGCGTCCGTGTTGATCTCCCGGACCCTTGTTTCCAGTGCCTCGAAGGTCGGCCCATCGCTGGGCGCTGGCGGTGGCGGTTCACTGTGGAACCCCAACACCTCTATCTCTACCCGCTCGTCATCCACCACGCGATGGATGTGCTCCATGACACCTTCCAGGCTGTCGCCCGGCAGGATGCGGAAGTTGAGCACGGCCCGCGCCCGTGTCGGGAGCACGTTCGCCTTGATGCTCCCCTCCAGCATGGTGGCCGCCGTTGTGGTCCGGACCAGGGCGTTGGTGGCCGGGCTGCTCTCCAGCATGGACAGGAACACCGGCTCGAAGAGCCAGAGATTCGCCATCGGGATCCTCTGGCCGAGAGGCATCTCCCGTCCCACCCGATGGAACATCTCCCGGACGACGGGCGTGAGGCGAGTGGGCATCTTGTCGGCCTCCAGCGCCGCAACCGCAGCCGCCACCACCCCGGCCGCGGTCTGCGGCGGCGGGGCCGACCCGTGCCCGCCCTCGGCACTGACCGTCAGCCGGACCTCCGCGTACCCTTTCTCGGTCACGCCGACCAGGGCGACCGGCCGGCCCACACCATCGAACAGGTCCTCGCCGATGAAGCCGCCCTCATCCAGCACGAGCCACGGCTCCACTCCCAGCGAGTCGAGGCGGGCGACCAACTTCGCCGCGCCGGCGCTGCCGCCTACTTCCTCGTCGTGGCCGAAGGCCAGGATTACGGTGCGCCGCGGGGTGAAGCCCTCGCCCAGCAGTGACTCCACTGCCTCCAGCGCCCCGATGACATTGACCTTGTTGTCCACCGCGCCCCTGCCCCAGACCCAGCCGTCCACCACGTCGCCGGCGAATGGCGGGTGATCCCACTCGGACAGCGTCTCCGGCGCCACACCCACTACATCGTAGTGCCCCATGAGCACCACCGGACCGAGAGACACATCGGTGCCCCGCCAGGTGTAGAGCAGAGAGTGCTGATTCACCACCACCCGCTCGAGCGACCGGTGGACGGCGGGAAATGACTCAGCGAGGTAGGCGCGGAACGCACTGTACTGCGCCGTGTCCAGGGCGGCAGGGTCCTGGTGAGAGACGGTCCGGAACCGAAGCGCCCCGGCAAATCGATCGGCGTAGCCGGGCAGCGGCTCCACGACCGCCGACCACGCCCCCTTCTCAGGCTGCGGTTCCGGCTGGTACATGGCGGTCCGCGTGCCGACAATGACTGCCAGGACCACGATGATGATGGCGAGACCGAGGAGGAGCTTCTTCATTGAGATGTCCCGGTGTGCCTGCGGGTTGGGCTTCAAGCTACAATTGTGCCCGTGGACGGACCAGGAACTTGGAACTTCCGACCTGCTCATTGCGCTGCGGGGCAGCGGGCCCCGATCTTTGGGTCTGACCCATCACACCACTGCAGCCCCGTCTCCACCGTGACCCCGATCCCCGCTTTCGCCACCGTTTCCGCCCCGGTCCAGGACCTCGATCAGGTCCGGGAGCGGGCTTCGGAGCTCGCCGACCTGTTCTCGGCGTCCGACCTGCTCTGGATCCTCCTCGTCCTGATCGGGACGTACTACCTGATCCGGCTGTCCCGCTTCGTGTTCGAGGCACTGTCCCGCCGGCTGGTCCGACAGCGTCAGCTGCTCCTCCAGCTCGTGGCGGTGGTCCGGATCGGGCTCTGGGTCAGTGCCGTGTACGTCATCGTGTTCGGGATCCTGGACCCGGCCCGGGAGTCGCTCATCGCGCTGTGGGCCACCGCCGGGGTCGGCGTGGGCCTCGCCGCGCAGGACGTGCTCAAGAACGTGTTCGGCGGGCTCGTCATCCTCCTCGACCGACCGTTCCAGGTCGGTGACCTGATCGACATCGGCGACCACCACGGCGAGGTGGTGAACATCGGGCTGCGGGCGACACTGCTCCGCACCCGGGACGACACGATCGTGGCGATGCCCAACGCGGAGGTGGTCCGGCAGCCGGTGCTGAACGCCAACTCCGGCGCGCTGGACTGCATGGTGGTCGTGGAGCTGGACGTGCCGGCGTTCGCCGACCCCATCGAGATCCGGAAGATCGCCCGGGAGGCGGCCATCACGTCGCCGTTCGTGTACACGGAGAAGCCGGTCACCATCCAGACCCAGGGCGGGATCTCGGGGAACCGGTTCTACACCCGGCTGATCATCCGGTCCTACGTCTACGACCACCGCCTCGAGACCGAGTTCCTCGCAGACGTGGCCGGGCGGGCCCGCCGCGGGCTCCTGGACGCGGGGATCGTGGCGGAGGACGATCTGGTCGGGCTGCGGCGCACGGCTGACCCCGCGTCGATGGCGACCGGAGCGGACGGATGACCGATCCGGCCACCGTCGGCGACCGCTTCGGGGCCCACCTCCACGACGCTGTCCTGGAGCCGCTCAGGGACCGGATCGAGGCGTACGGCGCCGCGCTGGGCGAGGCGGTGGCCTCCATGGATGCCATCGACGACGGTGGCCCGGCGCACGATCCCGACGGGACGGAGGAGACCCGGAGCGCCGCCCGGCTCCGACTCCGGTACGCCGACCGCTTCGGCGCCCGGTTCGGGCCCCGCCTCTTCGATGACGCGACCCGGGCCCGTGCCGCGCTGGCGGAGGAGCTCAAGACGGTGGCCGACAGTGTCCCGTCCCTGCCGGAGACGATCCCGGTCCCGGGCCGGGCCACGGCGACCACGCCGGAGCTGGTCCGGCCCGACTGGTCACAGCGGATCGGCGCCCTGCTCCGCCGGGGCGAGCCCCCCGGAATCCCGGCGTCCGGGCTGGCGTCGCTCTATCTGAGTGAGCTGCTCCGACAGCTGGAGCCGGTGGCCAACGAGATCGCCCGCCTCACGGCCGTCGCCGTGGCCCGGGTGCGGAGTGAGCTCCACGCCCACACCGAGCTGGGCGGGGACGACGCGGACGCGCCGCCCTCCGTGGAGGCCGCGGTCGCCGCCGTGCTCGAGCGGTTCGACGCCGTGGTACTGGGCGTCAGGACCGAGTTCGATGCGGCCCTCCGGTCGACCGCCGTCCGGGTTCCCGACGGGAAGGCCGCGAGCATCCGGGACCAGGCGGTCGCCCGGCTCGACCGGCTCATGGACGACTGGACCGACTTCGAGCGGACGCTCATGGCGAACGTCGAGGCGGAGGCCGTTCTGGCCCGGGCGCTGGCGTCCATCGAGGCGGTGGCCGCGGAGACGGCCCGCCGGATCGAGGGCGTCCGGGACCGATACGGCACAGCCCCGCTCGATCGGCTCGCGGACGGGCTGCAGGCGCTCGGCAGGCAGGCCGAAGCCGCGCTGACCGGGGAGATGGAAACGGCGCTGGGCGAGCTCGCGGACGAGGCTGAGCGGCTGTTCGGCGCGACCGCGCCGACGGTGGACGAGCTCCGGTCACGGCTGGAAGAAGTGGTCGAGGAGCTGGTCGCCGAGCTCGGGACCATACCGGGCCAGGTGCCGGAGGACCTCCACATCTCGGAGAGCCCGGTCCCTCGGATCCCGGAGCGGCCGCGGAAGCTGCAGCTGCGGGAGGCGCCCCTCGAAGAGTTGCTCAACACCGCGTGCGGAGGGACGCTGCCCCGCTTCCTCGAGAAGTCGCTGGCCTCCGCCACGGAAGAGCTGCGCGCTCTCGGGCAGGAGCTGGCGCGGGTCCGGAACGCGGTGGCGTTCCAGCTCCGGGCGCCGCTGCGGGGCGGGTTCGACCCCGACGAGGTCGAGGTGCTCGTGGCGGGTATAGCCGACCGGGCGATCGCACAGCTCGAGGACCTGCGGGCCGGTGGGCTCTCGTCGATCGACGCCCTGGTGGCGGGCCTGGAGGAGCGAGCCGGTGACGAGGCCGACGCGCTCCGCTCGGCAGTGGCGAACCGGGAGTTCATGCGGATCCACTCGGAGATCGCCGAGGAGCAGGCGGTCCGGCAGATCTCGTCGGGGGTGGAGCGCGCCCGGACCGCTGCGGGCGGCCTGGGTCGATCGGCCCGGGCCACGTGGAGCCTCGGGCGGCGTGCGATCACCGCAGTCCAGGACTGGGCGGAACGGCAGCTCGGTGTGGGGGAGGTCGAGCGGGAGGTAATGCTTGAGTCGCTGGAGCAGTCGCTCCTCGGCCAGGACCAGCAGGTGGTCCGGCTCCCGACGCTGTACCGGCAGCTCTTCGATGTGGAAGCGGACGTCCCCTGGGCCGAGCTGCTGGTCCCGCGGGACGAAGAGCTCGCCGTGATCCAGCGGGCGTTCGATCGCTGGGTCGAGGACCGTTCCGCCACCCTGGCGATCGTCGGTGAAAAGGGGAGCGGGAAGACCACGCTGCTCCGGCTGGCCGAGGAGCGGGTCTTCGGCGACAACCGGATCGTCCGGGTCGGGCTCGGCCGCTCCGTGGACGACCCGGGGGAGCTCCGGAGCCGGCTGGTCCGGTCCTTCGAGCTCGATGATGCCGCGGCCGTCGTCGCTGATGAGATCAATGGGCAGCCGCCGGCCGTCGCCATCGTGGAGGACCTCCACCACCTGTTCGTCCGGGCGCTCGGCGGATTCGAGGCGATGGAGGCGTTCCTGGAGGTCGTGACGGCCACCCGCGCCAATGTGCTCTGGGTGGTGACCGTGGACGAGTTCGCGTGGCGCTACCTCGACCGTGTCGTGGGCATTGACGCCCATTTCGTCCACAAGGTCAGCACCACCGACCTGCCGCCGGAGAAACTGGAGCAGGCGATCATGGCCCGCCACGACGTCAGCGGGTTCGCGCTCCGGTTCGAGACCTCCACCGCGGAGCCCGGCGACGGCCGATGGGCCCGGCTCCTGGGTCGACAGGCCCGCGGGGAGCTGACCCGGAAGGAGTCGCACCGGCGGCTGTACTTTCAGAAGCTGGCGGAGATCGCCGAGGGCAATATCGTGCTGGCGCTCTTCTACTGGCTCCGGTCGATCCGACGCACGGAAGAGCACGTGCTGGTCCTCGGCGACCCGGAGATCATCGACCTCGAGTTCCTCGACCGACTCCCGCTCGCCCACCTCCACAGCATCGCCGCCATCATACTCCACGGCGGTCTCTCCGAGGCGGCCCACCAGCGAGTCTTCCAGCTGCCGCCCGTGGAGAGCCGGCTCCAGCTGGCCGCGCTCGCCGACTCCCACATGGTCTTCCTCGCCCGTGACGGCGAGTACAAGATCAACAAGGTGCTCTACCGCCCCTTCATCCGGATGCTGACCTCCAGGAACATCTTCTGATCGCGACCCCCACCCGCAGGGCCCCACCTGGACATCCCGGCCCGGACCTTTTCGCTCCCGGCCACGGTACAGCCACTACTGACACCGAACCGAACCGGACCCAAGAGCCACATGCACATAGATTTCGAGACCCCCGCCGCCTCGCGCGCGCTCCCGCGCCCGCAGACGGCGAGCCGCGCCGCGGTCCTCGCGGGCCTGGCCGCCTGCCTGGTCGTGCCGGCCGCCACGCCCGTCACCGCCCAGGCCCCGGACACGCTGCGACAGGACACGGTGTACGAGATCGAGCCCATCGCCGTCCGGGCGGTCCGGCCATCGGCCACACCCGGCGGCGTGAGCGCCATCGAGGTGCGGCTCGACTCGGTCCGGTTCCGACCGGCGCCGCTCCTGGAGCACGTGCTCCGTGAGCTGCCACTGGTCCAGGTCCGGACCAACTCACGCGGCGAGGCGCAGCTGGCGCTCCGGGGTGCCGAGGAGCGGCAGATCGCGATCCTGCTCGACGGGATCCCGCTCACACTGGGGTGGGACCACCGGACCGACCTGTCGGTGATCCCGCTGACCGCGGCCCGGAGCATCCGGGTCGTCCGGGGCCTCTCGAGCGTGCTCTACGGCCCGAACGTCCTGGGCGGCGTGGTCGAGATCGGGATGGGCGCGGTCGACGTGGTCCGGCCGGAGCCGCTCCGCGTGGCCGTCGGTGTGGACCAGCACGGCGGGTACAGCGCCGGTGTGTCCTCCGGGGCCGCCCTCGGTGCAGGCGACGGCCGCCTCCTGGTCCGCGGCGGGATCGGGCGCCGGGTCCGCGACGGGTTCACCGCACCGAGCGGCGCGGACGTCGTTCTCCCGGCACTGGAGGGTGGCGACCTGAGGGTGAACTCGGACCTCGAGCACACCGACGGCTTCGCGTCCGTGCGGTACAGCAATGGCGGCGGCTCCGCGTCGATCTCCACCACGGCCTTCCGGGCCGAGCGCGGCGTCCCACCGGAGCTGACGGAGAGCGACCCGCGGCTCTGGCGGTACCCGGAGCTCTGGCGATCGGTGACCGTCGTCACCGGTGGGCTGGACGGCCTGATCAACGGCCTGGGCACGGCCGACGTGCAGGCGAGCCTCGGGCTGGACATCGGTAGCACCACGATCCACGACTTCGACATGCCCGCCGACTCGGCGGACCCGGCCACGCCGACCGAGGCGTTCTTCACCACGCTGGCACAGACCGAGGAGTCCGACGACCGGACCGTGACCGTCCGGCTCCGGGGGGACCAGCACCTGAGGGGCGGCACCACGATCAGCGCAGCCGCGACCTACGCCGATGTCTCCCACGATGAGGTCATCGCCAGCGGGCTGCTGGAGACACCGGTCCCCGAGCCGGAGACCGGCGAGTACCGGCAGCGCCTCTGGAGCATCGGGACCGAGGTGGATGTCCCGTTCGGGATCGATGTCGGGCCGTTCACCGGCGGCCGACTGAGCGGCGGCCTGGCGGTGGACGGCATGGACACGCCGCAGACCGGGGGCAGAGTCGCCGAGGGTCCATCCACCACGGAGTGGGGCGGCCGGCTGGGTCTCAGCGCCACCACCACGGGTGGAGCGCTGCTGATCCATTCCGCCGTCAGCCGGAAGGGCCGCTTCCCGGCGCTCCGGGAGATGTACTCCGAGGCCCTGGGCCGGTTCGAGCCGAACCCGGGGCTCCAGGCGGAGATCCTCACGGTGATCGAGGCCGGGTTCACCAGCCGGTTCGGCCCGTACGACCTCCAGGTGGTGGGGTTCCACCAGCGGCTCAGCGACGCCATCGTCCGCGGCGCGCCCACCGACACGACCGCCATCGACTACCGGTACCGCCGCGTGAACCGGGACCTGATCCGGAGCACCGGCGTCGAGATCCTGGCCGGCTACAGCGTCGGGCGATTCGCGCTGGAGACCGAGGTCACGCTCCAGGACGTGGAGGTGGTGGAGCCCGGCACGAGCGGGGTCCGGGCCGAGTACGAGCCCGAGATCGCCGGCGGCGTTGGTGGGACCGTTCCCCTCATCGCCGGCATCGAGGCCGGCGCCGAGATCGAGTACTGGGGCCGCCAGTACTGCTCGACGCCCGAGCCGGGGCAGGAGGACTACGCCACCCTCGACCCGAGTACGCGAGCCGACCTCCAGCTGTCACGGACGTTCCGGCTGCCCACGGCACCGGCCACCTTCCAGCAGCTGGGGCTCGAAGTGGCCGTGGACAACCTCGGCGATACCACGGTCTACGACCAGTGCGGGCTGCCGCAGCCCGGCCGCACCCTCCGGATCCAGGTCCGGCTGAACTAGGCGCCGTCCTCCGCCCGGTAGACCCAGGTGTAGCGGAACGGCTCCTCCAGCTTGTCGCTGTAGGTGATGGACTCCACCGCCAGCCGTCCGTTCTCCCGGAGCCGGAAGATCATCTCCTTCATCCCGTCCTCGGCGATGAAGTACATGTCGATCATCCCGGGCTCCGTCTCGGCGGTCACCTGGATCACTTCGCCATCCTCACGGGTGTACGGGATCGTGTCGCCGGACATCGTCGCCATGTAGACCGACTCGTCCTCCCGCAGCGACACCAGGATCGTGTCGCCCCGATAGTCGAAGATGATCCGGTCGATGGGCTTGTTCGCGCCCTCGAGACGCCGCCGGGCGATCCCGCGGATGGCGAAGAACATGTGGGAGACGGCCTCCGATGCCTTCTCCCGGATCGCCTCGCTCTCGCCCGGGATGAACGTGTACCGCCCCGGCGCGATCGGGTACTCCGGGGCCGCGGCCACGGCGGTGTCCGCCGCCATTGTGTCCTGTGCGGCCGTGTCCTGTGCGGCCGTGTCCTGGACCGTCGTGTCCGGGACGGCCTCGGGGGTCGTGTCCCGGGGCGCCTCCTGGGCGGCGAGCCCCGGGACAGCCAGACCGAGCATCAGGAGCGCAGCAGACCATCGTTTGATCGACACCATCGACCTCGCTTTCTGCAAGTTGGTACTCCGGATCCCGTTCCAGGGGTCCGGATGCAATGTCAGCGTGTGCCCGGCGACCTCGTCGTCTCCCGGACCACCACGCCCGAGAGGAGGAGAAGCCCGACCAGGTTGGGAACCACCATGATGCCACTCACCACGCCGCTGATGCCCCAGACCAGGGCCATCGGCTCCAGCCCGAGCCCGACGACGGATCCGCCACCGAACACGGCCAGGACGAACAGCACGCGGAACGGCGTCGTCGCCCGGGTTCCGAGCAGGTACTCGGCCGAGCGCTCGCCGTAATGGGCCCAGGCCAGGATCGTGGTAAAGGCGAAGAAGGCGAGTCCCACGGCTAGGATGGTGCCCACGGCGTCGCCCGGCAAGGTGAGCGCTGCGGGGGCCGATGGCAGGCCGGCGTCGGTGAAGGTGGCGCCCGCGACCCGACCGAGCTGTTCGTAGGCGCCGGAGACCAGGAGCGCGATCCCGGTCAGGGCGGAGACCACCACCGTGTCGATGAACGTCTGGGTCATGGCCACCAGCGCCTGGGTGGTGGCGGTACGGGTCCGGGCCGACGCGGCGGCGATCCCGCCGGTCCCGAGCCCGGTCCCCGCGGACAGCACGCCATGGCTCATGCCCCAGCGAACGGCCTCCCGGATCGCGGCGCCGAAGAGCCCGCCCACAGCGGCATCCGCGGTGACGGCGCCCTGTGCCACCCGGATCAGCACGTCATCGAGCTGTCGCCACTCAACGGCGATGACCACGAGGGCGCCCACCAGGTACGCCGCCACCAGTACCGGCACCACGGCCCCGGCCGTTCGACCGATGGCCCGGACGCCGCCCGCCAGCACCAGCCCCGCCACCGCGGCCAGAATCGCGCCCGTCAGCAGCGGCGGGACCGAGAAGACCGACTCGAGCGCCGTCGCCGCCACGTGGCCCGGGACGGCCGACCCGAGCCCGAACGCGGCCGCCAGCACGCAGATGGCGAAGACCGCGGCCAGCGCCCGACCGAACAGCCCGCCGACACCCCGGGACAGGTAGTACATCGGGCCGCCGGCCATCCGGCCCTCCCGGTCGGGCTCCCGGTAGTAGACGCCGAGCACCCCCTCGGCGTACCGGGTCGCCATGACGAGCCAGCCCGCGAGCCAGAGCCAGAGCAGGGCGCCGGGGCCGCCCGCCGTGAGCGCGGCCGCAACGCTCAGGACGTTCCCCACACCGACGCTCCCGCCCAGTGCGAGCATCAGCGCCTGGAAGTGGGTGATGTCGCCCTCGGCATCCGGCTCGTCGCGGGTCACGAAGCCGATCCGGAGCGCGTGCCCCAGGCGACGCAGCTGTACGCCCCGGAGCACGAAGGAGAGGTACGCCCCGGTGGCCAGCAGGAGCACGACGGCAGGGCCGCCCCATACGAAGGCGCTCGCCTGCTCGAGCCAATCCAGGACGGCATGCATGACCGCGATCCTATGGCGCACGGCAGCCGTCTTGCAACCCCGCTATATTGGTCGCGCCCGGGACGGGCCGGGCGGAGACACGTTGACAACAGGGGTGAGATCGGGATGGATACGTTCGAGGATCTGAAGCTCGCGCCGGAGCTGGTGGCCGGTGCAGAGACTCGGTGGGAGACGCCCACCGGGCTCCAGCAGGATGCCATGGCGGTGATCCGCAGGGGCAACAACGTCGTGCTGCACGCGTCGCCCGGGAGCGGCGGCGTCGGCGCCTGGGGGCTCGGGGTGCTCGACCGTCTGCTGACTGCGGAAGGCGACGACGGCCGACCCGCGGCCCTCGTCCTGGTCCCCGACGCCCGCACCGCGTCGGCGACCGCGGACTCCCTCGTCCGGCTCGTCGCTGCGACCGACCTCTCGGTGCGAGCCCTCTCACCCGGTTGGGCCGGCGATGCCGACCTGCTGGTGGCCTCCGCCGACGCCGCGCTGGATGCCGTCCGCGGCTCCGCCCTCAAGCTGGACGCGGTCACCGCCCTGGTGATCCACGGCGCCGAGCTGCTCGAGGACGAAGGGCAGTGGAGCGCCGTCGAGACGCTGGTGGAGTCGGTCCCGGGCGACGCTCAGCGGGTCCTGGTCACCGGCCGCTTCGATGCGGCCATCGACTCGTTCATCGAAGGCCACGTCCGGAAGGCCATGACCATCCCGCCCCGGAGCGAGCCGAAGACGCCGGCGAGCGACGCGGCCACGGTCCGGTATGCCGTGGCGCCCGAGCACCAGAAGCTCGACGCTGCGGTGCAGCTCCTGTCGGAGATGGAAGGCTCCGCGGCCGTGGTCTGCCGTACGGTGGACCGTGCCGACACGGTCGAGCGTGCCCTGGCCGGCCGCGGTGTGCTGCCCGCGGAAGACGACGAGCGCCGTATCCTGGTCCTGCCCCGCACCGAGGCCGATCAGCGATCGGTACAGGCCGACGTGCTCTCGTACGACGTCCCCTTCGACGCCGATGAGCTGGCGGAGCTGCACGGGAAGGGCGGCGCCATCCTGGTCACGCCCCGGGAGCGGGCCCACCTCCTGCGGAGCGCCGGTCGCGCCGGGCTCCGGGTGCAGGCGGTGGCGATGCCGATGCCGCACCGGTCCGCGACCGACGAGCTGCGGGAGCGGCTCCGGGACCTCGCCCGGGCCGACCTCACGGCGGAGCTCGCGCTCATCGAGCCGCTCCTCGACGAGCTGCCTGCCGCGGAGGTGGCCGCCGCCGCGGTCCGGCTCGGTCGTACGGGTCCCGCGGGCGCTTCCGCCCCGGGCCCCGTCGCCACCCCCGGGAGCGGGAGCCGGTCCACGGGGTCGGCGCCGCCGCCCAGCACCGGCACATGGGTCCACCTCTTCATGGACATCGGCCAGCGCGATGACGTGGGCCCCGGCGACATCGTGGGCGCGATCACCGGCGAGGCCGGCGTGAGCGGGGATCGGGTCGGGAAGATCGACATCCGGGAGTCCCACAGCACGGTCGAGGTCGCGACGGAGGTGGCCGGCACCGTGATCGAGGCGCTGAACGGACGCACACTGAAGGGCCGCAGCCTGCGCGTCGATTACGACCGGAAGGACCGGGGGACGGGCGGAGGGCGGAGGCGGCCGGGACGGGACCGCTAGGAACGGACGGAGCCCCGACGCGGGTCGCGCCGGGGCTCCTGGCAGGGTGGAGCTGTCCGTTCTGCCTACTTCTTGACCGCTTCCTTCAGCGCCTTGCCGGGTCGGAACGACGGGCTGATGGTCGGCCCGATCTTGATCTCCTCGCCCGTGCGGGGGTTCCGGCCGGTGCGGGCCTTCCGCTTCCGCGTCTCGAAAGTGCCAAACCCCGTGATCTGGACCCGCTCCCCCTTCTTGAGCGTCTCCGTCAGGACGCCTTCCGTCGTATCGAAGATCGCGTCGATCGTACGCTGCGCGTCGGCCTTCGTCGTGTCCATCTTCTCGGCCAGCGCTTCCACCAGTTCCGACTTGTTCATTGCTGACTCCCAGCAGGTTGATCGCCGTGGTTCGGGTCGGGCGCATCCGTGATCGCCGGCGCACCGACGCGCCCGCCTTGCCGGATCCTGCGCGGGCCCTCACGTTCCAGGGGTCCGCGCGGCCGACGGGCCCGAATAGAGTAGAGCGGCCCCCGAAACGCGTCAAGGTAAGACGAGATGCGGCTGCCGCGCCCGGCTCGACCTCCGAAACCACGCCCCCGAGATCCCTGTGACATCCGAATCCGAAGCCCCGCCCCAGGCGACCGAGACCGGTGTGCCCGAACGGCACCGCGCGGTGGTCCGCGAGATCCGTGAGGCCGGCGACCGAGCCGCCACGCCCGTCGAGGTCTATCGAACGGCGCTGGCCCGCGTGACGCCGCGCGTCGGCGCCACCTTCGCCTCGGTCTTCCTCCGTGACGACGAAGCACCCGAGCTGCTGCGGCTCGCGTGCGCCCAGAACTGGCCCCAGTCCTCGGCTCGCTTCCTCGGCGAGCTCCGGATCCGGGAGGGCCGGGGGCCCACGGGCCGGGCCGTGGCCCGGGTCGGCCCCGTGGAGGTGGTCGACGTGTTCGAGGACCCCGAGCTGGAGGAGTGGTGGGAGCCGGCCCGGGAGCTCGGGTTCGTCGCCATGATCGCCCACCCGCTGGTCGTGGACAGTCGGGCCGTCGGAGCGATCAGCTTCTACTTCAGCGACCGCCAGACGGTGGACGAGGACGTCCGGTCGCTGCTGAGCACGGTGGCCCGAGAGATGGCCGCGGCAGCGGAGCAGGTCCGGGAATAGCGCGGGCGGGCCGGGGACCGATGCCCGTCGGTCGCCTCAGCGATGGCCCTGCTCGCCCCGGCGGGCCAGTGACCGGATCCCGCTGAACGACTCGCAGACCCGCCGCTCCCGGCGGATCCGGACGAGACCGTTGGAGTGGGGGAGCGGGAACGGGAAGGGGTTCGACCGCTTCAGGAGGTGACTGCGGTCCACCGGCTCGAGCGGGATGCCCGAACGACCGTTGCCGCCGGCGCGCTTGCCGACACGGCTCCCGGGAGCGGACTGTGGGTCCTGCATCAGTACTCCCTTTTCGGCGTGGTCGTTACGGGCGGGAACCTGGAAAATATTCTGGCGCGCCCGACGGTGCAAACTGCCTCGGGTGTATCCACCCGGAACGGCGAGTCCCCCGTCCGGGGCCGTCCGGGGTGTGGGTGCGCCCCCGGGCTACGACTGCGGCGACCCCGGCAGTCCCCGGGGCCGGGTCATGGCGTCCGGCGACAGGATCCGGTCGAGCTCCTCGCGGGTGAGCCATTCCTTCTCCAGGATCAGCTCGTAGACACCGCGGTCGGTCTCCAGCGCCTCCCGGGCCGCGACGCTCGCCCGGTCGTAGCCGATGTACGGGACCAGCGCCGTCACGATACCGATGCTCTGCTCGAGCAGCCCCCGGATCCGGTCCCGGTTCGCCTCGATCCCCACAACGGTCCGCTCCCGGAAGACGATGCACGCCTGGGTCAGCATGTCCACCGACTGGAAGATGTTGAACGCGATCACGGGCTCGAACACGTTCAGCTGGAGCTGACCGCCCTCGGCGGCCATCGTGACTGTCAGGTCGTTGCCGATCACCTGGAACGCGACCTGGTTCACCATCTCCGGGATAACCGGGTTCACCTTCCCGGGCATGATGCTCGAGCCCGGCTGCATCGGAGGGAGCCGGACCTCCGCCAGTCCCGCCCGGGGCCCGCTGCTGAGGAGCCGGAGGTCGTTGCTGATCTTCGACAGCTTCACGGCCAGCCGCTTCAGGGCGCTGGACAGGTGCACGAACACTCCCGTGTCCTGGGTCGCCTCCACCAGGTCGGGACTGGTGACCAGGTCGATCCCGGTGATCCGCGACAGCGCGGTGCGCACCTTCTCGGCGTACTTCGGGTCCGTGTTGATCCCCGTCCCGATGGCGGTGGCGCCCATGTTGATCTCCCGGAGCAGCGTGACCGCCGTCCGGAGCCGCTCGATCTCCTCGCCGAGCGTGACGCCGAACGCCTTGAACTCCTGCCCCAGCGTCATGGGGACGGCATCCTGGAGCTGGGTCCGGCCCATCTTCACGATGTCCGCGAACTCGTCGGCCTTCGCCATGAACGAGTCCCGGAGCGCGGCGACCGCCTGCTCGAGATCACGGATCGATCCGATGGCCGCGATCTTCAGCGCCGTCGGGTAGACGTCGTTCGTCGACTGGGAGAGGTTGACGTGGTTGTTCGGGTGGACTGCCTCGTATTCCCCGCGCTTCTTCCCCAGCAGCTCCAGCGCCCGGTTCGTGATCACCTCGTTCGCGTTCATGTTCGTCGAGGTGCCCGCCCCGCCCTGGATCACGTCCACCACGAACTCGCCGTGGAGCCGGCCGTCCCGGATCTCGCGGCTCGCCCGGATGATGGCGTCGGCGACGTCGTCGTCGAGGAGCCCCAGCTCACGGTTCGCCTCCGCGGCCGCCTCCTTCACCGCCGCGAGCGCGTTGATCAGCTGCGGGTACTGCGAGATCGGGATCCCCGTGATCGGGAAGTTCTCGACCGCCCGCAGCGTCTGGAGCCCGTAGTAGTGCCGGTCCGGGAGGTCCCGGTCGCCCAGCAGGTCGTGCTCCGTTCGCGCGGCGCCCGACAGGTACACGGCCTCGCCGCCCGCCACCCGCCCCGCGGACGCGACCCGGCTCGTGATCAGCTGTACGGCACCGCTCACGAGCCGGCTGTAGAGGTCCGGCTTCTCCTTCGCGATCCGGTGGATCGCCTCCCGGGGGATCTCCAGCGCCTCGAGCGGCTCCTTCACGAACGCCGACGTGCTGTGCGGGTAGTCGTCCAGGAGGCTGCCCTCGCCGTACGAGTCGCCCGGACCCAGCACCGCCAGGACCGTCGGTCGACCTCGCTGACCGGTCTGCAGCTCGAGCCGTCCCTGGATGATGATCCCGAACGCCCGCCGGGGCTGGCTCTCGTGGAAGACGTACACCCCGGGCAGGTAGCCGATGACCTCACCCAGCTCCGCCAGGTAGGCTCGGTCCTCGGAGCTCAGTGACCGGGTGACCGGGTGGCTCCGGAGCGCCTTCAGCAGCTTCGTATCCATGCGCGCCCCACAGTGCGACGGCGGCCGGCGGGCAGCCACCCGCCAGCCGCGCTCGTCGCGGCGATGTCGTCAGACCGACCCGCTACTGGATCCCGCCGGTCAGCCGCTTCACCCACGGGCTGACGGCCAGCGCCACCACGCCCGCCGCGCTGGCGAAGATCGCCACCGAGCGGAACAGATCGGACGGCGGCAGCACCTCCAGGTTTCCGGCCACCAGGCCGGCGAACAGGTTGCCCAGCGCGGCGGCGATGAACCAGACACCCATCATCTGACCCACTCTGCCCGCCGGGGCCAGCTTCGTCATGGACGAGAGCCCGACCGGCGAGAGCGCGAGCTCGCCGCAGGTGTGCAGGAAGTACGTCACCACCAGCCATGCCACCGAGACCCGCGTCGCGTCGGTCGCGTACTCCGCGCCCCACGACAGGACGAAGAACCCGGCGGCCAGACCGAGCAGCCCCAGCGCGAACTTCACCGGGATCGACGGGTTCCTGTCCCGGTGCGCCAGCTGCTGCCACATCCAGCCGAAGACCGGCGCCAGGATCACGATGAAGAGCGGGTTCACGTTCTGCAGCCACGTGGTCGGCATCTCCCAGCCGAAGAAGACCCGATCCGTGAGCCGGTCGGCGAAGAGGTTCATGGAGGAGCCGGCCTGCTCGAACCCGGACCAGAAGACAGCGGCGAGCAGGAAGAGCCAGAAGATGACCATCAGCCGCTGGCGCTCCACCGCCACCTCGCCCTTCCGGGCGACCAGTGTACTGACCATCAGCACGATGAACAGGCCCAGCACGCCGAGCGTGGCCCACTGCCCGGCCTGGGTCGCCACCTCGAACTGCGGGACCATGGCCGCCACCGCCACGGCCCAGAGAGCCAGCGCCCCGATCGCCAGCTTCACGTCATAGATCAGGAAGACGAAGAAGAGGATCGTGACCAGCAGGATCCCGTAGCCCATCCACGTCGCGAACCCTTCCAGCGTGATGCTGAGCACGCCCGTCAGCGAGAGCCAGAGCCCGACGGCAATGGCACCCGCCACGACGGCGGCGCCCACGTAGAACCGCTGAGTCCGCTGCCGGGTGACCTCCTCGGTGTCGCCCGTCCTGAGCACACCCGCGCCGCCCAGATGCCGGTCGCCGAGCTTGTACTGGATCAACCCCAGGATCATGCCGAAGCCGGCCGCCGAGAAGCCCCAGTGCCAGTTCACGGTCTCGCCCAGCGTCCCGCAGATGAACGGGCCGAGGATGGCACCGATGTTGATCCCCATGTAGAAGATGGAGAACGCGGCATCACGGCGCGCACCGTACTCGTCGCGCAGATGCTCCGTCTCGGCGTCCTGAGGGTTCGGGTAGAGGTCGCCGACCATGGTGCTGACATTCGGCTTCAGCAGCCCCGTTCCGATCACGATGAACAGGAGCCCCAGGAAGAAGGACGGCTGGTCGGGAGCGCCGACCAGCGGCCCGGCCAGGGTGAAGTGGCCGAGGGCGATGATGATCCCGCCCACGAACACGGCCTGCTTCTGGCCCCAGAGATTGTCCGCGATCCAGCCACCGGGCAGCGCCAGCAGGTAGACCATGCTGGTGTAGAGCCCGTAGATGGCGGCGGCCTTCCCATCAGTGAACCCCAGCCCCGGGTTCCCCTCCATGATCGCGGCCGTCATGAACAGGATGAGGAGGGCGCGCATCCCGTAGTACGAGAACCGCTCCCACATCTCGGTGAAGAAGAGGACGCGCAGGCCGCGCGGATGGCCGAAGAAGCCGGTGTCCATCGCCGCCTCCCCGGCGGCGGCGGTCCCGGCGTCGAACGGCACGCCAGCGTCCTGATCGGAGAATTCGGTCTTTGGATCCTTGGTCATGCAAACCCCGTTGCGGAGAGACTGTCAGACGGCCACCCACGACCGCCCGGCCGGAGGGACTGCGGGCCATATGTTCTGGGCTCGGGCCCGTTTCTGCAAGTCAGTCCCGGACGCCGATGCCCCGCGTAATGCCGTGTGATGGGAACGTGCGAACCCGGCGCGGCCGGACCGCGCGGGGGTGGCGAGACGGGCGGCCTACTTCCCCATTCGCTTCTTCAGCTCTTCCAGCCTCTCCTCAGCCGACTGGGCGCGATCTGCGTCCTCGAGGTTCCGGAACTCGTCCTCGCGGGGATGCCGGTTCAGGTCGTCCAGCTCCGCCCGCGCCGACCGCACGCGACCGTCCTGGAGCGCCTTCTCCATCTCGTCCAGGTCCCGGCGGCAGAGGCGACGCTCCGCTTCCAGTGCCTCCAGCTTGCGACCCAGCACCGCCGCCCGCTCCTCGTGACGCTCCCGGTACTCGGCGGCGATCCGGGCGGTCTCGGCGTCGCCGATGTCCTTCGCCATCCGCTCCCGGCGGATACAGACCCTGACCTGCTCGGTCTCGTGGGAAAGCCGCTGGCGGGTCTCGCCGATGGCGGTGTCCAGCTCCTCCATCTGGTTCCGGACCCGCGCGACCTCGCGATAGGCGGCATCGCCGTCGCCGGTGTCCCCTTCCAGCTCGTGCCAGAAGTTGTCGACCGTCTGCTTCCAGGCGCGCTTGAACTCGCTGAACATGTATCCCTCGGAGAAGAACGACCGACGGTCCCGGTCACCAAAATGTAGCGCGCGCCGCAGGGCGGTGCGAGCGATGGCGCGGTGATGGGCGCCGCGTCACACGACACACGCCCGGACCGGCGCTGCGACAGTGACCCTCACCAGCTGATGTTGCCCTCTTCGCTGGTGTCGATGTCCTCCGTCTCGCCGGCCTGGAAGAGGTACGCCTCCATGTTCTCCGTGAGGAACTCCCGGGCGTCCCGGTTGCGCACATCCAGCCCGTAGTGGTTGATCAGCGCCGTCTGGTACGCCAGCCACTCGTCCCAGCACGTCCGGCAGATGGACGCATGGACCCGCTCCCCCAGCTCGTTCTTCAATGGCGGCTTCGGAAGCTGCTCCCCCGTCTTCCCGCACCGCACGCACTCGATTTCCGCCATGTTCTGTTCCCGCCTCCACTTGTGGGACCCGCAGGGCCGCCTTCATATTCCCTCCGGACCCCGCCTCGTTCGCCGCCGCACGATCAAGGTATGTGGACCACGACCGCTGTCCACCCCTCCTCCCGACGCCGATCCGATGAAAGCCAAGCGTAAGCAGGAGATCAAGGCCCGGGGCGTGGCGCTGGCCACCGGCGGACTGGCCACGGCGCTCCTGCTGATCCTCGGCATGCGCGTCCTCGGACTCACGGGGATCGGGTACGACGAGTGGCTCTGGGCCGCTCTCGGCACCGCGGTCGTACAGGGCGTCCTCCTGCTCGCGGCGGTGCGGGCGTGGGACGAGTGGATCCCGGGCGATCCGCACTACCTGTACACGCCCCTCGTGGGGGCGATGGCGCTCCTGGCGCTCTACATGTTCCTGGCCCCGGAGATGCGCTTCATCATCCTCCTCGGCTGGTTCGTGGCGCTCCTGTTCATGGCCGGGCTGGGCGGGTTCAAGGCCGTGGTCGGCCTCAGCGCCATCATGACCCTCGGCTACCTGGGCGTCGGCTGGCTCCTGGACGCGCGGGGCTACCCGCTGTCCATGGCGTTCGAGGGCGGGGTGGCCGGCTCGGTCTTCGTGATCAGCGTGTACGCGGGCGTCGTCTTCGAGCGGCTCCGGGCGGAGCGGCGGGAGATGCGCGACCTGCGGCTCCGACTCGCCGACATGGCGCTCACGGACCCCCTCACCCAGCTGCCGAACCGGCGTCACTTCGAGGAGGTGCTGCGGGCCGAGCTGGACCGGGTCAGCCGATACGGCGGGAAGTGCTCGGTCGCCATCGCCGATGTGGACTTCTTCAAGCACTACAACGACAAGCTGGGCCACCTGGCCGGCGACCGGGCGCTCCGGGAGCTGGCGGACGTCATGCGTCGGGAGCTCCGCCTGCACGACATGGTGGCCCGGTTCGGCGGCGAGGAGTTCAGCATGATCATGATCAACGCCGGCAAGGACGAGTCGTTCCCGATCCTGGAGCGGCTCCGTGCCGATGTCGAGGAGCATCCCTTCCGACACCGTGACATCCAGCCCACGGGCCGGCTGACCATCAGTGCGGGGCTGGCCGCGTACCCCGCGGATGGCGGGACGTACGAGGAGGTCCTGTCGAAGGCCGATGAGGCGCTCTACGAGGCGAAGCACGCCGGCCGGAACCAGGTCTGCGTGGCCGGCGAGCTGGCCCGGTGATGGACGACATGCCGGAGCGCACCGACCCGCCCGCGCCGGATGTGGGCGACGAGCACCAGCCGGAGCTGCGCTCGCTGCACCCCAGGGCCGTCACGCTGTGGCGGGTCACCACTCTCTTCCGGGGTGCTCTGATCACGGCCGCCGTGATCGGCGCCGAGCTCGTGTTCGATCTCCCGATCCCCACCGGGCTGCTCGGGTTCGCGGCCGGGCTGCTCGCCGTGATCGCGGCGTTCGTGCTCCCGCCGCTCCGGTACCGGGCCTGGGGGTTCGCGCTCCGGGACCGCGACCTGTTCATGCGACACGGCGTCCTCTTCCGGACGACCAGCATCGTTCCGCACGCCCGGATCCAGCACGTCGACACGCAGCACGGCCCCATCGACCGCTGGCTCGGGCTCGCCGGCGTCATCGTGTTCACCGCCGGGAACCGGGGCGCGATCCTCACCATCCCCGCGCTGGAGGCCGGGGAGGCCGAAGCGATCCGCGACCGTCTCGCCGCACAGAGCGGCGTCGGCGATGCCGTCTGAGGGCCGCCGCCTCCACGGTTTCACCGTCGTCTCCCGGGGACTCCGCCTCGGGCGGCAGTTCCTCCTGCCGGCCGTCCTCGGCGGCGCGTCCGTGGGCGATGGGCTCGGCGCCGTCGCACAGTGGACTCTGGTCATCCTGGCCGTCCCGTCCCTGGTGGTGGCCGTGGCCCAGTGGCTCGCCTTCCGGTACCGGATCGAGGGCGACGACCTGATCATCGACAGCGGCGTACTCTCCCGCCGACGCCGGGTCATCCCCCTGGCCCGGATCCAGAACGTCGATCTCAAGCGCTCCGCCCTGGAACGGCTCGCGGGCGTGGCGGAGCTCCGGCTCGAGACAGCCTCCGGAGGGTCCGATACCGAGGCCGGACTGGCCGTACTGGCCCTCGACGAGGCCCACTCGCTGCAGGCCGAGCTCCGGCGGCGGCGAGCACGGATGGTCGATGCCGGGGCGGGCATCGAGGACGGCGCCCCGGACGCCGAAGCGCCGGAGACGGCCGGGTCCCGGGCCGCAGCGAGCTACGGGGCCACCGCATCAAGGGGGCCGGCCGAGAGTCGCAAGGCGGGCGCATCGCCGACCCGCGCCCGACCGGAGGGCGAGACGCTGCTCGAGCTCTCGCTTGCGGACCTGGCCATCGCGGGCGCCACGTCCAACGAGGCGGGTCTCATCGCCGCCGGGCTCGCCACGGGCGTCGAGATCCTCGACGACCTCGGCGGGCTCCAGCAGGTCGACGCGTGGCTGGAGTCGGTGTTCACCCAGGGCGCCGCGCTCGGCGTGACCGGCGCGCTCCTCGTGGGCGCCGGGCTGGTGGTCGGGTTCATTGTCCTCGGCTGGCTCGTCTCCATCGTGGCGACCGTGGTCCGCTTCTGGGGGTTCACCCTGACCCGATCGGGCGACGACCTGCGTCGCGAGTACGGCCTCCTGAGCCGTCACCAGTCCACCGTCCCGCTGAAGCGGATACAGGCCGTACGGATCGAACAGACGCTGCTCCGCCGGCCACTCGGGCTCGCGGCGCTCAAGATCGAGACCGCCGGAGCCGGGCCCCAGCAGCGGCAGGACGCCCGGGGCGGCGGCGCGGAGGCGTACGTGCCCATCACGCGGCAGAGGGACGTGGGTCGCCTGCTGAGAGCCGTCTTCGATGACGCCCGGTTCGAGGGGGTCGAGATGCACGCCGTAGCGCCCATCTCGCAGCGACGGAGCTTCGCCCGGCTGGCCGTCCCCATCGGCCTCGCCACCGCTGCGGCGACCTGGTTCGACCCTGTCGGCCTGGCCGTCGCCGCGCTCCTGGTCCCGGCCTGGTTCTTCGCCCGGGCGCAGTACCGGGCGAGGGCATGGGCCCGAACCGAAGGGTACGCCCTCGTGCGAGGCGGCGTGCTGACCCGGACCAACGCCGTCATCCCGGAGCGGAAGATCCAGACGCTGCACCTGTGGGAGACGCCGTTCCAGCGACGGTGGGACCTCGCCACACTCATGATCGACACCGCCGGCGGCGGCAGCGCCGCCCGGGCCGTCGACCTCCACCGCACCACCGCCCAGCCCCTCCTCCTGGCCCTCGCCCGGGACGCCGAGAAGGCCCGCCGCGAACCGCTGCGGCAGCCCCTCTGACCTCTGACCTCTGACCTCTGACCTCTGGTCTCTGGTCTCCGGTCTCCGGTCTCCGGTCTCAATCCTCCAGCACTCGGATCACCGCCTCGACATCCGCCCACGTCGTCCGGTGGCTGAGGATGCAGAGCCGTAGCGCGTACTCGGTCCGCACCCGGGTCGACGAGATCATCCCCACCCCGCTCCGGGAGAGGCGCTCGACCCGCTCGACGTCCGCCGCCTCGCCCTCGCGTCCCCTGAAGCACACCACCCCGAGCGTGGCGGGCGTCAACAGCTCCAGCGACTCCGACGCGCGGATCCGCTCTTCGGCCTGCTCCGCCAGGTCGACGCACCGGTCGATGGCCGCGCGCACCCGGTCGACGCCCCAGTACCGGAGAGTCAGCCACACCTTCAGTGCGCGCCAGGAGCGGGTCAGCTGCGGGCCCCGGTCGGCGAAGTTCACCTCCGCATCGTCGGGGACGGCGCCCCGGTCCTCGAGCTCGGTATCCTGCAGGTAGTCGGGCAGGATCCGGAACGCCTCTGTCAGCCGTCGACCGTCCCGGACCATCAGGCACCCCGCCTCGAACGGCTGGTAGAGCCACTTGTGGGGATCGAGCGTGACGGAATCCGCGCGATCGATCCCGCGCAGCAGACGCCGACCCCGATCCGTCAGGATGGCGAATCCGCCGTAGGCGGCGTCCACGTGGAGCCAGAGTCCGTGCTCCTCGCAGAGATCGGCTACGGCAGGGAGTGGATCGACCGCGCCCGTGCTGGTGGCCCCGCCATTGGCCACGACCAGGAAGGGCCGGAGCCCCCGCGATCGGTCCCCGGCCACGGCCTCCGCCAGCGCGCCGGGACGGATGCGGTGGCCCTCGTCGTCCGGCACTGTTCGGATCCGATCGGCCGCGAAGCCGAGGATCCGGGCGGCCCGGAAGACCGACGAGTGGGTCTCCTCCGACGCGTAGATCACGCCGTCCCGCCACTCCTCGCCGAGACGGGCCGCCCGGGCCGTGACCAGCGCCGCCAGGTTGGCCGCCGACCCGCCGCTCATCAGGAGGCCGGCCGACGACTCCGGGTAGGCGAGCCATTCCTTGAACCAGCCCATCACCTCCAGCTCCAGCGCGCTCGGCCCCGCCGACTCGAGCCATGTGCCCTGGAAGACGTTGAGGCCCGCGGCCATGAAGTCGCCCAGGATCCCCGGCCAGGTCGGGCAGCTCGGGACGAACGCGAAGAACCTCGCGTGGTCGACGCTGCCCCGGAACGGCAGCACCCGCTCGGCCAGCGCGTCCAGCAGCGCCTCGAACGCCTCCGGTCCGTCCGGCTCGCTGTCATGGGCCCCGACGCCCGGGGCGTCGGCCAGTCCGGCCAGCCGCTCCCGCATCTCCTCCCGGGTCGCGCCCTGCCAGACTGGTGCGTCGTCCAGCCCCGCGATCCGATCGACCAGCCGGTCCACGACCGCGTACCCCATGGCGCGCATCGCATCCGGCCCCAGCTCCAGCCCGTTCCCCTCGCTCTCGTCTCTCATGTCGCCCAACCTACCCGCCACCACCCCGCCCGTCAGCCCGGAACCCACGATCCACGATCCGCGATCCACGATCCGCGATCCACGATCCACGATCCACTGGCCCCCGCCCACCCCGCGCCGTTATCCTCCACCACGCAGGGCGGCATCACATTTGCCACTCTGTACAGATCCGAACCCAACACCCCGGGCCACGATCCCGGGGGAGGCTTCTTTGACTCAGTCCATCATGGCCGATTACCGCTTCCGAATCTCCGATGCCTACTTCGTCCCGCTCCGCGGGTGGATGCTGCGCCTGAAGCTGCTGGAGGGCGACTTCGACCCGAAGCAGCTCAAGCCGGGTCGCTCGCTTCGCCTCATCGCACCGGACGGCGAGGACCGTGTGGTCACGGTAAAGGCGCTGGCCGTCACGGGCGGCCGGCAGAAGAAGGAGCGCGTCGAGGAGTACCGCGAGTTCGACGTCGTAATCCCACCGGAGGACGCCGTGCGGGACGATCGCCAGGTGGACATCGGCTGGGAAGCCGTACCGGCCTGACTCTGATCGGAGGCCTCGCATGAATCGCCGCCGCATCCTGTTGATCGCGGCGGCAGGGCTGGCGCTCCTGGTGGGCGCCGTGGTCCTGACCGTCGTCCTGATCCCCGAGCAGCGGGTGGCCGATGCAGTGGCCACGCGCGCCGAGTCCGCACTGGGCCAGCCCGTGGCCATCGACGGCGTCGGGCTCGTCCTCTTCCCGCTGCCGGGCGTGCGCCTCTCGGGCGTCGCCATTGGCCCGGACACGGCCGAGCTGGCCCGGATCGACCGCGCCGAGGTCCGGATCCGCCTGCTGCCGCTGCTCGGCGGTCGCGTGGTGGTACGCTCCGTGGCGCTGGACGCCCCCCGTATCGCCGTCGAGATCGACCGGGAGGGCGTGTCCAACTTCCCCGTCATCGAGTCCGACACCTCCGGCGAGCCGTCGACCCGCGACATCACGTTCGAGGTGGACCGGATCCGGATCAGCGACGGCGGGATCCGCTACATCAACCACCAGGACAGCACGCGCGTGGTCCTGGACGGCTGGGAACAGGAGCTGAGCGTGACGGGCGTCCTCGACCGGGGCGAGCTGTCCTCCCTCGCGCTGGCCGGGTGGATCGCCTTCGACGACATCGAGGCCGACCTCCCGGGCGTGGTGCTTCCGCCCCGTGACCTCTCGGTCCGGGTGGAGCACGACGCCTCTCTCGACCTCCGGGCGGACCGGCTCGACCTCCGGGAGCTCGGCGTGGACGTGGAAGGCGTGATGGTCCGGGGCAGCGGTCGGGTGGAGGGCGTGAACTCGGGCCGGCCGTTCGTCGACCTCGAGCTCGCCGCCGAAGGGATCGACGCCGACCGGCTCATGGCCTGGGTGCCCGACTCGCTCCGGGCACGGCTGGCGCTCCCCGACGGGCGCGCGGTCGGGCTGCAGGGGACCGCAAGCCTGCGGGCCGCGGTGAACGGCACGGTGGCGCCGGACACGCTCCCCTCGGTGGACGGCTCGCTGACGCTGGCCGATGGGGCCGTGACCGTCGGGAGCGACGCGCTGCTCGAATCGGTGAGCGGCGACGTGACGTTCTCGCTCGACAGCGTGGTCGCACGCTTCGATGGACGGGCGCTCGGCGAGAGCTTCAACGCCGGCGTCGCCGTACGGGACCCCGCCTCGCCGCTGGCCGTGGTCGCGCTGAGCGGCCGGGCCGACCTGGGTCGTCTGGCCGGGCTGGGGCTGGTCTCCGACACGCTCGGGCTCGGCGGCGACGTGCGTGTCGACGTGAGGGCGCAGCTCCCGCTCCGTGACCCTGCCGGCGCACGGGCTCGGGGCACCATCGACGCCACGAGCATCGCGATGACGGGGCTGGAGCCCGAGATCCGGGTCCCGAACGCCACCGCGCAGCTGGACGGCGGGCGCGTTCGGGCCAACCCGTTCCGGATCGAGCTCGGCCCCGACCGCACCGCGATCGATCTCGATGTCTCCGCCGACGGATGGATCCCCGCGGTCGTGGACTCGACGGCGCCACCGCCGCAGGTGGCGGTAGCCATGGAGGCCGACTCCCTCGACCTCGACGCGCTCCTCGGACCCAGTGAGAGCGGCTACCCACCGCTCCTCTTCGCCCGGCTCCGGGACCGGCGCATCGACGGCCGACCCGTGGAGGATGTGGCCCGGGACATGGGGCTCCGGGTGCCGCGGCTGCCGCCGGTGGAGGCGACCGTGACCGCCCGGATCGGCACGCTCGTCCGGAACGGGCTCCGCTACACCGACATGACCGCCGACGCCCTGGTCACGCCCCGGGCCATCACGGTCCGCGAGATCCGGTTCGGCCTCATGGGCGGGACGGTCGACGTCAGCGCCGAGGTGGAGCCCACGGAGACGAACAGCGCCGGCATGCCGGTCCAGACCCGGATCGCGGGTCGCTTCGGCGTCACCCGCGTCGGGGCCGCGCCGTTCTTCGACCAGCTGACCCCGTTCCGCAACCACCTCTCGGGACGGCTGGATCTGGCCGGGACGGTGGGACTGACCCTCGACCGGTTCGCGCTCCCCGTCCGGGAGTCGGTCGGCGCGGGCGGGACCATCGCGATCTCCGAAGGGCGGGTCGCCAACTGGGCGGTGCTCCAGGGCGTGACCGAAAAGCTCGGGATCGCCGTCTTCGACACTCTCCGGTTCCGGGACTGGGCGGCCGGCTTCCGGATCGATGGGCCCCGGGTCACCCTCGACGAGACGGCCATCGACGGCAGCCGGCTCGACGCGGTGGCCGACGGCTGGTTCGATTTCGGCGGCATGCTCAACGTGGAGGCCACCGCACTGCTGACCGAAGAGCTGGCCCGACAGGCCGGCGCCATCGGGCAGCAGCTGCTCGCGGCGACGTCCGGCGACCGGGTGCCCGTGGGGCTCCTGATCAGCGGCGACGTGGAGAGTCCCGATGTCTCGCTGGACCTGAGCCCGGTCCGGGAGGCGCTGGCCGGGCGCGCCCGCGAGGCGGTTCAGGAGGTCAGCGGCGAGGTGGAGCAGCGGGCCCGGGCCGCCGCGGGCGAGGCCGAGGAGGCCGTCCGCGGCGCCGCCGAGCAGGCGCTCGGAGGCGTGCGCGACCGTGCGACCCAGCAGGCAGGCCGGAGCGTCACACTGCCCGACTCCCTGCGCGGGCTGCCCGCGGACAGCCTGCGGGAGATCCTCGGCGACTCGGCGTACGCGCTGCTCCCGGACTCGGTCCGGCTCCGGGCCGACAGCCTGCAGCAGTCTCTCGAGAACGCCCTCAGGAACCGGCTCCGGCGCCTGCTCCCCGGTGGGGGCGGGGGCGGGGGCGACGACGAGCCGGACTCCGTGAGTCTTGACACCGGTCGGCTCCTCCGACGGTATTAGCATCTTCACCCACATGGGAGGCGGAATGAGGATGTCGGCGGAGGAGCTGGGCGATAACCTGGCCCAGCTGGTCTGGGAGAGCTTCTCCGATTTCCTGGAGCGGCGCGGCGTGACGAACGACGGCGACGGGTCGCACGATGGCGCGGTGCTGGCCATGCCCACTGTGGTACCGGAGGAGGCCCTCATCTTCTTCATGTGGCTCCACACCCGGTCGTGTCAGCAGGCGTGCGGCGCGGACGCCGAGCGGGGCCGCAGGGTGCTCGACGCCATGCACCGTGCGCTCTACGAGGACCTGGAGGAGAGCTCCGTGCCCCGACTCCAGCTTCCGCTCTTCGAGCAGCGGGTCAGCGCACGCTACGCCGAGTACTACGGCGCGGCGTCGGAGCAGACCGATGAGAAGGTGGTGGAGGTCGCCGCGCGGCACCTGCTGGTGAACGAGCTCGAGCGGCCCGGGATCGTGCTCGACCTGGCGGAAGCGGCCACAGTCACGAGCGGCCCGCTCCGGGACTTCCTCATCGATATCGAGCTCCAGGACGAGCCCAACTGATCGGCCGGTGGCTCACTCCCCGCCGGCGCCGGACGCACCGGTGCTCCCGGGCTCGGGCTCCTTCCACTTGACCCACTCGAACGCCGTGCGGCACGTGCGGCACCAGTAGGTGGCCACGGAGAGGGCGGTCCCGAAGGGCGAGTGGAGCTCGGTCTCGTCGCCGTCGCAGAACGGGCAGGACACCCGCTCCGGGAGGTCGTACTCGTCGGCGCCCATCAGTCCATCAGGAACGCCCGGTTCCGGTCGCCCCGGATCTTCCGGATCGTCTCCTCGTCCGGCCCGCCGGCGCTCGCCCGGCGACGGGCCTCATCAAAACCCTCGAGGTCCGGCTCGCCCGGCGCCTCGACGCCGGCCAGCTCCAGGAGCTCCTTGACCCGATCCAGGAGCCGGGCCCGCAGCGCCGAGCCCGAGGCGTCGGCCACGCCGGCCGACTCCAGCCCCTCGGCCCGCCCCGAGTCGGGCCCGAACCACGCCAGCGCTACGGGGAGCACCCGGTCGACGGCGGCCCGGAGCGCCTCCCGCGACGCCTCGGTCCCGCCGGCCAGACGCCGGAACCAGGCCCGACCGTGGGCCGCGTGGAACCGCTCCTCCTCCACCAGCTTCTTCACCCGCTGACGGAGCGGCTCGTAGCTCGATTCCCTCAGCGCCTCGAACTGGACGGTGACCGCTCCATCGGCGAACGCCATCAGCGCGACCACCTCCGGCCACGTTGACGTCGGCTCGTCCAGGACCTCCATGTTCCGGTACTCCTCCGGTTCACGCCCGTGCTCCAGCGCCTCCGGATCCTCGTCGAACCCCTTCATCAGCGCGTACAGGAGCCGGGCATGGCCCCACTCGTCCTGGGCCATCGATGAGCAGGCGATCGCCGTCTCCAGCTCCGGTGCGCCCAGCATCCACTCGGCGTACCGGTACCCCAGGAGCCGCTTCGTGTCCGCCAGCACCAGGATCAGGTCGCGGACCGCCTCCTCCACCGCCGGGCCGAGCTCCGTGGTCTCCGTCATTCCGCCTCCACCGGCTCGCCCGGGTCCTCGGTGAACACCTCCTCCAGCGCGTCCCGCGGCACCACGTACATGTCGAACCAGCGCTCCTCGTCGTACGTGTTGAACGCGTACACCTTCGCCAGCTCCGACTCCGGCGCGTTCAGGTTGCCGATGTGCTTCAGCGGCTCGCCCCGGCTCTTCCGGGCAAAGACCTCATAGATCATCGGACCTCCGACTCCTGCATCTTGCACTCTTGCACTCTTGCACTCTTGCATCTTGCACTCACGCCGCTACGCCGTACTTCTTCAGCGTCGTCCGGCCCTCCTCGGTGATCATCGCCCGGGTCCACGGCGGGTCCCAGACGACGTCGATGGCGACTTCCTCCACGCCCTCCTCCTCCAGCAGCCGCTCCTCCACGTCCATCAGCATGAGCTCCATGCACGGGCACGCCGTAGCCGTGAACGTCATGGTGACGGAGAGGTGGCCGGGCCCGGCGTCGCCCTCGACGATGTCGTAGATCAGCCCCATGTCGACCACGCTGATCGGCAGCTCCGGGTCGAGCACCTCCTTCAGCGACCGCCAGTACCGCTCGGTACCCGGGCGGACGACGATGTGGTCGAGGAGCGGTGCGCCCACGGCCGCGTTCAGCGCGGGTCCCCTCACGCCGCCATCAGCCGGTTCACGTCGCCGTGGCTCTTCCGCACGCTCTCCACGTACTGCTCGTTCATGGGGCCGCGGCCCTTCCACCGCTCCCAGACCTCGTCCCACGTGATCTCGCCACTCCCGAAGTCCCACCGCTTGGCTCCGGCGTCGTACTGGCACGGGAACGGGTACTCGAGGACGTACTGCTCCTCCTGGTCGTCGTAATGGGCGGGCACGTCGATCCCGATCCCCTCGCACAGCGGGACGGTGGCGCTCATCCACGCCTGCCGCAGCTCGTCGTTGGTCATCCCCTTCAGCTTGTAGTCGAGCTGGTCGCTGTGCCGCTTCAGGTCGTCCGGCAGACCGAACCACTCGATGGTCATGGGGAACATCCAGTCCACCGCCCGCTGCAGCTTCTCCTTCGCCTCGCCGCCCGCCGCCGCCAGACGACGCATCCAGACCTCGCCGTGCCGCAGGTGGAACGTCTCCTCCATGTCCACCTTCACCAGCGCTCGCTTCAACGGGCCGTAGCTCGTGTTCCGGTGGACATCGCCGAGCAGCGTGATCCCGGCCCGGTCGAAGAAGCCGTTGGCCGTGACCAGCTCCGCCCAGTTCTCCAGCGGCTGGTCGAAGCCGTACGGATGCTTGAACTCGTGCGGCTCCCGGCCGTAGAGCAGCTGCTCCTTGTCCTGCCCCATGTCCTCCAGGAGCCGATACGCGATGTTCGCGTGCGCCAGCTCGTCCTGGATGATGGCCACGGCGCTGACCATCGTGTTCGTGCTCGGCGCGTCCTGCGCGGCGCCCCAGTACGCCGGGGCGCTCATCAGCTCCGTGTCGCCCTGGACCATGAGCTGGACGGTCAGCGCCTTCCGGTAGCCCGGCGTCATCTCGGCCGGGCTCTCCAGGATATAGCCGTCGTGGACCTTCTTCTTGAGCTCGTCCTCGGTGTATCGGGTCATGCGGGGGCTCCTGCGGTGGGGGTAAGGCCGTAAAGCTAGCCGCGGCCCCGTCGATTTGCAAAGCTCGTACCCGGGACGACGACGGTCGCCCTCCGAGCCCGTGGTGACCCGCAACGTTCCGGAACCCTGCTCCCCGCGACGGGGTTATCATCCCTGGAGAAACCCTGTCGGAGAAGGCCATCGCATGAGCCGGATCACTGCTGCGCTGTTCGCCCTCGCCCTCGCCGCGCCCGTGACCGCCCAGGAATGGCAGGTGGCCCGCGAGGAGTTCGCCTATGCCGGGACCCGCCTCACGGTCCGGATCGAAGCCGATGCGCCCGGCACGCTGCGGCTGATCCGCGGCGAGCCCGGCTCGGTCCGCGTCGCCAGCCGCGCCCGGCAGGGGTTCACCACGTCCGGCCTGGCCGAGGATGACGAGCTGACCCTCGGGGCCGCCGGCGATGGGCCCGTCGACTACCTCGTGGCCGTCCCCGAGAACGTGTGGGTCGACGTCCGGCTGCCCGGTCGCTCCCTCGGCGAGAGCGTCCCCCGGGGCCGGTCCGGGACCTGGGAGTGGAACGCCGCGGACAGGCCGACCCGGTCGCCCGTCACCGAGTGGGTGCCCGGCGCCGGCGATGAGCCCTCGGCCGATGGCCCGCTCTACACCACCTTCAGCCGGGACCTGGCCCCCGCGACGGTCGCGGTGCCCGACCTCTCCGTCGTGGCCCGGGTCACCGTCCGACTCGAAGGCCAGCGGTTCAGGGTCATCACGAGCCGGCCGCTCTCCGTCGAGGAAGGGAGCCCACGGGAGGTCGTGATCCGACCCGCCGACCCGCCCATGGAGGTCGTCCTCGCCGTGCCGGCAGGGACCGCGAGCTTCACACTGCGGCTCGGCGGCCATACGGCGCTCCTCATCGATGAGCAGACCGTGACCACTCTCTGCGAGCCCGTGACCGAGCAGTGGTTGTCCAACGACCGCCGTTGGTTCACCTTCAATCCCCGGGACGGGTCTCTCGATTGCGGGGGGGACTCGGTCCAGCGGCACGGAGGTTGACGGATGAGTAGGGTCCCCGAAGCAGGGGACCGCACGCGAACCCGACAGAGGAGGATCTCATAGCAAAGACCAAGACACGCGTAAACGAGGACATCCGGATCAGCCCGATCCGGCTGATCGATGAGGAAGGTGAGCAGGTCGGGATCGTCCCCCTGGACGAAGCCCGAGAGAAGGCCGCCCAGGCCGGCCTCGATCTGGTGGAGGTCGCACCCCGCGCCCGACCCCCCGTGGTCCGGATCATGGACTGGGGCAAGTACCAGTACGAGCAGCAGAAGGCCGCCAAGGAAGCCAAGAAGAAGCAGCACACCTACGAGCTCAAGGAAGTCAAGTTCCGCCCCAAGACCGACGACCACGACATGGACTTCAAGGTCCGCAACGCGCGTCGGTTCCTGAAGAACGGCAAGCACGTCCGGATCACCGTCCGGTTCCGCCGCAGGGAGATGCGCCGGCCCGAGAACGGGCAGAAGGTCCTCGACGAGGTCGCCGAGCGGCTCGAAGACGTCGGCACCGTCGCCAGCCGCGATCGGAAGCTCGACGGGCGGACACTGCAGATGACGATCGAGCCCGACGAGCTCGGGGGAGCCGCCGCCGGCTGACCCTGAACGGGGACCCTGAACGGGTCCTTCCGGCGCTGACAGGGCGAGACACGCGGCCGGCAAACGCTTGCATCCGGACCATCCGAGCCCGTCCGGCACCCCCGCCCGACCTCGCCCAAATAGCGTATGACGCCGTACAGCAACGGTTTACGCCACTTCAACGGCGATCGAATTACCCCCTTGCGCGCCGCGCGGTCGGCCCATACGTTTCAATGGTGGTTGAACGATAGGCCCGGTTCCTGCGTGGGATCGGGCTTTGAATACGATCGGGGAGGATCCGCCGCGTCGGATGCTCCCCTGTTTCGCCAGATTACGGAGGGTTCTGAATGGCCGTTGCGAAGTCCAAGGACAGGAAGCAGGTCTCGATTCTCGATATGACGGACAGCGAGCTGGTGGCCGCCCATCTGGACGGCCATCCGCTGGCGTTCAGCGAGCTCTACAACCGGTACCGCGACCGGCTGGTCCACTTCATCCGTCGGAAGACGGGGGACCCGGACCGGGCCGAGGACCTGGTCCAGGAGGCGTTCGTCCGTGTGACGCGGCACCTGCACCGGTTCGACCAGTCGAAGAAGTTTTCGACCTGGATCTACACGATCTGCTCGAACCTGGCGAAGAACGAGCTGCGGAACCGGTCGCGGAGCCCGCTGGTGCTCTTCCAGAAGCTGACCACACACTGGGAGCCGGACCACCGACCGCTCCAGTTCGAGGATTCGGCGATGAAGCCGGACAGGATGTACAACAACCGGTACCTCGAGGAGGCGGTGGAGAAGACGGTGGAGAAGCTCCCGGAGCACCACCAGCTGGTCTTCCGTCTGCGTGAGCTCGAGGGCAAGAGCTACGAGGAGATCGCCGAGATCACGGGCGTGAACCTGGGCACGGTGAAGAGCCGTCTGCACCGGGCGCGCACCAGCTTCGCGGAGATGATCGAGCCGCTCCTGAACTAGGCGAAGCGACGGCGGCGGGCTCGCCAACGCTTCGGACAGTGCGCGGCAGGGCAGCGCTCGGGTTCACGCAAAGAACGCGAAGAGCTGCGTCAAAGCGCGGAGCCGGGCAGGGACAGATTCAGAGCAGGATCAAGCCGCCGGGTGGGGCAACCTTCCCGGCGGCCTTATTTGTTTGTTGGTACCTGCTCTTCGAGCGGAACCTTCTACAGGCTACAGGCTACGGGTGGTGGCAATGGTCTTGGTTCAACCCGCAGGACGTTCCGGGTTCAGGTGGCCATCTGGGAAAACCCAAGGCTTTCCGCGATATTGGAGGGTGCAGGCTTCGGCCAACTCACTGGCCAACATCTGTCGACGGTCCTTTTCTTCCGGCCATCCAACAACATTGGCGTGTCGTTCCGGTTTGTTGTCCCGTTTGATCGACAGATCAAGCTGGTAGACGGCGCTCGCCAGGAATTCTCCCCATCCATAGACCTTCCTCGAGCTTGTCCTAGCGACAAGACAGGCCAGTGCTGTCTTCTCGTCGTCAGTCGCACCTAAGAATGCGAAAACGGATAACTCCCCCGACCGGGGTGGCATCAGCGCATTTGTCTTCACGTAGTCGTTCACGACGCTGAAATGTCCGCTGCTGGTCAGGAAACGACCGTATGGCTCGCTAGGATCGGCGGCCTGCCGTCCTTCCACCAAGGACGCGGCCCAGCTTGTGAAGGACTTCCAAAGGGATTGCATCATCGAAGCGTTCGGTTCCAAAGAAGCGAGCGGTCCCAGCGATCCCGGCGTACGTTACGTCTCCATCGGCCTGCAAGCTTACATTGAATCTGCGGCGCGCAGCCGGGCGCCATTCCAACAAAACGTCGCCATCAGGATCAATGGCCACTTCCGGAACCGGCACATGAGGCGGCAACTCCCTCAAGAAACGAATCGCCAAGGCCATGGAGAGAGGATCTAGAGCTGAAGCTCCATAGCCATCCCAATTATCAACTCCAGCCTCCACGGCCACTTCCTCAAGGCGGCTCTGGGCCTTGCGAACCGTCTCCCCCAACGAAACAGTACCGTGGGTGAGGTCTGACACCAAATCCGACCACCGGTCTCGGAGCCGAGAGGCATCATCACTCACGCCACGATCTGTGTCGAGAAGCCCATACGCTCCACTGTTCCGGATCGGCAACGCGATGGTAGTCACTCGAAAAGCTCCGCTGTGCGTTCAGTGATACTGCCAAAGAACAATTCGTTTTTTCTGTCTCTCAAGTTCCACAACTCATCCCAGATTTGTACCGACTCGGGCTCAAAATCATCGGCTATGAACGCATCAATATCCAAGAGTATCACGATTTGATCGTCTGCATCCGCGGCGCTTTCCAGACTCTGAGTGAGGTTCACCGCGATCCGTTGTTCAGGGTAGTACAATGTCACACGGGAGAGGAAATTGGATATGCTACTTGGAGCGCTCTCGGGCAGCGCCGGGGGAGCTAGTAGATAGTCCCCGAAATCCTCCATCGGCAGCGGTAGGCGAATGTGGTTAATGTATCGGACCGCAATCCTCGTCACCATTTGTGGAGCCGCTTGGCCCAAATACACATGCCAAAGCCGTTGCGCTTCTGCCACGACCTTCTCCCACTCGGTATACGGTTTCAACCGACTGAACGTGAAACCGTCCCGGCGGAATTGGACGACATTCCTACCATCCTCGGAACGGTGCAGGAATCCATACAGGTTGGGGGCCTTGGTCTGAAACTCCTCTTTTCCGGGCTGTAGCTTCAGGACGCCTTCGAATACCCGTTTTTCCTCCAGCGTCGGAAACTCTTGGCGGATCTTGTCTGGTAGTTCCCGTAAAGCGCTCGTCTCCAAGGCGGCCTGCGGCTTCACACGCACGTCGATCAACGCCTCACTGATGGGAGCATTGTCAAGATGCCGAATTTGGGCCATAGCTGGGATCGGGGTACTTGTGATAGACCATTATAAACATCACCCATGCACCACGCCATCCCAACTGCCAACCAAGAACTCAGATCAAGAGATCGAGCATCGACGCGGCCCCATACCGCGTTCAGGACCACGAGACCGGGTAGCGAAGCACACTAGTGACAACTGTTCGGAGCCCGCGTGCGCTGGGCTTCACCCGGAGCTTTGAACGCCCCGCCCCTTGGCGTCTTGCCGTTCCCCTTCGCGCCTTCGCGTGAATCCGAAGGTTGCCCCGCCCGAAACCCAGCGTCTTCCGCCGCGAACCCGCATGCGTGAACCCGGCGTCGTCTGCTACATTTCCAATCCAACCATTGACGGGCCGTTCCTATCTCAACACGTGGAATGGCCGAACTCGCGGAGATGAAGACAGCAGACCCGGGACCGCCGACGACGGACACCGACGACGTGGCGCTGGCACTGGCCGGCGACACGCGGGCGTTCGAGCGGCTGTACCACCGGCACGTGCTACGGATCCACTCGCTG
>JBPRGE010000030.1:0-23283 GCA_051418035.1 Candidatus Longimicrobiales bacterium M2_2A_002
CTCCTACAGCTAACTCCAAAATCTTCCGGCTCACGACCCCCGTCCGAGCCCTGAACGCGGCCTCGATTCGCTCGGAGACCACCCGCTCAGGTCCGACCTTACACTCGACCGCCCTCTTGCGGCTCCTTCACGCCGTCATGCAGGATCCGGGTTCAGAGATCGGGCCAATGCCTCCTTGGAAACCCCTTCATCCACAGAGCCTGGCATGCGTCGCCGAATGTGAAGGGCGGCCTGTCACCTGCCCTTTCCATGTCTCCGCTTTGTCACACGCTTTTCCTCTCGATCAATCGTCCGAACGTGCTTCTGTCGTTTCGCCTTCGGGGGTGAACACAACGCGGGTTTGCTTGTTGCCGTGTATCTGCGGTTCTGCGGCCAGCTTTTCTCTCAGCAGTTCCATCGGCCCACCGTCCTCACACAAGCCCGGATCGAGGTTTAGCACATTCACAAGAAGGCGTCGATCTAGTTCGGCTCGCGCTTCATCTTCATTGATCTGATCGAATGGTAGGAACCGTTGGTCTTCCAACGCTTCGAATGCTTCCTTGGCGGCAGCGTGTTGTTCCGCAGTCAATACTCTCAGGTCCAAAGTGGGAATCAAGGGAATGCCCGTCACTGTCGTTCGACCCCTACCCGCTTGGGTCTTGTTTGCCATCCACCAGTGACATAGAAAGCCGAGTGTCGAGTTACACCACAGCGAAAACGCATACTCGTGGTCGCGGTGCTCAAGGATGACGGAAGGCCAAGCGGTCCCGCCTATTGCCAAACTTTCTGTCATGGCCACGACAAGAGACTGGGAGTTGAATTGGAAATCGACGTTGTAGTGGGCGCGCGTGGCAGTCTCCCAACGCGTTTCCGCCCGATCCCTAAGCCGCTGGGGTGTACCGCCATCTACCTCTCTTATTTGGCAATGATGATCCGGTTCCACCAACAGGGTACGTTCTCTCTTGCTGTCGTGGTTCCAGAGCGCTGGATAAGCGTCACCCGGTGAGTACCCCGCAACCTTTTCGAAGGGACCCTGCGGAAGTCCATCGCTCTTGATGCGTGCCCCTGTGAGGTCCAGGTGGTGCGGACCTATCCGATCGGACACATCGGCGACCTTGGCGATTGGGATATCCTGGGCTTTCTCCTCAGGCATCTGCTGAATCCAGAGTTTTCCTTGGCCCAGTTGATGCGCTGTCTGGCCCAAGCTCATATCAGTCACCCCAACCATCTGCCACGGTCCATCAAACGGCAGTGGGCAGTTCAGGATTTCGCCTACTGTTGTGTCTCCTAGGGCGATGCGTGTCCCACCAAACGGCCCACCTTCCAACGTTCGTACGTGTCCCGCCTCGACCTCAGCCGTGATCGCCTGAGCGATCAGTTCCCCTTCGAGTGTGGCCTGGGGTTGGCTGTTCAAAACCACGAAGTTTGCCCTTGCTTGTCCGTCCTCGGGACTTTCCTTTCTAGCAATGACCAAACACTCAGCCATGCCAGTGTCCGCCGAGAACGACCTCGAATGTGTCCCTCTTTCAGAGATTGTGGTCACGAGCAGCGAAGAATAGTCGACCCGCCAACGATCCCGCGTCTTTTCCCAGGATGTGCCGCTCATTGAGGAAAGCGGCAAAACCAGCGCGACAGTCCCGCCGGACGCCGTTTTGCGGTGGGCGAGGTCCACGAAATACGATGCGAGCCCGGCATGACCATGGCCGCACCCGTTCCGGTCGAGGTGCCTCACATGGGCGGACAACCGGTTCTGTTCCTCCTCGGTCGCTTCGAATGCAGCGAAGGCAGGGTTGTGCACCATGGTGCGATCGCCTTCCCGCGCACCGTGCCGAGTGAACGGCGGGTTCATGATCACTAGATCGAAATGCCCGTGTCCGACGCGTTCCAGCAGATTGCGGACCTGTTCTTCACCCCGTCCGCCTGCCGTATGCGCGGCCGCCTGCATCATCTCAAACATCGGCTGTTCTTCGAGCAATTCGAGCGATCCTACGGACACGCCCCAATCGTGTTCTCCGTAAGGCATGGTCAGCAGGCACTCGCCCTCAAACGGCGTATCAGGATGAGTCCCTGCCAACATCGCTGCGGTCAGGTGCACAGCGACGTTCAGAACATCCAAACCGACAAGGCCCTGCTTCATCATCACGGGGTGCATTTCCCTCGGTTGGCCTTCATGGACTTCGTGGAGGAGGCTCAGACGCTGATACGCCGTCGACAAGAGGGTTCCGGTCCCGCATGCGAAGTCCCCGATCCGGATTTGTGCCAGCGCATCGCCGTCGGCCCATTTGTCCGCGCCGAGGGGCTCTTCGATCGGCATGGCCAATCCTGACAACAGAGCAGCACCCGCTGGCCGAGTGTAGTACGTGGCGAGGAACTTCCGGTCCGCTATCAGCCGCTGAAAGACGATTCCTGTCAGGTCGTGCGACCGCGTGACACCACCAGCGATCAAGCCCTCGGCCGTGGACCAAAGCTCCCCCACTACGACCGCGGCCGTCTTGGTTGGTAGTTGATCCAGTAGTGCCCCGGCCGTATGAAATATCGGCCAGTAGTTCACGACCAGGATCCGCCGCCATTCATCCGTCAGTGGAGTAGGCAGGAACACACCGTTCGACCGGAACTCGCGCGGCGACTTCACAGGCCGCTGCTCGTCGTCGTCCTCGACCAGCATTTCGGCTTCCGCCAACGCGGCGTGGAACACAAGTGCGTTCGCGATCACCGTCATTGCCATTCGACGGGTTTGGCCAGCCTCGTCGTCGCTCTGATCCAAGACGTCGGCCAACTTCTCGCCGATTGCCGATCCGATGGCGTGCGCTTCGGTCAAACCTCCTTCGGCTCGTTTGACGCCTGTTTCCAGAGTGTCGGCCAATGACTCGACCTGCCAAGCGGGAATGCTGGCACGGTGGAGCAGCAACGCGAGTTCGGTGACGTCCCCGGCCAGCCATCCCGTAGTCGGCAAGCGCTGGACCTCCTCGTCAATCCCGATCGAGAACAGCGCGTATTCAAGCGTGGCATCCCGCAACGCGTCGCGTAGTGCGGCCCCGCTCACTTCCCGAAGTTGATCCGGGTACACGATGGCAAACGCGGTATTGACTGTGTGGGTACTGTCGATCAATCGCTTCCCCAACCGCTCTCGGGCTTCCTTTTCGGCCTGTGCATGGTTGTCTACCTCGGCTTCCATCACGATCGGCCACGCACCCGGCTTTTCCAAGAGGATGTCGGGCCTGCCACCGCCCTCAAAGATCCCCCCAATCTCCTCCGCATGGACATCCCAGTTGTGGCCGAGGTCTTCTAAGACCTCACCGAGGGCGATATTGATGGTCTGTTCGTGAGTCTGTGCGGCCATTACAGGCTGACCTGCTGAGTAAGGGCGATTCTAGACAAGCGACCACTCCAAGATGTTGAAGGATCGTCCTGATTAGGTGGGGATACGGGCGGACACAGTGCCGTCGCAAAGAACTTAGAAGCCGTCCCATCTGGCAGGCAAGAAATGGGTGCCTACCCGCCTGTTGTTTCGCCTCGGGATGGGTCAAGGTGGTCACAAGCGCCAATGGCTTCCACATAGATACTATCCGGGATCTCGTGGACGCTATGATCGTCAGCCCAATGGCCGAGGTTGCGGCGCATGCAGTCGTTGTAGGCTCGGTCTTCGGGGCTCGGTTCGTCTCCCATGAATGCACTCCAGATCAATATCGCGAACATGATGGCGACGGCGCCCTTGAAGATGCTCATCAAACCATCAAGCAACTCCGTACCAGTCTTGCCCATGCTCCCATCCTGGTCTGAATAGATGCTCTTTGGACCGTCCCAAGCGTGGCACATAGAAGGGGCAGGCGCAACTGGCCATCAGGTTGTCCCGTTCCACTATTCCCCGGTGTGCGTGCCATCGCTAATCGTTAGAAGGACCCTAACAGAGAGGTGCGACGATGGGCCACTTGATTTTCTTCTGGAACGAACCGCCGTACCGGCCCCGCCCGGCTATGCCGCAACTATGTCGGGACCCTGCCGAACTGAGCGGGAATGAGGGTGAAGCGGACGAGAAACAAGAAGCAAGTTCTTCCCCTGATTACACGGATGAGTCCGCCTCAGTACGCGGGCCAAAGGGGTAGCTAGAAGGACTCGAAATGCGGCGGGCGGATTTGGCTCGGTCGCGCCCCCCCTATCGCCGAACCAAGCCTCCGTGATTCAGCCGCGCGTCAACGCTCGACGACCAAGCCGACCAGGAAGAGTCTCCAGCGGAGAATGTCGAACCGAAAAGGGAGGGGGGATGTTACCCAGCTACTGCACGCACGGGGGCTCTTGCTCCGGATTGTCGGACAAGTGCTACAGCTCGCTCGATAGTATTGTGCTCGATCACTGTGGCCACGAGATCTGGGTCGAACTGCGTTCCCGAACACCTTTCCAGCTCCCGCCTAACCTTTGAAGTCGGTAAAGCCCTACGATAAGGCCGATCCGACAACATGGCGTCTATCGAGTCGCACATCATGATGATCCGAGCGGCAATCGGGATGCTCTTTCCGGCGAGGCCGTCAGGATATCCACTGCCGTCGTATCGTTCGTGGTGGTGACGGACTCCGACGATAATCTCTTCGTCGAGAGAGGTCAGACTTCTGAGGAGATCGGCGCCCTTAGTAGCGTGCGTCTTGATGATGTCCTGCTCTTCAGCAGTGAGCTTGCTGTCCTTCGATATGATCTCCGCGTACAGCGCGTCGATCTTGCCTATGTCGTGCAGCAAGGCCGCGTCCTCGATATCCGCCACCAGGCTGCCGCGAAGGCCGTGATTTTCTGCGATCATCCTAGCCAAGTTCTTAACGCGCACCGAGTGCCCTGAAGTGTAAGGGTCCCTTGTTTCAATCGCCTTAATCAAGACCTGAAGGAGGTTTCTGTTCGCCTTATGAAGTTCGATAGCCACAGAGTAGGAATGGCGTATCAGAAGCAACGGGAGAACAACAACGAGCAAACCTGGGATGCTGTAGTTGATAAAGAGATATGCGGCGATCAAGGCTACCGGGCTGGCCAACAGATCGTATAGGAGGTTTCCGCCCCCCTTTCCAGCGGTTTGGCGAAACACCTCCAGGGTACGTTGTTCCTCGCGAATCGCCAGCCAAACGCCAACGAACAGCAGGTTCAGACCGAAGAAGGCTACTGCTAAGACATAGAAAGGGAAGAAGACGCTTGCGAAATCAATGTGGGAGCCGAACTGGTAGTCACCCGCAACCCATTGCAGCATCGCGTGGAAACCCCAAGCCCCCAGGCCGTAGGAGAGGACCGACTGTGAGACGTTGAACAGGGCACGGTTCCACTGCCGGTTAGGCCGTACTAGCAGTTCATTGGCTGCGACCATGCCGCCCGCGGCCACCACCACAGCCGTCGGAGGATATACAACTGCCAATGCCAGAAGCGGCAAGAAAGCAATCGATGACTTGACCGGTTTGGCTGCCCCAACGGTGGAATCGACTGCCAGGGCTTGGGAGAGCACACCCAACACGACGAAAGTCGCCAATCCCGCCCACTCTGTACGCACGACACCCAGAAAGCTCGCCCAATCGAGCGAGCTGACAAAAGCGATCGCCAAGATCGCGAGAAATGCGGTGTATGCGACTAACTTCTTCGACATAGAAGAAAAAGGAGCCCCCACCAGATACTAAACTGTCAAGAAGCCAGCGCTGAAAAGCGTAGCGATAGCTGCGACCAACCGGAGAATCAGATCACCCATACCAGCATCACCTCCTTCCGCGATAGCGTCGGCCGTCAACTTCCGCTATTGGGTGGCCGCGTACGCTCCGCTGGGTCCTACAGGATCCGCTGGGTCGTGGCTGTGATTTCCGCCGGCGGGGGGCTCCCTATGTTCCTTGGTTTCTCCTTTACGTTTTCTGCGGCGTGAGCCGCGTTGGTGTCCCTGTCAGAGTATCGGTCGGGGCGCAGAGCCCCTTGATTCACGTCAGTTTGCGGGCGGCGTCCACGGCCGCCATTGCCGCGGCCCGCTCGGGAGTCCCGGTGATCGGGGCGCTCCCGGAGCGGACGCGGGTGTAGCGATCGGCGCGCCGAAGCGCCACGAGGACGTAGTCGCGGCCGGCGATCTCGATCTCCCTGAGCCCGTCGAGCTCGAGGGCATCGAGGCCGGCCTGTGCGAGAGCCCGAACGGTGGCCTGGGCGGCGGCCTGCGCGGCGGCGCCGGGCAGGTCGACGGCGACGGCCTCGGCCCTGAACACGTCGGTTCGATAGGCGACGGTGACGGAGCAGATGACGCGGCCGTCCTCCGGTCGCTCGATGTCCACCGCGACGAGTCGGGGCCGTTCGGTGAGGGGCTCCTGTCGCTCGTCCGCTTCGTGCTCCCGTACGGTCTCCGGGCCCGGGGCCGATCGTTCGGCATCCTGGACGAGCCGGAGGCGGTGCCGGGGGGTGGATTCCCGTCCGGTACCCGTGTCGAGGACGCGAACGTGGATCCGTGCCGGCACGATCGGGGTGGCGAGGCCTGCCAGCAGGGCGGAGCGTGCGTGGGCGGCCATGGCCTCGGCGAGGGCGGGGTCGGTGACATCGATGTGGATGGCATCGATCCCTCCTTCGGACGCGTGTACGCGTGCGTCCGCGACCCCGGCAAGGGACCGGAGGAGGTATTCGGCCTCAGCGGGGAGATCGGGACCGGCCACGGGTTGGCTCTGGCTCATGTCCACACGCATGTCCTCTCAGGGAACAGACCGCCCGGGGCGGAGTGTCATTCGCCGGGCCTTGGCCCGGTTTGCCCGCCCTATCCAGGGTTGCGGCTGTCTGGGAGGTCGGAGGGCAACTTGGTTCAAGGGGGGCGGCGTGTCAAGAGCCGTAAACCTCTGTGGCAACGGGGGCTCCGGCCCCGGGCAGTCGCACCGGGCGACTTGCGGGGGTCGGGAGAGATTGGCGATATTGACGGGTGCGCGTGATTCTCTCCCTCCGACGCGCCGAACGCACACCTCCACAACGAACGCGATGACGACCCCGGCTCTGGGACTCCTGGTGCTGCAGCTCGTCGCTCCGTCTCCGGGCGGGGCGGTCGCGCCGGCGCACGAGCTCGGGCCGCAGGTGGCGGCGCATGGGGCCGCTGCATACCCGGGGGAGGCGTCGGTCGTCGGGGCGTCGGTCATGGAGAGGGCGGCCCTGACCGAGCCGGGCCCGGCGCCGTCGTCATCACACTGGGAGCGGCTGGAGTGGCGGGAGCGGCTCTGGGTGCTGGGCACAATGGCGGAGCTGACGCTGGAGGAGAAGGTTGCGCAGCTCGTGATGTCGTACCTGGAGGGGGGTGAGCCGCGGCCGGGGAGCCCGCAGTGGGAGCGAGCCGAGCGTCTGGTCCGGGAGGAGAAGGTCGGCGGCTTCATCGTGGGCGTCGGGTCGAGCTACGGGACCGCGAGCTGGCTGAACCGTCTGCAGTCGTGGACCGAGGTCCCGCTGCTGGTCTCCGCGGACCTGGAGTGGGGCCCGGGGACGCGGCTCCGGGGGGCCACGGTGCTCCCGATGAACATGGCGATGAGCGCGTCCGGCCCCGCCTCGGTGGCCCGGGAGGCCGGTCGGATCACGGCGCTGGAGGCCCGGGCGGCGGGGATCCACATGGCGTTCGCACCGGTGGCGGACGTGAACGTCAACCCGGCGAACCCCGTCATCAACACGCGCTCGTACGGGAGCGATCCGGCGGCGGTCTCGGAGCGGGTCGTGGCGTTCATCGAGGGTGCCCGCAGCGCCGGGCTCCTGACGGTGGTCAAGCATTTCCCCGGCCACGGCGATACGGAGAAGGACTCGCACCTGGAGATGCCGATCCTGGACGTGGATCGGCCTCGGCTGGAAACCGTGGAGCTCCGACCGTTCCGGGCGGCGATCGCTGCGGGCGTCGATGGCGTGATGACGGCGCACCTGGCGGTTCCGGTGCTGGACCCGTGGGCCCGGCCGCCCCGGCCGGCGACAGTGAGCCCACCGATCCTGACGGGGCTGCTGCGGCGTCAGCTGGGCTTCGGCGGGCTGGTGGTCACCGACGCGCTGCACATGGACGGCGTGAAGGGTCGTGGCGATCCGGGGGCGGTGGCCACGGAGGCGATTCGTGCCGGCGCCGACATCCTGCTGATCCCGCCGGACGAGGCGGAGGCGATCGAGGGTGTGGTGGAGGCGGTGCGTCGGGGCGATCTCAGCGAGGACCGGATCGACCGGTCGGTGCGGAGGGTGCTGGCGGCGAAAGCGGCGGCGGGGCTGACCCGGGACCGGAGCGTGAATCTGGGCATGCTGCTGGCGCAGGTCGGCCGGGTGGACCACGAGGCGTGGGGCCGGAGCGTGGCCGAGCGGTCGATCACGCTCGTCCGCGGTGCGCCGGGCGCCCTGCCGCTCGACGTACGGGGCCGGTCGGTGCTGACGGTTCTGTACGACGACCCGTCGCGTCACGAGGCCGGTGCGGCGTTCGAGATGGCGCTGGCGGAGCGGGGTGCCCGGCTGCTGTCGGTCCGTCTGCACAGACGCTCGGGCAGTGACGCGCTCGAGCGGGTGCGTCGCATGGCGGATTCGGCCGACCTGGTCATCTTTGCGAGCTTCGCCCGGGCGGTGCCGTGGAAGGGCTCGCTGGGGCTGGCCGACGATGTCGCCGGTCTGGCCGCGGAGCTGGCGGCCACCGGCGCGCCCGTGCTCTCGTTCGGTGATCCCTACCTGCTGGATCAGCTGCCCGGTGCGGGCACCTACATCCTGGCGTGGAGCGATGCGGACGTCAGCCAGGAGTCCGCCGCGCGGGCGATCACAGGCGAGATTCCGATCACGGGGCGGCTGCCGATCGACCTGCCGCCCGACTACCGGGTCGGCCACGGGTTCGTGCTGCCGAGCCTGCCCGGGATCACCACGGTGCGCCGATGAACGGAGAGCCCGCTCCGTCGCGGGGGCGGACCCTGTCGATGGTCGGGGCCGCATGGGTCCTGAGCCTGGGCTTCGACTTCTTCCTGCACGGTGGGCTCCTGGCCCGGCTCTACGTACGGGAGAGCCCGTTCCTCCTCCCGCCGATGACGGCGTTCGCCCGGATCCCGGCGGGCTACCTCTCGTTCCTGCTCCTCACGGTCTTCCTGCTCTGGCTGTTCCGCCGGCTCGATGTGCGCGGGTGGCGGGACGGGGCCCGGGTCGGCGCGGGCATCGGCCTGTTCCTCTGGGGGACGCTGGCGCTGGGGCTCTGGTCGATCACCACGGCCGGCGTGGACACGCTGGTGGCGTGGGGACTGGGGCAGGGCGTGGAGCTGGGCCTCGCCGGGATGGTGCTGGGCGCCGCCCGGGCGGGTGCCCCGATGGGGAAGCTCTGGGGCCGGGTGGCCGGTGCGGTGATCCTCCTCGTCGCGGCGACGATTGCGCTCCAGACCCTGGGCTGGGCACCGGCGGCCCGGATCTAGGCCGACCCCCGCGTTCGCCTCGCGGCGGCGCGGTCCGGCCGGGCGCCACGTCGTAGAGCAGGCCTTCCAGGACCCGGAGTCCGGCCAGCGCGGCGGCGAGGCCCAGGCCCAGGCCGATGGCGATGATGTACAGCCCCTGCCGGAACACGAGCCCGATGACGTCGCGGGCCCGGGCGCCGAGAGCGATCCTGACGCCCATCTCCCGGGTGCGTCGGGCGACGGAGTAGGCCATGACGCCGTAGAGCCGGAGGACGGGCATGCCGGGATCGATCCGCTCGACCAGCTCGCCCAGGCGCGTGGACAGGGCGCCGGCGTCCCCGGTGGTGCGGGCCACCAGGATCATGGCGCCGGCGTAGCTCCGGTCCCACGGGACCCAGTAATGGGCCACGGGCTCCTGGTTGAGCGACAGGTTGCGGTGGTCCCGGGCCACGCCGATGACCCGGGTCCGCACTTCAGGGTCGGGTCGTGCGCCGAAGGGCAGGGCCTGGCCGATGGAGTTCTCCCCGGGCCCGAAGAATCGACGGGCGAGGGTCTCGTTGATGACGGCCACCCGCTCGGTGGTCTCGCCCCGGTCGCCGGGCCCGAAGGTCCGGCCGGCCACGATCTCGATGCCGGCGGCCTGGAAGTAGCCGTCATCGGCAGTGGCGAAGAAGACCGGCGGTGGCGGCGGGGTGCCGGGATCGCGCTGGTACTCCTGTCCGAACGGGACCGGGGTGTGGTTGCTGGGACGCTGGACCAGGGGCCAAGGGTTGCACGGGGAGGTGCCTCAGCGGGTCGGGTTCGCCAGTGCCCGGAGGACGGAGAGGGTGGTCCAGGCGTAGCGGGCGAGGCCTTCGAACGGGAAGTCGGGGCGCCACTCGTCGTGGGGCGTGTGGGCCCGTCCGCCATCCGCCTGGCGGTCGGGATAGAGGAAGAGGGCGGGGACGCCGCGGCTGTGGAACGCCCAGTGGTCGGAGTCGGCGATGACGGGCCGGGTGCGGACATCGTCGCCGGCGCTGCGGATGGCGGCGGCCGCGCGCCTGCGGAGGTCGGAGCCCTCGGGCGCTGCGACGGTCCATTCCCGGATGTCGGCGGGTGGCGCACCCCCGTCGATGTTGATGGCGGCGGCGATCCGTCGCGGTGGGAGGCCGGCCCGGTCGAGGAACGCGGTGGCCCCCAGGAGTCCCTGTTCCTCGGCGGTGGTAAACAGGACGACCACGGAGCGGGGAAGCGGGTCGGCGGTCAGGCTGCGGGCCGCCTCCAGGACCACGGCCACGCCGGCGGCGTTGTCGGCGAACCCGTTCCATAGGGAATCGCCGTCGGCGGGTCGGCCGTTCTCGACGTGGTCGTAGTGGGCCATCAGGACGATGTACTCGTCGGCAAGGTCCGGGTCGGCGCCGGGGATCATCCCGGCGATGTCGTGCGCCGTCCGCTCCTCGGCACGGAAGGAGAGGTCGACTTCGACGCGGCTCTGCATGCGCAGCGGCATCGATGGGGGCCCAGGGTGGGCCCGGTCGGGGTCGGGCGGTACGATCACGTCGCCGAGGCCGAGGGCGTCGAGGGCTTCGGGCCCGATGACGACGCGGGGAAGGTCCGGCGCCGCGTCGGCCTCCGGCGGCCGGTGGAGCGCGAACCGGACGGGGCCGCGTACGATCCGGAGCCGGTGGTAGAAGGACGACGGCACGGCCTCTATGACGCCGGCGGCGCCCCGCCTCTCCAGCTCGGCCCATACCGCGTCTCCGTCGGTCCAGGGCGGTCCGAGGAGGACCACGTGGCCGGTGAGGTCGGGGTATGCTTCCAGGGCCTCGAGGGCGGCGGGGGTGGGACCCGCCACGATGAGCCGGCCCGCGAAGTCGCGGAACGAGCCCGGCGGCCCGCCCGGGTGGTAGAACGCGGGTGGGTGGAGGGTGCGCGCGCTGTCGCCGGTCACGATCCGGAGCGTGTGCTCGGTGGTGGGATCGGGTCGATACGCCGTCAGCGGCACGGGGATCCGGTAGTCGTCTGCGTGGCCGGGGAGCGGCCGCAGCCCGAGGGCTCGGAGCTGCTTCCCGAGATAGCGTCCCGCCCGGGCCTCGCCGGGCGATGCGGCGCCGCGGCCCTCCATGCTGTCGTGGGCGAGGACGGCGGTGTGGGCCCGAAGCCGGGCCGGGTCAACGGAGTCCGGGGCGGTCTGGCCGCCGGCTGGTGTCGCGAAGGTCGCGAAGGTCGCGAGGGCCGCGAGGGCGGTGAAGGCCGGGAGTGCGGCGAAGGTGGCGAGGGCGGCCAGGGGGGCGAGGCCGGCGGTGGCCTCGGGGGCCAGGGCACCGAGGCGCGAGGGTGGTGCGGCGATGGTCTCCGGCGCGTTGTGGCTGCCGGGTGGTGCGCCGTACGCGTGGATTCGGGTCATCGTGGAGGTTGGCTGGCTCGAGGGGGCAGGGCTTCACCGGAGAAACGTATGTGGCGGCCGGAGTGCGACGCCCGGCCCTTGCCCCGGTCGCCGCCGGGCCCGACGTTTGCGAGGCGATGGACCCGAGGCGTCCATGACGAACGCGGCCCCGCCCGTCGTCGCCCGACGAAATCCCGACTGCGAGTCCGACCCCGACCCCGAATCCCATGCATATTTTCGGTTCCCACACGATCAACAACGGCGGAATCGAGATGACGGTTCGCCGGGCGAAGGCGGCGGGCCTGGACGCGGTCCAGGTCTTCACGGTCATCCCGAAATTCTACAACGACAGGTCGGGGATCAGCGAGGAGCGCGTGGAGCGGTTCCACGCGGCGCTGGAGGAGACCGGGATCCCGCCGGAGCACGTGATGGTGCACGCGCCGTACGTGCTGAACACGGCGAAGACGGAGGACGCCGAGCGGCGGGAGCGTGCGCACAAGGGGCTGGCGAAGGAGCTGGAGCGGTCGAGCATCCTGGGTGCGGCGGGCGTGTGCTTCCATCCGGGGAGCGCCGGAAAGGGCGATCTCGGGGAGGCGATCGGCCATGTGAGCGAGGCGATCACACGGGCGCTGGAAGAAGTCGACTCGGACACGAAGCTGTGGGTGGAGAACACGGCGGGCGCCGGCGCAACGGTGGGCCGGACGGCGGAAGAGGTGGCGAAGATCCTCGACGGGGTGCCATCGGAGCTCCGGGGGCGGACGGGCTACGGCCTGGACACGTGTCACCTGTTCAGCGCGGGGTACGCCATCGACGAGTCGGAGGAGACGCTGGTCCGCATCCTGGACGACTGGGAGCAGACGGTAGGCGAGGCGCCGAGCTTCTTCCACCTGAACGACAGCCAGTTCGCCCGGGGCACGAACAAGGACCGGCACGCGCTGATCGGCGAGGGTCACATCGGCGAGGAGCCGTTCCGGTGGCTGCTGGCCGACGAGCGGAGCCACGACATCCTGCTCGTGCTGGAGACGCCGCAGCAGAACGAGGACATCGGGGACGATGACGCGTCGCCCGACCCGTACGACATGAAGATGCGAGCGCTGCTCGAGCGCCTGGCGCAGGGTTAGCGCTGCGGGATCGGGTCTACAGCCAGTCCCGTTTCGGCCACGTGAGACCGATGCCGCCCCAGATCAGGAGCACGCCGAGCAGTCCGGCCAGCGTGTGACCCGTGAGGAAGTAGACCACCTCGCCCACCAGCGCGGCGCCCTCCAGCAGCGCCCAGGTGGTGATCACTCCGGTCTGGATCGCCGAGGCCCGTGGCTGCCAGTGGTTCTCTCCGTGAGCCCGCTCGATCACGGGCGCGACCCGGAGCCGCCAGACGAAGAGCGCGCCGAGTGCGGCGAGGACGAGCAGGGCGAGGAAGCCGTTGAAGGCGAGGCCCGGGTCGAATCCCGGCGTCACGGCCCCCTGCTGCTGATGCAGGAACCAGCTGACGAACGCGAACAGGGTGACCCCGGTGCCGAGGCTGACGCCGATGATGCGCATCATCAGGATCGCCTGCTCCGGCGACCGGGGTCCGGGTCCCTGGCTCATGGCCGTACCTCAGTCGAGGGTGAACCCGATCTTGACGGACACCTGGAAGTGAGAGACCTCGCCGTTCTCGATGTGGCCGCGGATCTCATCAACCTCGAACCAGCGCATGTTGCGGACGGTCTCGGATGCCTTTTCGACGGCCCTGCGGATGGCGTCGTCTATGCTTTCGGTCGACGAGCCGGTAAGGTTGATCTTCTTGTAGACGTGGTCGGACATTCGGGCCTCCTGGCTGTTGGTGTTGCGGATAGGAGGCCAATGTAGGGCCTGACGGACGTGGGTGCGAAGGAGAGACGAGGAGCTGCAGATGGAGAACGGGGAGTTCGGTCGGCCGCGTGTCGTCCTCAGCAAGTGTCTCGAGCTGGAGGCGTGCCGGTACAACGCCCAGACGATCCGGTCGAGCGTGGTCCGGCTGGTGGACCCGTACGTGGAGTTCCTGCCGACGTGTCCCGAGGTGGAGATCGGCCTGGGCGTCCCGCGCGACCCGATCCGGCTGGTGGCGGAGGAGCCGGCCGGGAGCGGCGCGCTGCGGCTGGTCCAGCCGTCGACGAGCCGTGACCTGACGGACGCGATGACGGACTTCGCCCACGGGTTCGCGGACGCCACCCGGGACGTCGACGGGCTGCTGCTGAAGAGCCGGTCCCCGTCGTGCGGGATCAAGGATGTAAAGGTCTACGCGGCGGCGGAGAACGCGCCGGTGACGGGGAAGGATGCCGGGAAGTTCGCGGGGATCATGATGGAGCGGCTCCCGACGGTGGCTGTCGAGGACGAGGGCCGCCTGACGAACGCGGAGATCCGGCATCACTGGCTGACCCGCATCTTCGCGTCCGTGGCGCTGCGGGAGGCGCTGGCCGGGGGGGCCGGGAGCCTGGTGGATTTCCATACCCGGTACAAGCTGGTCCTCATGGCCCACTCCCCTGCGGGCCAGCAGGAGCTGGGTCGGCTGGTGGCGGGGGCGGGCCCGGGCTTCGACGAGGTCGCGGCCGCGTACCGTGAGGGGTTCGCGGAGGCGATGGCAGAGCCGGCGTCCCGGGGCGGCCACGTGAACGTGATCCAGCACGCGCAGGGCTACTTCAAGAAACAGCTGGCCGGTCCGGAGAAGCGGCAGTTCGAGTCGCTGCAGACGCAGTACCGGGATGGGTCGCTCCCGCTGCAGGCGCTGCTCGCGGTGCTGGGCAGCTGGGTGGAGCGGTTCGACGAGCCGTACCTCCGGGGGCAGCGCTATTTCCGGCCGTACCCGCAGCCGCTGGTGGTGGCGGCGGACTCGGGCCGGACGCGGCTGGGCTGACATCCCGGCCACGGGTACGGCTCAGGCGGTCCGGAACCGGCCCCGCAGGCCCGAGGCGATCCCGGCGCCGATACCCGGCACGGCTTCGAGGGCGTCCGGGGGTGAGCCGGTGGCGAGGGCGTCGAGGATAGCGGCCGCGGTCTCCGGACCGACGCCGTCCACCATCCGGAGCTGCTCGGGCGTGGCCAGGTCGAGGCGGGGCGCCCCGGCCGTCGGCGGCTCCCGGTCGCTGTCGGGGACGGCCTTCGCGGCCTCGAGATAGGCCTTCCGGGACGCCTTCGGGTCGGCGATGGGGTCGCGGGCCGCGGGGTCGCCCTCCGAGTCGGGGGCCCACCGCTCGAGCCAGCGGCCGTCCGGGTCGTGCTTCCCGGCCTGCGACACGGGGTTCATGACCCGGAAGTACGGGGCATTGTCGATCCCGAGCCCCGCGGCCCACTGCCAGTTGCCGACATTGCTGGCCGTGTCGCCGTCCAGGAGCCAGTCCTTGAAGACGGCCTCGCCTCGCCGCCAGTCGACCCGCAGGTTCTTGGCCAGGAACTGGGCCGCGACCATACGGGCCCGGTTGCTGATCCAGCCCGTCTCCCGGAGCTGTCGCATGGCGGCGTCCACGGCGGGTATCCCGGTCCGGCCGTCGCGCCACGCCCCGAAGTCGGCGTCGGAGCCCGACCAGTCCATGGCGGACCACCTGGGCTGGAAGGGCGCGTCCAGGAGGTCGGGGCGGTGGTACAGGAGGTCGGCCATGAAGTCCCGCCAGGCCAGCTCGGCCAGCCACTTGGCGGCGCCTCCGCCGCCCGGGCCGTGGCCCTCAGCCTCCACGCGGATGGCCGCGGTCCGGGCGGACAGGACGCCCATGGTGATGTACGGCGACAGACCCGACGTGCCCGATCCGTCTAGCCGGTCCCGGCGCTCGGCGTAGTCGGCGAGCCCGTCGGTGACGAACCGCTCCAGCGCGTCCAGCGCGGCGCGCTCGCCGGGCTCCGGCAGGTCGAGCCCCGGGTCGAGGTCGCCGATGTCGCCGATGTCGCCGGGATCGAAGCCCGGGTCCAGCTCGGGCGGCCCGATGCGGTCCGGCGCAGCTGCGGGGTCCGGCGTGCCCAGCGATCGCCACCGGCGGTGGAACGGCGAGAAGACGGAATAGAAGGAGTCGTCCGCGGTCCGGACGGTGCCCGGCGAGTGGACGTAGGCGCCGTCGTGCCACCGGACGCCGAGCCCGGCCTCCCGGAGGGCCTCGACTACCGCGCCATCGCGATGGAGCCCGTACGGCGTGTAGCTGGCGATGGCGTGGACCCTCTCGACCGGGTCGAGGGCGTCGACCAGTGCCGTCAGCTCTTCGGCCGGCTCCCCGTACCGTACCACCAGCACGCCGCCCCGGTCCTCGTACGACGCGCGGAGCGCGCGGACGCTGCGACGGAAGAGCGCCCGGCGTCGGGGCGTGGTGGCGTCCAGGATGTTCGGATCGAGCACCACGACGCCGAGGGTCGGGCCGGCCGCGGTGGCCGCCGACAGAGCCGGGTGGTCGTGGGTCCGGAGGTCGCCCCGGTGCCAGACGAGCTGCATTCTGCCTCCATGAATGGGGGTCCATGGAGGCTCGTGTCACGACCGGCTCCCGTCAACCGGAGCACGGTGCTGGTGGCCGGGGGTCGCCGGGCCCCACCCGTCCGGGCTCAGCCGTCCGCGGCCGCCCGGATCGCGTCGAGCGTCCCGGTCGGGTCGGTGCCGAGCCCCAGCTGGCGGTGCACGATCTCGCCATCGCGGTCGAGCACGGTGAGCAGGTTGCTGTGGACCCACTCGCCGGGCGCCGTCCGCCGGTACTGGACGCCGAGGAGGACGGCCAGCTCCCGGATGTCGCCCGGGGACCCGTGCAGCAGCGTCCACCGCGCCGGGTCGAGCCGGCTGCCCTCGGCGAACTCGGCGAGCTTCTCGGGCGTGTCCCGCTCCGGGTCGATGGAGACGACGACGAAGCCGACCTCCCCTTCGTACTCCGCGCCCAGCTCGGCTTCGATCCGCTTCATGTCGAGCATGATCCGCGGGCATGCGTACGCGCAGCTCGTGTAGACCATGGCCACGACCTGGACCCGGCCGGCCAGCGAGCCGAGCGCCCGCGTCGTGCCGTGCTGGTCGATCCAGTCCGACTCGGCGTGGTAGACGCTGAAGTCCGATGGCTCGCCGGCCGCCAGCTCCCGGTGGTCCGCCGGGGCATGCTGCAGGGAGGAGTGTTCGGCGGAGGAGCGCTCCGCGGAGGCGTGGCCCGCGGAGTCTCCGTGCGCATCCGCCGCATGGGAGGCGTCACAGCCGATGGCGAGGATCACCAGCGCGCCGACCACGCCCAAGGCGACGCTGCGTACGACTCTGCTCAGGAGGTCTCTCTCGCTCATGGCTGCCTCTCGGATGCGTCCGCCGCGCACCGGAACCCGAGGGCGGCGGAGGTGGCGCGGCCGTCCAGGCTCGCCCGGAAGGCGTAGCGAAGGAACGCCGCATAGTCCTCGGTGTCGGTGGCGCCCTCCGCGCCCGCGGCGCAGTAGAGGTTGTTGTCCCGCTGGCTCGTGCCCCGGGAGTCGGTGCCCACCGTCACCGTGTTGAAGTCGGAGACCCACTCCCAGACCAGTCCGTGCATACCGTGGATCCCGTACACGTTCTCGAAGCCGGAGCCCACGGGCGGTACCGGTTTCGGGCGGCCCGTGGTCAGCTTCAGGATGCGGGCCTTGTGCGACGGGTCCCGCATGGCGTCCACCCGCGTTTCGTCCGCCCGCGCGGCGTACTCCCACTCGTCCACCGTCGGGAGCCGCTTCCCCTCCCGGGCGCAGTACGCCCGGGAGGCGAACCACGAGACATCCGTGACCGGGGAGCGTGGACGGGTACCGGGCTCGGTGGCCGAGACCCAGTCGGAGAGGTACCGGCGGCCGGCGAAGACCGGCTTGACCCGATCGCGGCGCCAGCGTGGCTCGGCCGCGACAAACGCCGCGAATTCGGCCCGGGTCACGGCGTGGGCGTCCATGCGGAAGCTCGGCACCGCCACAGCGGTCGTGTCCGGCGAGTAGAGCGGGAGGTACCGGCCCGCCGGCACCGTGACCATCGGCCGGTGGGACCGGGGGCCATCGTCGCCCGGAACCGGCCCGGAGACCGGACCGGATGCGGGTGTCCCCCGCCCGCCGGCCTGTGCGGCCAGAGGGAAGGGGAGCACCAGCGCCAGGAGCGCGATCGCGATCCGGTTCGGCATCGGGTCGGCCGGTCCTACTCGTCCTCGTCGGCGACCTCGCCCTCGGGCGAGTAGCTCTCGTTGGACTTCTGCCCGCTGAACACCGCCAGATCGGCCTCGCCGCTCACTTCCATCATCCCCAGGGCGCCCTTGTTGAACGCGCGGAAGATCGCGTGGTCGACCAGCACCAGCTCGCCCGGGACATCCACCCGGTACTCGGTGATGGCCGACCCGCCGGCCGGGATCGACGTGGTCTGCACGTTGTGCGTTACCGCCGTTCCGCCCTCGGCGTACACGTTGTCGAAGATCTCGCCGATCACGTGGAACGAGCTCGTCAGGTTCGGCCCGCCGTTGCCGACGTAGAGCCGCACCGTCTCGCCCACCTCGGCCTCCAGCGCGTCGTCACCCGTCAGCGAGCCGACACCCCCGTTGAAGACGACGTAGTCCGGGTTCTCGTCCATCGCCTTGTCCATCGAGAACGGCTGGAGCCCGGCCTCCATGTAGCCGCCCTCCGTGTAGAACTCGCCCTGCATCACGTAGTACTCGCGGTCGACGGCCGGCAGCCCCTCCTCGGGCTCCACCAGGATCAGACCGTACATGCCGTTGGCGATATGGATGCCCACCGGCGCTGTGGCGCAGTGGTAGACGTACAGGCCGGGGTTCAGCGCCCGGAACTCGAATACCGTCTCGTTGCCCGGCATGGTCAGCGACGCCTTCGCGCCCCCACCCGGACCGGTCACCGCGTGCAGATCGATGTTGTGGGGCATCTCGCTCGAGTGGTGGTTCTTCAGGTGGAACTCCACCAGGTCGCCCTCACGGACCCGGATGAAGCTGCCCGGAACCGTTCCGCCGAACGTCCACATCGTGTACTCGACGCCGTTCGCCAGCGTCATCGGCTTCTCGATGACCTCGAGATCGACCACGACCCGCGTGGCGTGGTCCCGGTCCATCGGCGCCGGCACGTGCGGGGGAGTGGTCAGCTGCGCCTGCTCGACACCCCGCAGCTCCGGGAGCTCCGGCGTCTCGGGGATCTCCGCGCCCAGAAAGCCCGGCGACGCCCCGCCGGCGAACGCCAGCGCCGACACCGCCAGGAGCGAACCCACCGCCCCGAGCACCACCCACCGTCCGATCCTCGCCTTCCCTTCCATAATCTCCTCCGCTCCTTGCGGTTCTGTTCTCGACCGTCTGCGGCCCTTCCTGATTTCTTCATAAAGATATGATAAATAGGGCCGGGGTCTGTGGTGGAATGGATGAAATGATGTGGGGAGATCCCCTACGGCCGCCTGTCGTCGCAGTCCCACCGGTGGACGCGTCGCGCCGTCCGTTCTAGCTTGGCGGGCATGGAACGGATGAGCAGGACGGGCTGGGTCGAGATCATCAGCGGCGTCATGTTCAGCGGGAAGTCGGAGGAGCTGCTGCGGCGCGTCCGACGGGCCACGCTGGCGAAGAAGCGGGTGCAGGTGTTCAAGAGCCAGCTGGACGACCGGTACGGGATCCGGGAGGTGATCTCCCACGACGAGGGTCGGCTCCCCGCGGAGATGGTGTCGACGGCCGGTGAGCTGGCGGAGCGGGTGGAGGCGGACACGGAGGTCGTCGCCATCGACGAGATCCAGTTCCTGGACGAGCACGTGGTGGAAGTGGTCAACGCGCTGGCCGACCGGGGTGTGCGGGTGATCGCTGCGGGTACCGACATGGACTTCCGGGGTCTCCCGTTCGGTCCCATGGGCGAGCTGCTGGCGGTGGCGGAGAAGATCGACAAGCTGACGGCGATCTGCGTGAAGTGCGGGGAGCTGGCCACGCGGAACCAGAGGCTGATCGATGGCCGGCCGGCCCCCGCCGAGGGGCCCACCATCCAGGTCGGGGGTCTGGAGTCCTACGAAGCCCGCTGTCGGGCGTGCCACGAGGTCCCGCCGGTCGGCGGGCAGACATCGCTGCTGGACTGAGCCGGCGTCACTCGTCGCGCTCGTTCTCGAGCAGCTTCCTGATCTTCCGTCGGAGTCCATCGGGGGAGACCGGCTGGCCGCGGGCGGCGCGGTGGAGGGCGTCGCGGAACTCGGTGGTGAACCTGACTTCGGGGTAGCAGGCGTCGCAGACCTCGACGTGCTTCCGGACCTCCTCCGCGGACTCGGGTGTGAGCTCGCCGTCGAGGTACTCGTAGAGCCGTTCGAGCGCTTCCTGGCAGCCGATGGGCTTCATGGCTTCTTTTCCTTCTCGAGGAACCCGCTCTCGATGGCGTAGTCGTAGAGCGCCTCCTGCAGCAGCTTCCGTCCCCGGAACAGCCGGCTCTTCACGGTCCCCAGCGGGACATTCAGGATCTCGGCCACTTCCTGGTAGCTCATCCCGTGCAGGTCGCCGAGGACCACGGTCTCCCGGAAGTCGTCGGGGAGTCCGTCCACGGCGGCGAGGACCTCGTCGTCCACGAGACCGCGGAAGAAGTCGCCCTCGGGGTCGTAGTCGGCCTTCCCGGCGAAGAGCGGTGTTTCGTGGACCTGGTCGTCCGCGTCGGACTCCGCCGCGGCCTCACTGACGAGCTCATCCCGCCGCGTGTCCCGCTCCTGTCCACGGAGGAATGCGTTCCTGCATATGGTGAAGAGCCAGCTCTTGGCTCTGGTCCCCGGCGTGTACTGGTCCCAGCTGCGGTAGGCCCGGAGGAAGGTCTCCTGCACCAGGTCCTCGGCCTCGGCCGGCGACCTGGTGAGACGCAGGGCGAAGCGGTAGACCGCGTCGAGGTGCGGCAGCGCTTCCTGCTCGAACGTTTCCAGTTTGGGGTCCGCCTACTGCCGTTCGATGACCAGCCCCTGGGCCGGTACCTCGCCGCGGACGATTCCGCCCTCGTCGCCGAGGTCGAACTCGAAGGTGACGTTCCCGATGGAGAGCGTGGCGGTGGCATCGTCGCCGAAGGTGACCTGTGCGGGAACGACCTGTCCGGCGCCCTGGCCCGGGATCCACACCTGGACCGTCGCCTCGGGGCCGCCGAGCACCCGGGCCCGCCGGAGGATCTGCTCCATGTAGCTGGGGCTCGGGTCGACGTACGGCACCGTCCCGGCGACGGCCGGCCCCGCGCCGGTCTCCGTCCCGATGGGCATCTCGACACGGATCGAGTCGGAGCCGAACTCGGCGCCGATGCTCTGGAGCGGATCCGCGTCGGGCGTGGCCGGCGGCAGGATCCGCAGCTCGAGCCGATTGACACTGGCGTCGTCGGCGAGGGTGGCCGTGGTCATGACGAGGGCCTGTCCGGTCACCTCGAGCTGGGTCTCCAGCCGGTCGTCGGTCCGGGTGAACTCCTCGGTCGCGACCTGATTCCCGTTCTGGGTAAGCGTGAACGTGCCGGAGCTCTGGGCGGCCGCCGGCGTCGAGATGGCGGCCATGGCGAGTCCGCCTGCCACCGCGAGCACGGGGGCGAGGGCGCGGGTCATCATTATGGGTCTCCTTGGTATGTGCACTGCGGCGGGGGACCGGCTACTCCCAGTCCCCCAGGGTATCTTCGAACTCGGCCGCCATGGTCGGGTGGTTGTGCCGCGTCGCGGCCTCGATCCCCTTCCGATACGCGCCCCGGGCCTCTTCATCCCGGCCCAGACGGCGCAGGGCTTCGCCCAGACGGCCCCAGGCGTTGCCCTCGTCCTCGGTGGTACGCAAGTACCGTTCGAGCTGCTCGACCACGTCCTCCCACCGGCCGGCCTTCTCGTACTCGAGGGCGAGCCCGAACCGGAGCCGGGGATCGTCGGGGTGCTTCTCCAGCATGCGCCGGAGGTTCTCGATGCGTGGATGGGTCATAGGGGCCGGAAGGTGACCCGCTCGGGGGCCGGAAGCAAGCCCCGGGCGCCGGGTCGCCGGGCTTCGGCCGGCCCCGCCTGCGATCCGGAATCCACCTACTCGAAGATGTAGGCGATGGTCTCCGCGGCCTGCTCCAGCGTCTCCACGGTGACCGAGGCGAAGGCGTCCAGATCCTTCAGCGCGTGCAGGTGCTCCATGTCACGGACGAGGATGACCGGGATCTCCAGCGCCGCCGCGGCCCCGGTGTCGGCCGCCGTGTTCCACTGCTTGTACTTCGGCCCGAAATAGGAGACGCAGAGGTCTGCCCCCGCCATCTGGACCCGCCGGCGGAGGTTGTTCACCTGCCCGCCCAGGAGGTCGCGGTACCGCTGGTTCGGCTGCTCGCCCAGGATGTCCTCGCCCACGTCGTCGGACCGCTCGTGCACCTCCTGCGGCCCCACGAAGGTCAGCTCCGCGGGGACGTCCCTGTCGTCCAGGTGGCTCCGGAGCTCGTCCCGCCAGTCCGAGTGGATCTCGCCCGCCAGATAGATGGTCAGATGGTCCATGATCCCGTGTGTTTCGGTCGGTAGTCGCAGCCGGTGTCGCCGGCCGCTCGCACCTACCCGGGCATTGCGTCTTTCATGCCAGGGGCCGCCCGGTCCCCGGCGAGCCCGAGCCGCTCCATGAGGCGACGGGCGTCGAACGGCGCCGCACCGTCGGCATCGTTGTCGAAGTAGACGTAGACATCGCCGCCACCGGACCATTCCTCGATCCGGCTCGCCCACCGGTCCAGCGCCCCGTCCGGGTAGCTGCCCTCGTACATGACCTCGGGGCCGTGGAGCCGGACGTACATGAAGTCGGCGGTCCGCTCCCGGAAGATCGGGAACCTGCCGGGGTTGGCGGAGACGACCAGTGCCACCCCGTGCTCGCGGAGCAGCGCCTTCGCTTCACCCGACTCGAAGCTCGGGTGCCGGGGCTCCAGAGCGTGACGGACCGGCCCCGTCGTTCGGGGCTCGGTCGCCGCCTCCTCCAGGCGGTCATCGTGCCGACGCGCGAGAGCGGCGGCCTCGTCATGGGAGCCGGGGAGCGCCTCGAGGAACGGTACGAGCCGGTCCGGGTCGTACGCGAAGTCGTCGCGCAGCTGCCAGAGGACCGGGCCGAGCGCGTCGCCCAGCACCATGAGGCCCTGACCGAAGAAGTTCGCCAGCGGCCGGTCCGGGTCGGCGAGCCGCTTCATGTGCGTGATGTACCGGCTCCCCTTCACGGCGAACACCGAGTCCCCGGTCCCGGCCTCGAGCCACCGCTGGACGTCCGATTTCTTCTTCAGCGAGTAGAACGTCCCGTTGACCTCCACCGTGGGAAAGCGACGGAGGGCGTACGCCAGCTCCTGCCCGCGCTCCAGCTCGTCCGGGTAGAACTCGCCTCGCCAGGCGTCGTATTCCCAGCCGGAGACGCCGATCCGGATGGTCCCGCGGCCGCCGCTGGTGGTGCCAGTAGACACTGTGGCTTCGTCGATTCGGTGAACGATTCACGATGTGCACGATGCACGGGCACACGGCACACGGGGGACCGGGGGGATGCAAGAACCCCCGCCTCCGGGCGAACCCGGCGACGGGGGCCTTGTGGACTGGCGAGTGCGACTCTTCCGGTTCGGCCGGCTCACCGCCCTTCGACGGCTCGCCTGAGTCACTCTCTCTTCCCTCTGCCACGCGACCTGCGGCATCAGGCGCCCCCGGCCAGGGGCATCGGCTGCGGCCAGTTACCTCGC
>JBPRGE010000031.1:0-21000 GCA_051418035.1 Candidatus Longimicrobiales bacterium M2_2A_002
CTGTTCGTCGACATCGCGGTGTTCACGCTGTTCGGCCGGTGGCTGATCCAGACGCGGATCATGCGGCCGCTGGACCGGATCGTCGAGGGCGCCGAGGCGATCGCGTCGGGCGACTACGGGCGGCGGCTGCCCCGCGGCGACTCCCGGGAGGTGGACCGGCTGTCGGAGTCGGTGAACCGGATGGCCGGGCACCTGATCGAGCACCAGTGGGAGCTGAAACGGAACATCGAGTCGCTGGAGGACACGAACCGGGAGCTGACCGAGGCGCGCGACGAGCTGATCCGAGCGGAGAAGATGGCGTCGCTGGGGCAGATGGCGGCGGGCGTCGCCCACGAGATCGGGAACCCGCTGGCCGCGATCACCGGCAACGTCGACCTGCTCACGCGTCGTGTCACGGGCGAGCGGGAGCAGGAGCTGGTGGAGGCGACGGCGGAGCAGGCCAAGCGGATCGACCGGATCGTCCGGGGGCTCCTGGACTACGCCCGGGCCCGGGAGGCCCGCGTGCGGCCGATCGATGTCAACGAGGTAGTGGAGCAGGGGCTGGCGCTGGTGCTGACCCAGCGCCGGTTCGATGACGTGGACGTGACGAGGGCCCTCGATCCGGAAATCCCGGCGGTCGAGGCCGACCCGTTCCAGCTGGAGCAGGTGCTGGTCAATCTCCTCCTGAACGCGGTGGATGCGATGGAGGGGGCGGATCGGCGGGAGATCCGGATCACGACGTCGCAGACCATCGAGGACGTGGCGCCCCACCTTCCCGCACGTCGGAAGGACGACCCGCCGGGGATCGACTACTCCCACCGACGCAGATACAATCAACCGGACCGGGTGCCCCGTACGTACGCGTTCGAGCCCGGCCAGTCGCTCGTGGAGATCCGGGTGACGGATACCGGTCCCGGGATCCCGACCGAGCTCCTGGAACGGATCTTCGAGCCGTTCATGACCACGAAGGAGCCCGGGAAGGGGACGGGGCTCGGCCTGGCCGTGTCGGCGCGACTGATCGACGGCATGGACGGGACCATCCGGGCGGACAATACTGAGGAGGGGGCCGTCTTCACGATCCAGCTCCCGGCAACCACGGAACCAGCGGAGGCCCTGGCGTAATGAGAGTGCTGATCATCGATGACGAGCCCAGCCTGCGGCAGACCGTGTCCATGATCCTGGACGAGGAGGGCTACGATGTCGCCGTGGCCGCCGACGGGAAGGAAGGGCTGAAGAAGGCGCTGGAGCTGGAGCCCGACATGATCCTCACCGACGTCCGGATGCCGGGGATGCCCGGGCTCGAGTTCCTCGAGGCCTACCATGAGGAGGGCGGCGAGGCGCTGGTGATCGTGATGACGGCGTACGGGAGCACCGAGCTGGCCATCGAGGCGATGAAGGCCGGCGCGTACGACTACGTGCCCAAGCCGTTCAGCGCCGACCAGCTCGTGCTGGTGCTGAAGAAGGCGCAGGAGCGGGAAGCGCTCCGCCGGGAGGTCACCCGGCTGCGGGAGGAAGTGAACGTCGAGCGCAGGTTCAGCGGGATCATCGCCAAGTCGCCGGCGATGAAGAAGGCGATCGAAACGGCGACGAAGGTCGCCAAGTACCCGTCGCCGGTACTGGTGACCGGCGAGAGCGGGACCGGGAAGGAGCTGATTGCACGGCTGATCCACGACGAGAGCGAGCGGGCGGGAGGCCCGTTCGTGGCCGTGAACTGCGGGGCGATCCCGGAGAACCTGCTGGAGTCCGAGCTGTTCGGCTACGTGAAGGGTGCGTTCACCGGCGCCGACCGGGACAAGGAAGGCCTCTTCGAGGCCGCCACCAACGGCACGCTCTTCCTCGACGAGATCGGGGAGATGCCGGGGTCGCTCCAGGTCAAGCTGCTCCGGACGCTCCAGGAGGAAGAGGTCCGGCGGCTCGGCGAGAGCAGGAGCCGGAAGGTCAATGCCCGGATCATCTCCGCCACGAACCGGAACCTCGAGGACGAGATCAAGGAGGGCGACTTCCGGAAGGACCTGTACTTCCGGATCGCGGTGGTCCCGATCCACCTCCCGCCGCTGCGGCAGCGGTCCGAGGAGATCCCGCTCCTGGCGAAGCACTTCATCGAACGGTACAACCGCTCCCTCGACCTGGACGTCGAGGGCATCGAGCCCGAGGCCATGGAGGTCCTCCTCGAGTACTCGTTCACGGGCAACGTCCGGGAGCTCGAGAACGTCATCGAGCGCGCCATGGTCCTTGCCGAGGGCGAGAAGCTCACCATGGACGACCTTCCGCACCACGTCCAGAGCCCCGTCCGGCCGCTGGAGGACGTCGAGCTCGGTGATGACGAGCTCAGCGTGAAGAAGCACAGCGCCGTGCTCGAGCGCCGTCTCATCAAGAAGGCGCTCGAGCGGACCGGCGGGAACCGGACCAAGGCCGCCGAGCTCCTCGAGCTCAGCTCCCGCGCCCTGCTGTACAAAATCCGGGACTACGAGCTGGAGTAGGACTTCACGAGTGCACCGTGCAGTTTCGCATCCCGCCTCCGTCCCATCGCGCTATTCTGATGCCCCACCGTTGAAGGCATTGTCGGGGCATGAGACACCCTGGCCACACCCTCATCGAGACGATCGTCGCCCTCGCCCTCCTGGCGGGGCTCCTCTCCATCGCGGCGCCGGCGATGGTCCGCTGGCGGGACGAGGCGGCGGTCCGCTCGGCCCGTGACGAGCTGGCCGCGGCACTGGGGTGGACCCGGCTGGCCGCGGTCAGCCATGGCGGCGCCGCGCTGGTCCTCGACCCGATCGCGGCCCGGCTCTCCGTCAGCGTGGTTCGCGGGAACGAGCCGCCTCCCGTCGATCTGGGTCGCCGCTACGGCGTGATCATCGATCCGGGGACCGACCGGCCCGTGGTCCTGCGGTACGACGCACTCGGGATCGGTCGCCTGACCAGCCGGACGATCCGGATCCGGCGGGGCGCGGCGGAAGTCGGTGTGACGGTGAGCGCGTACGGTCGGTACCGCCGATGGTAGCCGACTCGCGGCGACCGGGGCACTCGCTCCCGGAGCTCATCGTGGCCGTGGTCTTCCTCGCTACGACGGCCGCGGCAGTAGGGAGTCTGGCGCTCGTCGGAGCGCGTCGGACTGCGGCGGCCGCCGGCCATCAGGTCGCGGTCCGGACGGCCGAGGTCGTGCTGGACTCGGTGCTGGCGGAGCCCCCGGTTGTTTCGGGCGTGGCGACGCGCGGGCCGAACGTCGTCCGGTGGACCCCGGACGGTGCGTCCGGGGCACGAGTCACGGTCACGGGGCCGGCCGGGAGCGTGCGGGTCACCCTGTACGGCAGCGCGACGCTCCCTGTACCCGTTCTCCCCGATGAGGCGATGGACAGCGTCGCGGCCTTCGTCGCGGGGTCGCCGCCATGAGCCGGCCGTCGCCCGACCGGTCGGGGGCAGGATCCGGTCCGGCACGGCCCGGTGTCACGCTTCCGGAGCTCCTCGTGGTCGCCTGGCTGTTCGCCCTGGTTCTGCTGGCGGCGGCAGCGTTCGCCGGCGCACAGGGTCGGCTTGCCGCCGTGAGCCAGGACCGGGTCCGAGCTGCGGAGATCGGTCGGACCGTGGACCTGGTCCTGAACGGGGAGCTCCGGTACGCGGCCCGGGGGGATGCTGCGCCGGGACCGGACTCGATCCGCCTCCGGGCGATGCGGGGCAGCGCCATCATCTGTGCCGGTGGCACCGAGCTGCAGGTCCGATACGACGGCGTCCGCCGGCCGGACCCCGGGAAGGACTCGGCGCTGGTCATCACCGGTGAGGGCACGGTCGGCTCCGTCCACGCGGTGGTCGCTGCCGCGGCGGTCGGCGGGGGCGGCGGGTGCGGCGACCTTCGGATGCGGCTGGAGCCGATGCCCACCGCCGGCGCGGGCCACCTGCTGGTCTTCGAGACCGGTACGTACCACCTGTCCGATGGCGCGCTGCGCTACCGCCGCGGACAGGGCGGCCGTCAGCCGGTGACCGAAGCGGTGATGGAGACGGCCCGGCTCGACGCAGCGCCGGGCACGCTCCGAGCCCGCATCACACTGAGCCCCTTGATCTTCCGTCACCTGGGCAGCGCCGCCGCCCTGACCGCCGTGGTGCGACGCATGAACGCGGGCGGCCCCCCGTGACCGCCGGCAGGCCCGGCTTCGCGCTGGTCCTTTCCATGGTGCTGGTGCTGGCGCTGGCCGTCCTCGGCACCGGTATTCTGGTGGTCGGCACCCGGGAGTCGGCGGTGGCGGGCGCGGTGAGCCGCCGGGCCCAGGCCGTACGGATCGCCGAGGCCGGTGTGCTCGCTGCGGTCGGTGCGTGGTCGACGCGGTCGGTGTCGGATCTGCTCGTGGGCGAGCCGCGGGTGCTCGTGGCGGACGCCCGGTCCACGACCACGGCGGTGCGGGTCGACACGGCCCTCTTCCTGGTGCGGAGCGAGGGCCGGGTGCCCGGCCCGATCGGCCCGGCCACGGCCCGGGCGGCGGTCCTCGTCCGGACACTCCCGCCCGATCGCCTCGGCCGGGGCTTCCCGGGCGCCCTCGCCGCCGTGGGGCCGGTGGTCGTGGCAGGCTCCGGGACGATCGCGGGAACCGACTCGGTGAGTGGGGCCGTGAGCGCACCGTGCGAGGAACCCACGGCGGGTGTCGTAGCGCTCGACGCCTCGATCGCGCCAGGCGCTTCGGTCACCGGGCGACCCGCCATGGATCACGCCGCGCCGCCCCCGCCGCCGGTCGTGGACCCGTTCGGCTCGCTGGCATCGGTCCTGGCCGATATCCGGTACACGGCCACCACCGCCGTGCCCCGAGCCGTGGAGCAGACCGGTGTGTGCGCCATCGACTCCCTGAACTGGGGCAGCCCCGACCCGGCCCACCCGTGCCACGATCTGCTCCCCATGGTCGCCGCGTCCGACCTGACCGTGGACGGCGGATATGGCAGGGGCGTCTTCGTGGTCGACGGTGACCTGAGGCTGACCGGCGGCGCGACGCTCGAGGGACTGGTCATCGTGCACGGCCAGCTCACGCTCGAGGACGGAAGCACCATACGGGGAGGCGCGCGAGCCGCGTCGGCGGCCGTGATGGATGGCGCCGTGATCCGTGACGGGTGTGCCGTGCGAGCGGCGCTCTCGGCGCCGTCGCTGGACCGGGCGTTCCGACCCCCGGACCGGTGGTGGATCCCCGTCTTCTGATCGGCTGCGGGGCGGACGAAAAAAGTAGTCCTTCCCGGAAGATTTGGCCGAGGAACCCGGGGGTCGGCGGGCGCCTGCTCTCCCCCTGAAAGTGCCGGGTTTCCAGCGCTCTTCCCCCGGGCGGGACGCTATGCCGGCTCAGGGTCGCCACCGGCCGTTCCACGGCACGGAACTCGTATTGAAGTGGGGGCGTGGCTGCACAGGCAACCGAACAGCATCGCAGGACAGGTACGGCCGAAATGACGAAATCCACACCGAATCACGGGTTCTCCGTTGTCGAGGTGATCATCGGGCTGCTGATTCTGAGCCTGGCGATCCTGGCCATGGGTGCCTCGACGAGCCGCGCCATGGCGCAGATCCAGGCCTCCGAGTTCCGCACGGAGCGGATGGAGGCCGTCCGGAAGGCCTCGGAGTCGCTCCGGGCCTCGGCCTCCACGCCGGCGGGGTGGGCCAACCTGGCGGATGAGTGTGTCGCGGATCCGTACGTGAGCACCAGCAACTACGATGTGACCTGTGTGGTGAGCGCCGCGGGCACGACCTCGCACGTGATGCTGATCACGGACGGCCCCGCGTTCATCGACGGCCGTTTCCGGCAGTCGGTCCGGGATTCGCTCTTTTCCATCAGCCTCACGAAGCCGGTGAACTGATGACAGGGCGGGAGGCAGGCTTCACCCGGGTCGAGCTGCTGGTCGTTTCGCTCCTGTCGGCGGTCGTGCTGGCGGGAGTATACCGGACGCTGGTGGTCCAGGAGAGGAGCTACGAGGCCGCGGGTCTCATGATCCACGACCGGGAGAGCCTCCGGACCGCCCTGGGTATCCTGGAGTCGGAGCTCGCGGAGGTCAGCTCCATCGGCGGCGCGAGGATCGGACACTCGGACGTCCGGGTCGCCGCTTCGGACTCCATCACCTTCCGGGCACCCCGCAAGACCGGCTTCTTCTGCACATTGGACCGGGCCGCGCACCGAACGGTCGTATGGTCGGCCGGTGAGGCTTTCGAGGCCGGTGACAGGGTCCTGCTGTTCGTGGACAACGACAGCATCCTGTACACCGATGACCGATGGGACACGACGACCGTTGCCGCCGCATCGAGCGTCGAGGACGCGGGGTGCACGGCGCTCTGGGACCAGCCGCTGCAGTACCTGGAGCTGGACGACCAGGACCTGGCCGGCATCCAGCCCCTGAGCCCGGTGCGGGCCTTCGAGTACGTCACGTACTCGCTCCGTCCGCTCCCATCGGGCGAGTGGGCCCTGGCGCGCAGGACGGAGGGCGACGCCACGCTCGATTATCTCGTGGACGGGCTGGCGCCGCCGGGGCAGGGGCTCCGGTTCGAATACTACACTCCGGCCGGGACACCGACGAACGACCCGGCGCAGATCGAGGAGATCCGGATCACCGTTCGCACCGATCCCGGGGCCGACGCCGTGCAGACGACGGAGATGGCCCTCAACCTCTACCTGCGGAACAACTAGCCGCACCGCCCGGCGCTGGAGGCGCACGTGTTGGACTACCCACGACCCAGAACCCGCGACGGATTCGCGCTGCCGGTGGCGCTCCTGGCCATCATGGTGATCGGCGCCCTCGTGACCGGTGGGTTCTATGCGTCCTCGCAGGACGGTCGGATTCGTGCGGGCACCGACCTCGCGGATCAGGCGTTCCATGTCGCGGAGTACGGCCTCGAGAGCGCGCTCGGCACCTGGAGGAACGCGGACCTGACGGCGTTCAGCGTGGGTGAGACCCGGACGTACCCCGCCGAGCCGGTGTCCAGCGGCGGCGAGCCGGTCGGCTCGTACACGCTCCGGGCCCGCTCCATCGGTCCCACCATGTTCCTGGTGAGCTCCGAGGGGACGGTCACTGCCGGATCGCAGACCGCGTCCCGCGTGGTGGGGTCGATCGTCCGCACCCTGACGCCCGCGCTGCCCGCGCCCACGGCGCTGGCGATCCACGGTGGACTCAGCATCGGGGAGGGGTCGGAGATCCGGGGCGACGACAGCGGTGGCCCCGGCTGCACCGTCGGTGACGCAGTGGCCGGCGTGACCGCCTTCGACTCGACGCGGGTGGACGAGCGGAGCCGCGACCGGATCGCAGGCAGCCCGCCGGTCCTCGAGGACGCCGCGCTGGATACGGCTGCGCTGAGCGACTTCGGCGCCATTACGGTAACGGACCTGATGGCCCACGCAACCAGGGTCTACGACGCCGGCGCGTCGGAGAGCGGAACGGCCCCGGTTACCACCACGGACGTCTCGGGCCACGAGGTCTGCGACGTGTCCGTGAAGAGCAACTGGGGTGCGCCGAACGACGCGGCAAGCGCATGTTACGGCGCGTTCCCGATCATCCATGCAAAGGGCGACCTGGAGCTCGGCAGCGGGACCGGACAGGGTATCCTGATCGTGGAGGGGAACCTGTTGGCCAGCGGACCGTTCACCTTCTACGGCGTGGTCATCGTCATGGGAGGATTGCGGATCACCGGCACCGGGAACCTCTTCGAGGGCAGCGTGGTCGTACGGGGGTCGGGCCAGCTGGAACCGGGGCCCGGCACCCTGGACGGCTCGAGGATCCAGTACTCGGCGTGCCGGACCCGACGAGCCTTCGATGGCGCACTGAGGCCGCGGCCTCTCGCAGCTCGGGCGTGGATGGACTTCACGGCCATGGAGCCTGGCGGAATTTGATGATACACCATTAGAATCGCGACACACGTACTGAACGGGGGTCGATGAACCGGGCGGGTCGTTATTGACACGCCATCGTGGCGAGGATAGTCTAAAGCGTTCCGCCGCACGGCCTTCCCCCACTAACCCGGACCATTCGCATGGCACTTTTCGGCCGAAGCAAGGTCACTGCGGGACTCGATATCGGGAGCGGCTTCGTCAAGCTCGTGGTCGTGGATCATTCGAAGGCTGATCCGGAGATCACGAAGATCGCGACGAGCGCCCTGGTGCCGGACGCCATCGTCGAGGGCGAGGTCATGGACCCCGTTCTCGTGGCGGAGACCATCCGATCGGTGGCGGACCAGGCGGGCGTCGGCAAGAAGGACGTGGTCGCGGCGGTGGGCGGGCACGACGTGATCATCAAAAAGATCCAGATGGACCGGATGGACGACTCCGAGGCGCAGGAGCTGATCCGCTGGGAGGCCCATCAGCACGTCCCGTTCGACATGGAGAGCGTGCAGCTGGACTTCCAGATCCTGGACCCGGAGGGCTCTTCGCCGCAGATGTCGGTCCTCCTGGTGGCCGCCAAGCGCGAGCTGATCGAGAACAGGCTCACGCTGCTCGCCGATGCCGGGATCGAGCCCTCGGTCATCGACGTGGATGCGTTTGCGCTCCACAACTCGTTCGAGCAGAGCTACCCGGACAGCATGAACGGGATGGTGGCGCTCGTGAACGTCGGACACGAAACTACGAACATCAATATCCTGGACGACGGTGTCCCCATCGTGGTCCGCGACATCCCGTTCGGCTCCCGGCGGATCCGGGAGTCACTGCAGCGGGAGCGCGGTATGACGGCGGACGACGCCGAGGACGTGATCCAGGGCCGCTCGGACGTCGGCGGGTTGGAGTCGTTCGTGGTCGAGCGGGTGGACGAGCTGGCCGTGGGGATCGAGCGGGCCATCGCCTTCATCACCGCGCAGTCGGGCGGCGAGGGTGTGGACCAGGTGTTCCTCTCGGGAGGAGGCGCCCGGGTGCCCGGGGTGGTGGATGCCCTGGGCGAGCGGCTCGGTGTGACGACGAAGCTGGCGAACCCGCTGGAGCGTGTGGCGGTTCGTCCCGAAGTGAACGCGGAGGTCGCGGTCGACGAGGTGGCACCGATGCTGATGCTGCCCGTGGGTCTGGCCATGCGGCGGACATGAGGCCGGTGAAATGATCGAGATCAATCTCTTACCCGGCGCTGGCAGGCGGAAGAAGCGGGGCGGTGGCGGCTTCCCACTGAAGCTGCCCGAGAAGCTGCCCGACTTCGACCGCATGATGGCGTTCATCGTGGCGGCGTGGATCGTCGCCCCGCTCGTCGGACTGTTCCTCTACTTCGGGGTCCAGTCCGAGAAGACCGACGTGCAGGTGGCCATCGACCAGGCGGTGGCCGATTCGGCGCGGTTCGCCCAGCTGATCCAGACGCAGCAGTCGCTGCGGGCGCAGCAGGACACGATCGCCCAGAAGCTGGCGCTGATCCAGGAGATCGATGCGGGCCGCTACATCTGGCCGCACATCCTGGACGAGGTCAGCCGGGCGCTGCCGCCCTTCACGTGGCTGCAGTCGATCGACCAGGTACAGGGTGGGCCGACGCCGACGTTCCAGCTCCAGGGCCGCACCGGCAGCCTGCCGGCGCTGACCCGATACATGGACGCGCTGGAGGCATCGCCGTTCCTGCGCAATGTGCAGCTGATCAGCAGCGAGCAGGCGCAGGTCGGGGACGACCCGAACGACATCGTGCACAACTTCGTCCTGAGCGGGGCCTACGAGCCGCCGCCCATGGAGATGGTGGAGACCGTGCCCCTCTTCCCGGACGAGACGACCAACACGGCGATGGGATCGGAGGTGAGCAATGGCTCTGGGACTCCCTGACGATCCCAAGCAGCAGCAGCGGCTGCTCATCGGGCTCCTGCCGCTCATCCTGCTCTTCGGCTACTGGTATTTCCTGCACGACGGCTATGTGCAGGAGGTGGAGTCGATGAAGACGCGGCTGGAGCGGTTGGAAGCATCGAACAGCCAGGCCCGGATGCTGGCGCCGCAGGGCCGGCGGCTGGAAGAGCGGCTGGTGCAGCTCGAGCGCCACATCAACCGGCTCGAGCAGCTGGTGCCGCGTGGCGAGGAGGTCTCCCGCCTGCTGAACACGATCAGCGAGCGGGCCGACCAGATCGGCGTGAACCTGGCCCGGTTCAATCCGGGGAACACGAACCGCGGTCCGCATTACAACCGCCGGACCTTCCAGATGACAGTGCTCGGCGAGTATCACGAGATCGCCCGGTTCCTGACGGAGATCGGATCGCTGAATCGGATCATCACGCCGATCGACCTGACCATTGCCCCGAGCGCCGCCCGCCAGGAGGAGCAGGTCCTGGAGGCGTCGTTCCAAATCGAGACGTACGTGCTCCCCGACCAGCCGCAGGGCGGAGCTGCGGGCGGGCAGGGAGGGAATGCCGGTGCGTAAGACGATGTCGTATCTGATGGCCGCGGGGCTGCTGACGGCCACCGTGCTGGGCGTGGTCGCCCAGCAGGGAGGGCAGCAGCAGAGTGGCGGCCAGTCGGCCGACCAGTTGACGCTCGTGTACGAGCGGGAGGTGTTCCAGTATCGGGCCGGCGAGCGCCGGGACCCGTTCCGTCCACTGGCCGACGACGACGAGATGGGCCCCCGATTCCGGGAGCTGTCCCTCGGCGGGATCATCTATTCGGATGTTCCCGGTCGGAGCGTGGTCATGCTCCGGGGCGGGGACGACCGGGTGTTCCGCGCCCGGGTTGGTGATGTGATAGGGAACTCGCGGGTCATAGAGATCGGCCCGACACGTGTCGTAATGGCGGTTGAGAACTTCGGCACCATCCGCCAGGAGATTCTGGAAATGCCCCAGAGGGGAGGAGCCGAGCGATGATTCCGATCATGGCACTACGCGCCATGCTGCTGGCCGTTTTTGCGGGCGTGCAGGGGTTGAGCGTCGTCTCGGCCGGTGACCGCACGAACGTGGTCATCGAGGCGGACGCGACGGTCACGTACGAGCACCAGATGCTGACGAGCCCACCACGGATCGTGGTGGACGTCTCCGGCTCGGAGTTCCAGCTGCCGCAGCGGCGGTTCCTGGACATCAACCGGGGCGGCGTCCTGGGTCTGCGCTCGAGCCAGTACCAGACCGGTGTGGTGCGGGTGGTGGTGGACCTCGCAGAGGCCGTGGACTACGAGATCGAGCAGACCGGTGGCATGATCCGGATCTCGTTCCCGAACCCTTCGGGTGCGTTCCAGGCATGGAGCACGAGTGACGACGCGATGGCGGTCAGCGGGCGGGCACCGGCGCAGGCGGAGGCCGCAGAGCCGGTCCCGAGCCGTGCGCGTCGTGCCGACCAGGTCGCCGAGCGGGTCCCCGTGTCGCGTCCGGCCGTCCAGGAGGCACCGGCGCCGGAGCAGCCGGCGATCACGGTGGAGTTCCGCCAGGTCCCGATCGTCGACGTGCTGAACACGTTCGCCGACTTCTCCGACCGCAGCATCGTGCCGGGGCAGGGTGTGCAGAATCAGACGATCACCGCGGCGATCCGTGACCAGCCGTGGGACGAGGCCATGCGGGCGATTTTGGAGGGGCAGGGGCTGACGGCGACGGAGCTGCCCAGCGGGATCATCATGGTGACGTCGCTGCAGAACCAGCGGCAGATGGAGGCGCAGGAGGAGACGGTCACCGAGGCGTTCCCGCTGCAGTATGTCTCCGCCGACTCGGTGGCGCCGCAGGTCCGGCAGCTGCTGGCACAGGGCGTGGCCGGCGATGGCGGGCAGGACCAGCGTCAGTCGGATGGCAGCGTGGCCGTGAACCGCGCTACGAACTCGATCATCGTCTCCGCCCGCGCGTCGGTCGTGGAGCGGCTCCGCAACCTGATCCCGTCGCTGGACCGGCGCACGCCGCAGGTGACGATCCAGGTCCGGATCCTGACGATCCGGCGGAGCGACTTCGAGGGCCTCGGCGTCCACTACGAGCTCAAGGACTCCCACGGGACGATGTTCAACGAGCTCACCGAGGAGGGGTGGAACGACGCCGACCGTGACGGGATCTTCGATCCGGGCGAGGAGACGACGGAGCGGACCGTGGCGCTCACGGGTGAGACCGTGGCCGCGCTGGGGAACGCCACCCGCGACTTCTCCGAGACGACGTTCGAGGTGATCACGTCGCTGCTCCTGGGCCGGCACTCTCTGATCACGTGGATCGACGCGGTGGAGCGCCTCGAGCTGGCGGAGCTGCAGGCCGACCCGGTCGTGACGGTGCTCGACCACCGGAGCGCACGGGTGCACGTGGGCGAACGGACGCCGATCCGGGTGGTCGATCCGGGGGCGGCCACGGCCCAGGGCCCGCAGGCCCAGGTCCGGACGGAGGAGACCGGCGTGATCCTCGAGCTCACGCCGCACGTGGTCGGGACCGACCAGGTGCTGATCCAGCTCCACGCCGAGCAGTCGGAGATCCAGTCGTTCTCGGCCGACGCCGGCTACGTGTTCGGCACGTCGGAGACGGACACCGAGATCCTGCTCGATGACGGCCAGACGGCCGCCATCAGCGGCCTGACCACCACCGAGCTGCGCCGGACCGAGAAGGGGATCCCGATCCTCATGAACCTGCCGCTGGTGGGCGCGCTGTTCCGGACGACCAATGTCGAGCAGCAGAAGGACGATCAGCTGATCATGGTCACGCCCCACATCGACCGGTCGGGCGGACTCTAGAGACGCACAGCGCTGCGGGCGGACAAACGTGAGCGGAGGGGGGCTTCGGCTTCCCTCCGCTCGCCGCATCCGGGGCTGTAGCGGCAGACCTGGACCCGGGTGGCCGCCCCGCACGCGTGGCCGAGCCCGGCGATCCCTGCGATGCTGCAGCGCAGTTGACGGCCGTCGCCGGAACCGTCATGGTCCGGAGCCCCCGCGCGGGGGCTCGTCTTTTTCCGGGGCGGCCCCGTCTTGCCCGTGCCGCCGGAGCCGTTGTACCGATATCGAGAACCCACCGGACTGGAGCCACGGATGCGATTCACGTTCAGAACCGCCGGAGAGTCCCACGGCCGAGGCCTGGTCTCCCTGGTGGAGGGGGTTCCGGCCGGCCTGAGTCTCGTGGCCGAGCGCGACATCGACCCGGAGCTGCGGCGCCGGCAGGGCGGCTACGGCCGGGGCGGTCGCATGGCCATCGAGGAGGACCGGGCCGAGCTCCTGGCCGGCGTCCGGCTGGGCGAGACCATTGGCGCACCCATCGCCATGCTCGTCCGGAACCGGGACTGGGAGAACTGGCGGGCCGCCATGGCACCGGAGCCCCCGTCGGCCGACGCCGGAGACCGGGAGCTGCGGAGGGTCCACCTGCCGCGACCCGGCCACGCCGACCTCGTGGGTGTGCTGAAGTACCGGCGGACCGATGCCCGGGACATCCTCGAGCGCGCGTCGGCCCGGGAGACGGCGGCGCGGGTGGCGGCCGGCGCCGTCGCCAGGCGGGTCCTCGCCGACCTCGGGGTCTCCATCGGAAGCCATGTCGTCCGGCTCGGCGATGTGGAGGCGCGCCGTCCCGACGAGTGGCCGGCGGATCTGAACGCCGCGTCCGACGCGTCGCCGCTCCGCACCCTCGACCCGGAGGCGGAGGAGCGGATGATCGATGCGGTCGACGCGGCCCAGCAGGACGGCGACACGCTCGGTGGCGTATTCGAGGTGGTGGCCACCGGGCTGATGGCCGGGCTCGGCAGCTATGTGGCCTGGGACCGGAAGCTCGACGGCCGCCTGGCGGGCGCGCTGATGTCGATCCACGCCATGAAGGGGGTGGAGATCGGCCTCGGGTTCGAAGCGGCGCGGCGTCGGGGGTCGGCCGTCCACGACGAGATCGAGCACGACCCCGACGGCCCGCTCGACCGCACCGGCGGCTACCGCCGACTGCGGAACAATGCGGGCGGCCTCGAGGGCGGAATCACCACGGGAGAGCCACTGGTGTGTCGGGTAGCCATGAAGCCCCTGTCGACGCTGATGAAGCCGCTCAAGAGCGTCGACCTCCGGACCAAGGAGCGGGCGGACGCCATCCGGGAGCGGAGCGATGTGGCGGCGCTCGCGGCGGCGGGCGTGGTTGGCGAGGCGATGGTCGCCATCACGCTGGCGGACGCCGTGCTCGAGAAGTTCGGCGGCGACTCCATGGCCGAACTGGTCCGGAACGTCGACGCCTACCGCGCGGACCTGGCGCGTCGCGGCCTGGAGCTGGGTGAGTCCGGCGACGAGGCTCCGTACGAGTCCGGCGCCACGTGACCCGGACGTCACCGGGGCGTTTCGACTGTGGCTGACCCGACCCGCCATGGCGGTGTCCCGGACCCCGAGCGTATCGTGCTGGTGGGCTTCATGGCCGCCGGCAAGACCACCGTCGGTCGGATCCTGGCCGAGCGGCTGGCGTGGGAGTTCGTGGACTTCGATCACGCCATTGCGGAGCGGGCGGGCCGGTCGCCCGGCGACGTGATCCGGGAGCACGGGGAGCCGGCGTTCCGGGCGCTGGAGGCGGAGGTCACGGCGGACATGGCCGGCCGCCGGCACGTGGTCCTCGCGCCGGGCGGTGGGTGGGCCACGCAGCCCGGCCCTGTCGAGTCGCTGGGCCCGGGCACAGTCCTCGTCTGGCTCCAGGTGAGCGCCCGCGAGGCGGTCCGGCGAGCGGAGTCCGACCCCGTGGACCGGCCGCTGCTCGGCCCGGAGGAAGACCGGGTCGAGCGGATGGAGACACTGCTGCGGCAGCGCGAGCCGAGGTACGGAGAGGCCGACCTGGTTCTCGACGCGGACGAGCGGACGCCCGAGGACGCCGCGGACGAGATCATCCGGCGGCTCGGGCTGCGGGAGGGAGGACCATGAGTGGCGCGAAGCAGCTGGTGATCGTCGAGTCGCCGGCCAAGGCCCGGACCATCGGCAAGTACCTCGGACCCGGCTACGAGGTCCGGGCCTCGGTGGGTCACGTGCGGGACCTGCCGAGGAAGGAGCTCGGCGTGGATATCGAGGCCGGGTTCGAGCCCCGGTACGTCGTGATCCGGGGGAAGGAGAAGGTCCTCCGCGAGCTGGCGCGGAGTGCCCGGAGCGCCGAGCGGGTCCTGCTGGCCACGGACCCGGACCGGGAGGGCGAGGCCATCGCCTGGCACGTGGCGGAGGAGCTGGGCCGGGCCGGCCCGTCCGACGACCGGTTCGGCCGCGTCCGGTTCCACGAGGTGACGAGGGAGGCCGTCCGCCGGGCCCTGGACGCGCCGGAGCGGCTCGACATGTGGAAGATCGAGGCCCAGCAGGCGCGCCGGATCCTGGACCGCCTCGTCGGCTACCAGGTCAGCCCGCTCCTGTGGAAGCCGATCCGTCGCGGGCTCAGCGCCGGGCGGGTCCAGACGGTGGCGCTCCGGCTGATCGTGGAGCGCGAGGAGGAGATCCGGGCGTTCCGCGCGACGGAGTACTGGTCGATCAAGGCGAAGCTCCACGCCGGCGGGCAGACGTTCGAGGCGAAGCTGCACCGGATCGACGGCCGCAAGTTCACGCTGGCTGACGAGGCGGAGGCCCGGGCGGTCGTGGACGCGATCGCGGGAGCGCCGTTCACCGTCACCGGCGTGAAGCGGCGGGAGCGGCGGAAGAACCCACCGCCGCCGTTCACGACGTCGACGCTGCAGCAGGAGGCCTCGAAGCGCCTCAACTTCAACGCCCGGACCACCATGCGGGTCGCCCAGAAGCTCTACGAGGGAGTGGACCTTCCCGGGGGCGCCGCCGGGCTCATCACGTACATGCGGACCGACTCGACCCGGGTCGCCGGCTCCGCCGCGGGCGCAGCGCGACGCCACCTGGAGGACCGGTTCGGCCGCCGCTACGTCCCCGCTCGGCCTCGCCTCTGGGGTGGGAAGCGGCAGAAGGGCGCGCAGGAGGCGCACGAGGCGGTCCGCCCCACCGACCCGACCCGGACGCCGGCCTCCGTACGGCGCTACCTGGACCGACGGGGCCAGCGGCTCTACGAGCTGATCTGGCTCCGGTTCATGGCGGGACAGATGCAGGCGGCCGTCTATGACACCACGACGCTGGACTTCGAAATCGAGGCCGGCGGCCGCAGCTACCTGTTCCGTGCCACCGGCTCCGTGGTCAAGTTCGACGGCTTCACCCGTCTCTACCGGCAGGCCCGGGAGGAGGGCGATGCGAGGACGCTCGACGACCTGGACCCGGTCCCGCCGCTGGAGACGGGGGAGACAGCCGAGCGGCGGGGCCTCGAGCCCGAGCAGCACTTCACCAAGCCGCCCTCTCACTACACCGAGGCCAGTCTGGTCAAGGAGCTGGAGAAGCGGGGGATCGGGCGGCCGTCCACGTACGCCCAGATCCTCTCGACGATCCGGGACCGCGACTACGTCAGGATGGAGCGGAAGGCGTTCGTGCCCACGCCGCTGGGCGAGACCGTGACCCGGGTGCTGGTGCGGATCTTCCCGGACCTCTTCGACCCGGGCTTCACCAGCGAGCTGGAAGCGGAGCTCGACCGGGTCGAGGAGGGTGAGCTCGAATGGCGCGCCGTGCTCCGTGATTTCTACGGCCCGTTCCGGGAGCAGCTGGCGAAGGGCGAGGCCGGGGGTCAGGACCTCATCCGGTCGCTCATGGAGCTCGAGGACGAGTCCTGCCCCGAATGCGGCAGCGCGCTGCTCGTTCGGTGGAACGATCGCGGCCGGTTCGTAGGCTGCACCGGCTACCCGGACTGCGAGTACACCCGCTCGCTCGACGGGGAGACGCGGCCGGAGCCCGAGGCGACCGGCGAGGCGTGTCCCGAATGCGGTGGCCGGCTCCTGAAGCGGACCGGCCGCTACGGCCCGTTCATCGGGTGCGAGCGTCACCCGAAGTGCACGTTCACCAAGCCGTTCCCCGTACCGGGGCTGATCTGTCCGAAGTGCGGCGAGGGCGAGGTGGCGGAGAAGCGGACACGGAAGGGGAAGTCGTTCTGGGGGTGCGTCCGTTACCCCGAGTGCGACTGGTCGGTGTGGGACGAGCCCGTCGCCATCCCCTGCCCGACGTGCGGGCGCGCCGACTTCATCGTGAAGAAGCGGACGAAGCAGCGAGGCGAGTATTACGCGTGCCTCGAGTGCCGGGCCGAGATGTCGCCGGCGAGCCTGGAGGCGGAGGTCGGTTCGCTGGCCGTGGCGGCCGGTCGGTCCGGGGATGACGATGGAGGAGAGACGTAGCATGACAGGAGCCAGGACGCCCGTCACCGTGGTCGGCGGCGGGCTCGCGGGGTGCGAGGCGGCGTGGCAGCTGGCCGAGCGGGGCCACGACGTCACGCTGGTCGAGATGCGCCCGGTACGGAGCACCGAGGCCCACCGGACGGACGGGCTCGCCGAGCTGGTCTGCACCAACTCCTTCAAGAGCGAGGATACGGGCAACGCACACGGCCTGCTGAAAGCCGAGATGCGACGGCTCGGGTCCATCCTCCTCCACGCCGCCGATGAGACGCGGGTCCCGGCGGGCACTGCGCTGGCCGTCGACCGGGAACGGTTCTCCGCCCGGATGACGGAGGCAATGGAGTCGCATCCACGGATCGCGCTCGAGCGTCGCGAGGTCACGTCGCTGCCGGACGGACCGGCGATCATCGCCACCGGGCCGCTCACGTCCGACCCGCTGACCGGGGAGATCCAGTCGCTCCTGGGGGACGACGGACTCGCCTTCTACGACTCCATCGCCCCCATCGTCGCCGGCGACTCCGTGGACATGGAGACCGCCTGGCTCGCGTCCCGCTGGGGCAAGGGCGAGGGCGACGACTACCTGAACTGCCCGATGAACGAGACGGAGTACGAGACGTTCATCGACGCGCTCCTGGCGGCCGACGTGTACCCCGGCCACGACTGGGAAGCGATCCCGTACTTCGAGGGGTGCCTGCCGGTCGAGGTCATGGCGGAGCGGGGCCGGGAGACGCTCCGGTTCGGCCCCATGAAGCCCATCGGGCTGCGGGACCCACGGACCGGCGGGGAGCCCCGTGCCGTGGTCCAGCTCCGGCGCGAGGACCGACACGGCCAGATGTGGAACATGGTCGGGTTCCAGACGCGGCTCCGGACGGGCGAGCAGCGACGGGTATTCCGGATGATCCCGGGACTCGAGGACGCCGAGTTCCTCCGGATGGGGTCGATCCACCGGAACACGTACCTCAACTTCCCGGGACAGCTCACCGCGTGGGGCTCGCCGCGGCCATCGGAGCTCGGCCCGGACGCGGAGGACGGCGCCGGCGATCCCGCCGCACCCGACACCATGGACCCCGAGGCCGTCCGGCCACTGATCTTCGCCGGACAGCTGACGGGCGTGGAGGGGTACACCGAGTCGGCGGCGTCGGGGATCCTGGCGGGGATCAACCTCCATCGGATCGTCTCCGGACTCGCTCCCGCGGTTCCGCCGCCGACCACCATGATCGGGGGCCTGTACCGCTACCTGCGGCAGGCCGACCCCGGCGACTTCCAGCCGATGAACTCGAATTTCGGCCTCCTCGAGCCACTGGCCGAACGAGTGAAGAAGAAGCGGGAGCGGCGCGCGCGGATGGCGGAACGGGCGCTGGCACATCAGGTTACGTGGATGGCGGAGCACGGGATCGAGACGGTCGAGCCCGTCGCTTCCGGTCTCTGAGGTCAGAGACCAGAGACCAGGGTCGAGAGCCAGGGGGGGCATGACGGGGGAAAGTGCATGAGGCAGGGTCGGCATCCGCTCGCGGAGTACCTCCGCTACATCGAGGAGGGGCGGCAGCTGAGCCCCAATACGGTGGCCGCCTATGAGCGGGACCTGCGGCAGTTCCGTTCCTGGCTGGATACCCAGTATCCGGAGTGGACGTGGCCCGACGTGGACCGGCTGGACCTCCGGTCGTACCTCGGCCACCTGAACCGTCGCGGGCTGGCCCGGCGGACGATCAGTCGGAAGCTGTCGGCGATCCGGACGTTTTACCGCTGGCTGCACCGGGAGGAGCTGGTCGAGGCGAACCCGGCCCGGACCGTCCGTTCCCCGAAGCTCGACCGGAAGCTGCCGGCGTGGCTGACCCGGAGCGACGTGGACCGGATGTTCGTCCTGGCGGAGAACCGGGCGGCCGAGGGCGGGTTCCGGGGCGCCCGGGACCTGGCGATCCTCGAGACGTTCTACGCCACCGGGATGCGTGTCTCCGAGCTGCAGGGGCTCGACTTCGGCGATGTCGACATGGTGGGCGACCAGGTCCGGGTCCGGGGCAAGGGCCGCAAGGAGCGGATCGTTCCGCTGGGCAACGCCGCCGTCCGGGCGCTCCGGCGGTACGAGCTCCGTCGGCGGGAGGCGCTGGCCGCGTCGGGCGGCCCGGATCGCGACGCGCTCTTCATCTCCGAAAACGGCACCCGCCTCTCCACTCGCCGGATCCAGGGGATCGTCCAGGAGTTCCTCGACGCCGTGGCCGACGAGGGCGAGCTTTCGACGCACTCGCTCCGCCACTCTTTCGCCACCCACCTCCTGGACGCCGGCGCCGACCTCATGGCCGTGAAGGAGCTCCTCGGCCACGCCTCGCTCTCCACCACCCGGATCTATACCCACACCTCCAAGGAGCGGCTGAAGCGCGTCTATCAGGACGCCCATCCCCGGGCGTAGCTCCAACGACGCGGCCGTTCGCTGAACAGCCTTGCCACGAAGGACTCGAAGAACCACGAAGGACTCGAAGGACTGCTGTGGTCTGGCCGGCAGCCGAGGGTTCGCGGCTGGATCCCCGCGTCCCGGCGGTTCAAAAGCTCGCGGTCGGGCGCGCGAGGGTCGACCTGCTCGACGACATCGGCCCCAGCCGGCAAGACCTCATGCCGTTCTTCGTGCCCGTCGATTCCTTCGAGCTGCCCGCGAACGTCAGACGCCGGCCGGTGTACAGCAAAGACCATGAGCAATACCGAGATGCACGCGACCACCATTGTCGCGACGAGACACGACGGGAAAGTGGCGCTGGGCGGCGACGGCCAGGTCACGATGGGCGAGACGATCATGAAGGGCGGCGCCCGCAAGGTGCGGACGCTGAAGGACGGAACGATCCTGGCCGGGTTCGCCGGCTCCGTCGCCGACGCGTTCACCCTCTTCGAGAAATTCGAGGAGAAGCTGGAACGCTACCCGGGCAACCTGCCGCGGGCAGTGGTCGAGCTGGCGAAGGACTGGCGGACGGACCGCTACCTGCGGCGCCTCGAAGCGCTGCTGGCCGTGGCCGACGCCGATCACCTCTTCCTGGTGAGTGGGGACGGCAACGTCATCGAGCCCGATGACGAGATCGTCGCCATCGGGAGCGGCGGCGCGTACGCCCTCGCCGCCGCCCGGGCGCTGAAGGAGCACGGCGGCCTCGACGCACCGACCATCGTCCGGCGGTCGCTGGAGATCGCCGCCGATATCTGCATCTACACGAACCGGAACATCACCGTCCTCGAGCTGGACGAGCCGAAGGACCAATGACCGAGACCACGACCCCCACGGCCGGGCAGGCCGAAGAGACAGAGCAGACCGAGAGCATCGAGCGGACCGACGAGCAGTCCGAGCAGGCTGGACCGAGCGACGGCGGTCCCCATCTCGATGCCGGCACAGAGGGCAGTCCGCCCGAGTTCCTCGACGAGCTGACTCCCCGCCAGATCGTGGCCGAGCTGGACACGTATATCGTGGGCCAGGACGCGGCCAAGAAGGCGGTGGCCATCGCGCTCCGGAACCGGTGGCGTCGTCGTCAGGCGCCGGACGATCTCCGGGAGGAGATCATGCCGAACAACATCATCATGATCGGGCCCACGGGCGTCGGGAAGACGGAGATCGCGCGTCGGCTCGCACGGCTGGCCGGCGCGCCGTTCGTGAAGGTGGAAGCCAGCAAGTTCACGGAGGTCGGCTACGTAGGCCGGGATGTGGAGTCCATCATCCGGGACCTGGTGGACGTGGCGGTGAACCTGGTCAGGGACGAGCGGGAGGCCGAGGTCGAGGAGAAGGCCGAGGCCGCCGTGGAAGAGCGGCTGCTGGACCTGCTCCTGCCGCCGGTGGAACCGCCGAAGCAGGAGGGGCAGGGCGCCGGCGTCCGCGCGTTCGTGGTGGGGTCCACGGGCCAGGCGGAGCAGACCACGTCCGGGGAGGAGCCCGAGTCCGCCGACCGGCGGAAGCGAACCCGAGAGAAGCTCCGGGGGCTGCTCCGGGATGGGAAGCTGGAGGACCGCGAAGTCAACGTGGAGATCTCCC
>JBPRGE010000032.1:0-60918 GCA_051418035.1 Candidatus Longimicrobiales bacterium M2_2A_002
TTCGAAGATCCGGGCGGTGGCCCAACAGACCCGCCCGCCTCAAAGCCACTCCCCCCGGATCTCCCCCCGGTCCAGCTTCTTCCCCGACCGCTTCGCGTCCACCAGCTGTCGGTTCTCGAACAGCTTGATCAGCACGACGCCGGCGGCGAAGCCACCGATGTGGGCCCAGTAGGCGACGCCCGAGCCGGTGGCGGGCGTGCTGGTCCCCGAGAGCAGCTGGATCGCGAACCAGTAGGCGAGCATGACCCACGCGGGGAGCGGGAAGATCCGGATGAAGATGATGAAAAAGAAGAGCGTCAGGATCCGGACCCGCGGGTAGAGCACGAGGTACGCGCCCATGATCCCGCTGATGGCGCCGGACGCGCCGACCATCGGGACCGTGGAGCCCGGCGAGCTCAGGACGTGGCCGGCGGAGGCGGCGAGGCCGCTCAGCAGGAAGAACAGCAGGAACCGGAGGTGGCCCATGCTGTCCTCGATGTTGTTCCCGAAGATCCACAGGAACCACATGTTGCCGATCAGGTGCATCCACCCGCCGTGCAGGAACATGCTGGTCACGAGCGCCGTCCATGTCAGCCCGCCGGTGGGGCACTGGAGCGCCCGGGCGCCGCGGACGGCGTCGGTCTGGCCGGTGATCTCCGACGGGATCGCGCCGAAGGTGCACACCGACTGCTGGAGTGCCTGCATGTCGACGCCCGCGCCCTGGACCAGCAGCCATACCGCCACGTTGATGGCGATGATCGCCACGGTGACGTAGGGGACCAGCTCGGTGGGGTTCTCGTCGCGTAGCGGGAACATTCAGTTGATCCCCCGCCACTCGGGCCAGACCTGCTGCAGTGGCCGGATCGGGTCCCGGGCGACGACGATCCCGACGTTCCGCTCCTCCGGCACGCCCCACGGGTTCCGCACCCTCGCCGCGAGTGTGGCCTCGGCGAAGTACTCGCCGAGCACGTCCTCCGGCTCCGCCCCGACCACGATGGTGACCTGGCCGGGCCGGTCGCCGGGGCCCCAGTACCAGTAGCTGCCGACCGGCGACACGGCGTGGGGGATCTCGTCGCCGGCGTAGAAGTCGATGGCGCCGGCGCGGCCGTAGTTCGTGGCGAGGATCACGGCCTGCTCCCGGTCCTCCGGCGGCAGCGACCGGTACACCTGGGTCACCGAGTCCGCCAGCCGCTCCCAGCCCAGCATGTCCGCGTAGTCCTGGGGCAGCTCGAGCTGCTCGCCGGTGTTCGTCGTCACCACCTCCGTGACGCCGAGCCACGCGGCGTACCGGGCCATGGTCTCCGGCGGGAGGACCGGCAGCCCCATGGGCAGACCGATCACGGCGAACCCGCCGACCGCCACGGCGACGATCCCCCAGACGGTCATGGCGGCGCCGGGTCGGGGCCGCGGGCCGGAGCGTCCGGCGGTGGAGCCCTGCGCCCCCGACGCGGCCGGCGACCCTGCTCGCGTCGCGGGCTCGGCGTCGTCGGCCGCCGGTCGGACGGTGGCCGACGCCCGCCGGCCGCCGGCCTCCCAGAGCGGCGGCTCGCCCTCCCGGAGCCGCCGGGCCCACCGCTCGATCTCGGCCAGCCCGATCCCCAGGAGCGCGGGCCAGATCGGCGCGATGTAGTACGCTTTCCCGCCGGCCAGCAGCATGATCACGAACGCGGCGATGGCCGTCCACGCGACCGCCTGGAGTCCGGCATCCCGCCGCCGGACCAGCACCGCGATGGCGCCGGCCACGGCGATGAGCACGGCCGGCCCGACCATCAGCAGCTGCTCGAGGGTGAACGCCGTGGGCGTCACCCGCTGGAGCTGGCTCGCCTGGAGGTCCGAGAGCTGGTTGAAGAACGGCCAGTCCAGGAGCATCTGGCCGGTGATGCTCGGCGCGCCGATGACGAACGAGAGCGCGGCGGCCGCCCACGGCCATGGCGTTGCCAGCCACCGCCGCAGCGGCGTGGCCGCCACGCCGACCAGGATGGCGGCGCCGAGGATGAGGATCGTGAACTTGGTCAGGAGCCCGAGCCCCAGGACCATCCCGAGCAGCGCCCAGCGTCCGCCGTCCGACCGCGACAGCCGCACCCGGCTGAGGCGGGAGTCGCCCCGTCGCCGGTCCCGGGACGACCGGATCGGGACCGCCGGGATCCGGGCCAGCGCCAGCAGCGCCAGTGTCCACCAGAGCTGGTCGAAGACCACCGGCTGGAAGAGAGCGCCGGCCCGCATGTAGACGGGCGCCGTCGCCACCACGAGCGCTGCCACGAGCTGCGACGGGGCCCGCCCGCCCGCCCGGCGCGCGAACACGCCGGCCAGCAGGACCAGAGCGCCGTGGGCCAGCGCGGTGCCCAGGTGGATGACCACCAGCGAGTCGCCCAGCAGCCGCTCGGTCGCGGCCACCAGCGCGATGAAGGGCGGAAAATCCATCCGCAGCAGGTGGAGATGCTCCCCCATGGCCAGGTAGAGGAGCGCGTCGCGATGGAGCCCGTACGGGCCCCAGGCCGCCACGGCCAGGTGGACCAGCACCACCGCACCGGCCAGCGCCGGGACCCCGACGCTCAGCCCGGCGGGCACGCCCGACCGGCCGCGTTTCATGGCGTCAGCGGGCGCCGGTGTAGAAGCCCGCCGCCCGGAAGAAGCCCACCGTCATCGGCCACGCCTGCACCGACGCATGGTGGTTCGCGCCCTCCCGACCGCTCTGCTGCCGCAGGAACCCGTGCCCGGCGCCGTCATAGACGTTCGGCCAGTAGTCGCCGCCCAGCGCCTCCTCGGCCCGGGGGATCGTCGCGTTGACCCGCTCGTCGTCGCCGCCGTAGTGGCCCAGGACCGGGACCCGGACCTCCGCCAGCCCCGCCTCGTCCGGCGAGCTGCCGTAGTAGACCACCGCGCCCATGATGTCGTCGTACCGGGTGGCGTGCTCGAACGTCGTGCTCCCGCCCCAGCAGAAGCCGGTGATCCCGTAGACCGGCGCCGCGGCGTCCAGCCCCATGGCGTACTCGGCCACCGCCCGGACCTGTGCGTGGACCGCGTCCTCGTCCAGCCCGCGGATCGCCGCCACCGCCGGCTGCCGCTCCGGGTCGCCCGCCTCGTCTGTCGGGACGTCCTCCATGGTCAGCAGGTCCGGCGCGATGGCGATAAAGCCTTCCGCCGCCACCTGGTCGGCCACCGCACGGATCCAGTTCGTCAGTCCGTAGATCTCGTGGATCACCACCACCACCGGCGCCGGGCCGCTCCGCTCCGGGTAGACCACCCAGCTGCGCACGCTGTCGCCGTTCTCCAGCCGGACCAGCGCCCACTCGCCGTGCCGCGGCGACTCGTTCAGCCGCTCGAGCGCGCCGTCCGCGCCCGGCGGGAGCCAGCCGTAGCCGGCGTGCCCGGACTCCTGGGCCGCCGACGGACCAGCCAGGAGGAAGGCAAGGACGAGCGAAAGGACGGCTTCGCGTGCGGGCGCTCCGCGCGAAACGCGATTCGGAATGCGAGTCGGGATGCGGTACATGGCTTCGCCTCCAGGTTGGGGGAACACGGTCGCAAGATGTATCGGGCAGCGGGCCGTCACAAGGCGGGGCACGTGCGGACCTTGACAGCGTCGGGTTACGTAGATTACCGTAACGTATATTAACGGAACGTACAAGAACGTACCGTACAATGCCCAACGTCAGGGAGCCATGCGCGAGCTGAGAAATCCGTTCCGGGTCGCCGAGCACGTACGTGACGCCTACTTCACCGACCGGGCCGACGAGGTGGCCGTGGTGCGGCGAGCCATAGCCGACCGGGCGCGGCTCCTGGTGACGGGCCCGCGGCGGATGGGGAAGAGCACCGTCATCGGGGTGGCGGCGGAGCATATGGAGGCGGCGGGTGGTACGGTGCTGCAGGCGGACCTGGCTACGGCGTCGTCGCTGACGGAGGTGTCGAACCGGCTCCTGCGTGCGGTGGCGGCGGTGGAGCCGTGGCGGGACCGACTGGCGGAGTGGGCGAGGTCGCTTGCGCCGGTGGTGACGCTGGGGTACGACCCGTCGGGTTTGCCGCGGCTGTCGGTTGTGCTGGAGTCGCGACCCCGTGGCGAGGAAGGGGAGCGGGAGCTTCTGGAGCGAGTTCTGGACCGGGTGGAGGCGGTGGCGTCGGAGTCGTCGTCGCCGGTGGTGGTGGTGCTGGACGAATTCCAGCGGATCGCGGAGCTGGGGGGCGAGGCTGCGGAGTGGCTGCTGCGTCGTCGCATGCAGGAGAACCGGACCACCGGGTACGTGTGCGCGGGCTCGAAGGAGAGCCTGATCGCGGAGATGCTCCAGCCGCAGCGGGCGTTCTACAAGTTCTTCGATCGCCTCGAGCTCGGTCCCATCGACGCCGACCACCTGGCCCGCTGGATCGACAGCCGGCTGACGGGCGCCGGAGTGGAGGCGGATGGCGTCGGCCGGGAGCTCGTGGAGCGGGTCGGGCCGCGGACGCAGGACATCGTTCAGGCCGCCCGGGTCCTGTGGTTCCGGTGCGCGCAGGAGGGGGAGGCGGGTCCCGGCTCGGTGGACGGCGCCATCGCCGAGATCGTGACCCAGGACGACCCGGCGCTGCGTCGCACGTTCGACCACCTGACCCCCCTCCAGCAGCGGATCCTGCGCGCGGTGGCCGCCGGGGCCGAGCAGCTCCACTCCACCGACACCCGTGAGCGGTTCGCCCTCGGCGCCGCGTCGTCGGTGGCTACGGGGCTGGAAGCGCTGGTGAGTCGGGCGATCCTGGTCCGGACCGGCCACGGCGTGGCGTTCGACAACCCGTACTTCCGGGAGTGGGCGAAGCGGGAGCTGGTGGGGTAGGGGGCGCGAGCAGCGGACGTCGCCGCGCCCGCTGCTCCGCCGCCATCCCCGACGCGCCACCGGTGTCCGGAACCGAACAGACTCATCCCTGCCCTGTCACACCGGCCGGTGGGTCGGCGGTCGGGTTTGGTGGCCCCTATCTCATTGTGAAGAAACGTCTTGGACAGCCTCGCCGGTGGTCCGGCACCGTCATTGCCCCGTTATCGGGGCTCGCACGCCCCCTCTCATCCGCGAGGTACTCGTGTACGACACGCTCCGCGACATCCGGATCGCCTTCCGTTCACTGCTCAAGCGACGGCTTTTCCTGGCCACCGCCACGGCCACGCTGGCGCTGGGGCTCGGCGCGAGTACGGCGGTGTTCAGCGTGGTGGAGTCGGCGCTCTTCCAGCCGCTGCCGTTCCACGAGGCCGATCGGCTGGCCATCGTCTGGGGCGTGGCGGGCCCGGAGCGGGACATCCGGGGCGCGTCGCCCATCGAGATCCGGGACTGGGACCAGGGGGTGGACGCCCTGGGCCCGCTGGCGTACTACAACGGCACCACGCTGAGCCTGGGCGGGGAGGGTGGGGCGGTACAGCTGAACGCGGAGACGGTGGAGCCCGGGTACTTCGGGATCCTCGGCGTGTCGCCGATCCTGGGACGGCCGCTGGCGCCGGAGGACGACCTTCCCGGCGCGGCGGGGAGCGCGTTGATCTCGTACGAGCTGTGGCAGGAGCGGTTCGGTGGTGCAACGGACGTGCTGGGCCGTGCGCTCCGGCTGGACGACGTGGAGTTCGCCGTGGTGGGAGTGCTGCCTCAGGGCTTCCGGGGGCTGAGCTTCCAGGCGGACGTGTGGACGCCGCTGGGTCCGTTCGTGGGCCCCTCCACGTTCACGGACCGGGGCTCGCGCTACCTGGCGGCGGTCGGTCGGCTGGCGCCGGGTACCACGGAGCAGCAGGCGCGGGAGCAGCTCAGGGCGGTAGCCGCGCGGCTGGAGGAGGCGCACCCGGTAGCGAATCGGGAGCGGGACGCGGGCCTTTTTCCGCTCCGGCAGTTCTACGTGCAGGGGCCGGCCCGGAGCCTGCTCCTGATGGTCCTGGGCGGGGTGGGGCTGCTCCTGCTCATTGCGGCGGCGAACGTGGCCAACCTCCAGCTGGTGCGGGGCATCGAGCGGCGGCGGGAGATCGCGGTCCGGTACTCTCTGGGCGCCGGCCGAGGCCCCGTGGCCCGTCAGCTGGTGACGGAGAGCGTGGTCCTGGCCCTGATCGGTGGCGTCGCCGGGCTCCTTGTGGCCGCGGCGGGGATGGCCGCCCTCCTCCCGCTGGTGCCCGCCGGCGTGCTGCCGCCGTACGCCAGCCCCGGCATCGACGGGCCGGTCCTGGCCTTCGGGCTCGCCACCGCGCTGGTGGTGGGCGTGGTCTTCGGCCTGGTCCCCGCCGCCCGGTCTTCCCGCACCGATCCGGCCGGCGCGCTCCGGGACGGCAGCCGCGGCGCAACGCGGGGCGGGACCCGCGGCGGTGGGGTCGGCGGGCAGCGGGCGATCATCGTGGCGGAGGTGGCGCTGGCCCTGGTCCTGTTGGTGACCGCGGGTCTGGCCATCGACAGCCTCCAGCGCCAGCTGGCCCTCGAGCCGGGCTTCGACGCCGAGGGCGTGTTCGTGGCCCGGGTGGCCCTGACCGGCCAGGAGTACGACGACGAGGCCCGCACGTCCTTCGCCGACGGCCTCCTCCGGGAGCTCCGGGGGCTGCCGGGCGTCGAGTCGGCCGCCGTGATCCGGTCCGCCCCGATGCGGGGGCGGAACGCGGCGTCGTACATCTATCGGGCCACCGACCCGATGGATGCCGACCATCGGATCCGCTTCTACTACCACCCCGTCACACCGGGCTACTTCGAGACCATGGCCGTGCCCCTGGTCGAGGGCCGCGGGTTCACCGGTGCCGACCGACGGGACGCGCCGGGCGTGGTGGTGGTGAGCCAGGCGTTCTCCGACAAGGTCTGGCCCGGCGAGAGCGCCGTCGGCAAGCGGGTCACCTTCGGCAGCGACACGGCCGCGGTGGTGGGTGTGGCCGGCAATGTCCGGCAGCGGAACCTGACCACCGACCTCATGGACCCGGGCGAGGACCCGGACGTGTACTTCTCGCTGGACCAGGTCACGCCCGGCAGCTTCGACATCCTGCTCCGCACCGCCGGCGACCCCGGCACGCTCACCGGCGCCGTCCGGCAGGCGGTGGCGGAGCGCGACCCGTCGGTGGTCCTCTTCGACATCTCCACCATGGCGTCGGAGCTCGCCGCCCAGACCGCCCTCGGCCGCATGGTCTCCTCGCTCCTCACCGTCTTCGCGGTGATGGCCCTCCTGGTCACCGCGGTCGGTCTCTACGGCGTCCTCGCCTTCGTGGTACGGGGACGACGACGGGAGCTCGCCATTCGCGCCGCCCTCGGCGCCCGCCCCTCCGCCATCCTCCGGCTCGTGGTCCGGCAGGGGCTCGGGCTCGTCAGCATCGGCGTGGTCATCGGGCTCATCGGCGCCCTCGCCGCCGGGCGCCTCGTGGCCGGGCTCCTCTTCGGCGTCGAGCCGGCAGACCCCGCCATCCTGGCCCTGACCGCCGGCGCGCTGGTTACGGTAGCGGCCCTGGCCAGCTATCTTCCAGCCCGCCAGGCTACGCGGATCGACCCGCGCACGGCGCTGGCCGAGGAATAGGCGGTCCCGGCCCGTAGGCCCGACGGGGCCGGCCGACGCATCGCCCGAGAGATCGACCCGCACCAAGAGCCCCATGCACCACGACGCCCCGTCCGCCAACCTGGCCGCCATCCTGTGCCTGCTCGTCACGGCGTGCACCGTTCCGGACCCCGACGCCGCGGCGGAGCGGGCGGCCGTGAATGCCGCCCTCGACAGCGTCTACGCCACGTTCAGCGAGGCGTACGCCCGGGCCGACATCACGCTCCTCATGGACGAGGTGTACGCCGAGGACGCCTACTACCTGCCGCCCGACTCGCCGATCCTCCAGGGCCAGGACCAGTTCCGGGGCCAGTTCTCGTTCCTCGAGCGGTTCGCACGGGACGGCGGGCCGGGCCCGCGGATCTCCTTCGACATCGTCGACCGCGACATCGATGGCGACCTGGCGTACGACATCGGCGTCTACTCCATCGTCGCGCCCGGCGCGGCCGGGGACGCGGAGCCGGGTCGGGGGAAGTTCATCGTGATCTGGAAGCGGATCGACGGCGACTGGCGGATCCGGGCCGACGGCTTCAGCCCTCTCGAGTAGATGGCCGATACCGGCAGTCCCGGCATGACGGGCGGTCCGGTACGGGCCGCCGACCGGAAGACCTCGGAGACCGGGTTCGGCACCTTCGCCGGCGTCTACACGCCATCGATCCTGACGATCCTCGGCGTGATCATGTACCTGCGGTTCGGGTGGGTGGTCGGCAACGTCGGGCTGATCCAGACGCTGATCATCGTCACGATCTGCACCAGCATCACGGCGCTGACCGCGCTCTCCATGGCGTCCATCGCCACCGATCGCCGGGTCCGGATCGGCGGCGCGTACTATATGATCAGCCGGTCACTGGGCGTGGAGACCGGCGGCGCCGTGGGCATCCCCGTCTACTTCGCACTTGCCTTCTCCGTCGCGCTCTACACCATCGGGTTCGCCGAGTCGGTGACCCGCGTCTTCCCGCAGGTGCCACAGACGATCCTGGCCGCCATCGTCACCGTCATCGTGGCCGTCCTCGCCATTGTCAGCGCCCGGTTGGTAATCCGGACCCAGTACTTCATCATGGCGGCCATCGCGATCTCGCTCCTCTCGCTCGTCTTCGGCGGGCCCATCGAGCAGACGTCGCTCCAGCTCCAGCCCGCGGCCGCGCCCGCCGCCGGGTTCTGGGTCGTGCTCGCTGTCTTCTTCCCGGCCGTCACCGGGATCGAGGCCGGGGTCAACATGTCCGGCGACCTGAAGGATCCGGGGAAATCGATCCCCCGGGGCACCCTGGCGGCGCTCCTCACGGGGTACGTGGTCTACATGGCGCTCCCGGTCGTGCTGTCGACCCGGGCCACGCCGCAGACACTGATCGACGACCCGCTCGTGATGCGGAAGATGGCGTTCTGGGGCGACGCCATCCTGCTCGGCGTCTGGGGCGCCACGCTGTCGTCGGCGCTCGGCAGCATCCTCGGCGCGCCCCGCGTGCTGCAGGCGCTGGCCCGCGACGGCGTGCTGCCCCGGTTCATGCGGATCCTCGGCCGGGGCAGCGGCGAGCAGGACGAGCCCCGGGTCGGGACCGTCGTCACGATGGGCGTGGCGCTGGGCGCCGTGTCCCTCGGCGAGCTGAACGTGATCGCGCCGATCCTGACCATGTTCTTCCTCGCCTCCTACTTCACCGTGAACCTCGCCGCCGGCCTCGAGGGCGCGCTCGGAAGCCCGTCGTTCCGGCCGTCGTTCAAGGTCCACTGGTCGCTGTCGCTGCTCGGCGCCGTCGGGTGCATCATCGTGATGTTCCTGATCAACGCCGTGGCGACCGTCGTGGCGGCGGTCATCATCGCCGGCGTCTTCCTCTGGCTCGAGCGCCGGGAGATGCGGACGGCCTGGGGCGACGTGCGGCGGGGCGTCCTCCTGTCGCTGGCCCGGACGGTGCTCCTCCGCCTCGATGAGGAGGAGACCGACCCGCGGAACTGGCGTCCCAATATCATCGTCCTGTCGGGCGCGCCCACCAGCCGGTGGCACCTGATCGAGATGGCCCGGAGCCTGACCCACAACCGGGCGCTCATGACCGTGGCCACCGTGCTGAAGACCGGGGCCCGCGACGCCGGTGACCAGGCCCGGATGGAGCGGACCATCGGCGAGTACCTGGACCGGCGGGGCGTGCAGTCGCTGGTCCGGGTGGTCGAGGCCCCCGCCCCGTACGACGGCGCCGAGCGGCTGGCGTCCACCTACGGCCTCGGACCGCTCACGCCCAATACCGTGCTCCTGGGCGCCTCCGAGCGCCTCGAGTTCCGGGACCGCTACTGCGAGATGATCGCGAACTTCCACCGGGCGAAGCGGAACGTGATCATCCTCCAGGAGCGCGAGGAGCGCCCGTTCGGCCAGCGCGAGCGGATCGATGTCTGGTGGGGTGGGCTCCAGAAGAACGGCGGGCTCATGATGCTCCTGGCCTACCTCCTCCGGACCAGCTTCGACTGGCGGGCAGCCACGGTGAACGTGAAGCTCATGGTCCCCACCGAGGACGCCGCGGCCTCCGCCCAGGCCAACCTCGAGTCCATCATCGTCGGGCTCCGGATCGGCGGTGAGGCCGAGGTCCTGGTCGGACCCCGTGAAGACTTCCCGGACGTGCTGCGCTCCGCGTCCGCCGACGCCGACCTCATCTTCATGGGGCTCGCCGAGCCCTCGAAGGTCGATGACTTCGCCGCCTATTACGAGCGGATCCAGCGGATGGCCGACGGGATGCCGACCACCGCCTTCGTGCTCGCCGCCGAGGAGCTGGACTTCGCGGAGGTACTCCTGTAGGAGGCGACGCAGGCGCGCGGCAGATCACTGCGGGACGCCTGCGTGCGGTGGGGGTCACGATGAAGCCGGACTCCCGCTACATTCTCCCGCTCGACACCGATTCGAAACCTGAACAGGACGCACGCATACATGATCATTCCGACCCGCGATCTCTTCTCCGTCGCCTACGGCCGGTTCGCCATTGGCGCGTACAACATCAACAACATGGAGCAGGCGCTGGGGCTGTTCGAAGGACACCGCCGTGCCGAGGCCCCCTTCATCGTCCAGCTCTCGAAGGGCGCGCGAAAGTATGCCAACCCGACGGTCATCGAGGCGATCATCCGGGCGGTGGAGGAGCTGCATCCGGAGCTGGTCTTCGCCGTGCACCTGGATCACGGCGACGAGGAGACCTGCTACGACGCCATTGACAGCGGGTTCTACAGCTCCGTAATGATCGACGCGTCCCACGAGCCGTTCGAGGAGAACATCGCCATTACGAAGCGGGTGGTGGAGCGGGCCCACGAGCAGGGGATCAGCGTGGAGGCCGAGCTCGGCATGCTCGGCGGGGTGGAGGAGGACATCAAGGTCTCGGAGAAGGATGCCCGGCTGACCGACCCGGACGAGGCGAAGGAGTTCGTCGAGCGCACCGGCTGTGACTCGCTGGCCGTCGCCATCGGGACCAGCCACGGCGCCTACAAGTTCTCGGGCACGCAGGGGCTCCACTTCAACCGGATCGAGGAGATCCAGAAGCGGCTGCCGGAGACACCGCTGGTCATGCACGGCTCCAGCTCGGTGCCGCAGGAGGAGGTCGAGCGGATCAACGCCGCCGGCGGGGAGCTCGATCCGTCGGCGAAGGGCGTGGATGCCGACCAGTTCGCCCGGGCCGCCGAGCTCGGCGTCACGAAGGTCAACATCGACACCGACGGCCGGCTGGTCTGGACCCGCGTCCACCGCGAGTTCTTCCGGGACCAGCCCGAGAAGTTCGATTTCCGGGCGCCCGGCAAGGTCTTCGTCGAGGAGTACGCGGAGTTCATCGTCGCCAAGTCGAAGAAGCTGCTGTCCGAGGGGCACCTGGAGACGGTCCGGAGCGAGCTCGGGCTGTAGCGTTCGGCCTCGGAACCGCGGCTCACGAGGAACCGCGGCTCACGCGAAGACCGCGAAGGCTGCGCCGGCCCCGCGGCGGGATTCCGCCGTCGGGGCCGACGCACATCCTTCGGAGTGGGGTTGTGCCGGGCGGTTCGAGGTTCGCGACGGACCCTGTGTTGCCCGGAAAAGACCCGATATCCCGGCCGATTGCCCGGCCGGAAGGTCAGCTCCGCGCCGGAGACCCGAGCCCACTCCTTCGCGATCTTCGCGCCTTCGCGTGAAACCTGATCCTACTCGTCGATGACGATCCGCCGGATCTCCCGGCGCATCCGTACACGCACGCGAAGCACGAGGAACAGCGCCACGAGCGCGAGTCCGGCGACGAGCCCCCACCACAGCCCGACCGGCCCGGCCTCCGTCCGGAACCCGAGGTAGAGGCCGAGCGGCATCCCGAACATCCAGAAGGCGAGGAGGTTGGCCACGAACGGCGCGGTGGTGTCGCCCACGCCCCGGAGCACGCCGGCCGAGACGACCTGGAGACCGTCGGCCACCTGGAACACGCCGGCGATGGGGATCAGCGCCACCGCGACGGCCACGACCTCGGGCTCGTCGGTGTAGAGCCCGGTCAGCGGACCGGGGAAGGCGAGGAAGAGGACCGCGGTCACGGCCATGAACCCGGCGCCGGCGAGGAGGGCGGACTTCACGGCGGTCCGCGCGCCCATCGGGTCGTCCCGGCCGACGGCCTGTCCGACCCGCACCGCGCCGGCCTGTGCGATCCCGACGGGGACCATGAACGTGAGGGAGGCCAGGTTGATGGCGACCTGGTGGCCGGCCATCTGGGCGGTCCCGAGCCAGCCCATCATGAGCGCCACCACGGCGAACGCGCCCATCTCGAGCTGGAACTGGGCGCCGATGGGGGTGCCGAGTCGCAGCATCCGCCAGAGCGGCCGGGGCTGGAGGATGGCCGTGCCGACCGGTCGGAGGTACGGCCCCAGGCGCCGCGCGGTCAGCGCGGCCAGGAAGACCAGCATCGTCCACCGGCTGAACGTCGAGGCCCACCCGGTCCCGACGGGGCCCAGGGTGGGGAAGCCCCAGTTCCCGAAGACCAGCAGCCAGTTCATGAGCACATTCACCAGGTTCGCCGCGATGATGGCGACGACGATGGGCCGGACCCGGTCCATGGCCTGGAGCGTCTGCCGGAGCACGACGAACGCGAAGAAGGCCAGGATCCCCGGCGTGGCGGCGTGGACGTACCCTGCGGCCAGCGGCGTGACGTCCTCCGGCTGGCGGAGGAGCACGATGATCGACTCGACGGGGAGCAGCGGGATCAGTGCCAGTGCGGTCAGCAGGCCGGCCAGCACGAGGCCGCGCTGGACGCCGCGGGCGATGGCCGCATCGTCGCCCGCTCCCACGGCCTGCGAGATGACCGGGTCGAGCCCGAACAGGACGCCCATCCCGAAGATCGCGATGAAGAAGAAGTAGAGGTTGCCGAGCGCCACGGCCGCCAGCGCCGCCGCGCTGACCCGTCCGACCATGAGCGTGTCGACGACGCCCATGAACATGAGCCCGACCTGGACCACCACGATCGGCAGCGCCAGCCGGACCAGCGACCGGAACTCGTGACGGGGCGGCAGCGTGAGCAGCTTCATGGCGCCGGGAAGGTAGCGGACGGACCTGGCGCGCGGGAGGCCGGTCGCATCTGGCATCATCCCAACGGTCGGCCCACCTTGCGCGTCGTAGTAACCGAACCGAGCCGGAGTCCAGGACCCATACAACGGACGCGTACCATGAAGACTCTTCGAACCCTGCTGGCGATGCTCGCGCTGATCGTCGTATCCGCGCCGCTCGCCGCTCAGGAATACACCGCTTCCACCTTCCGCGGGGTGCAGGTGCGCGAGATCGGGCCGGCGCTCACGTCGGGCCGGATCAGCGACTTCGCGGTCAACCCGGACAACCCGTCGGAGTACTACGTGGCCGTCGCCAGCGGGAACGTCTGGAAGACGACGAACGGCGGCGTCACCTTCGAGCCGATCTTCGACGGTTACGGCTCCTACTCCATCGGCGATGTCACGCTGGACCCGAGCAACCCGAACGTGGTGTGGGTCGGGACCGGCGAGAACAACGCCCAGCGGAGCGTCGCGTACGGCGATGGCGTGTACAAGTCGGAGGATGGCGGGAAGTCGTTCGCGCTCATGGGGCTCGAGAGCTCCGAGCACATCGGGAAGATCCTGGTCGACCCCCGGGACTCGGACGTGGTCTGGGTCGCCGCCCAGGGCCCGCTCTGGAGCGCCGGCGGCGACCGCGGTCTCTACAAGACCACCGATGGCGGCGAGACGTGGGAGAAAGTGCTCGACATCAGCCCGTACACGGGCGTCACGGACATCGTCATGGACCCCCGCGATCCGGACGTGATCATCGCCGCCGCGTGGCAGCGGATGCGGAAGGTCTGGACGCTGGTCTCCGGCGGGCCGGAGTCGGCGCTCTACAAGACCGAGGACGGCGGCGAGACGTGGGAGGAGCTGACCAGCGGCCTGCCCACCAGTGTCGATGTGGGCCGCTACGGGCTCTGCCTCTCGCCGGCCAACCCCGACTACATCTACGCCGTGGTCGAGGCCCAGTACGACGCCGGCGGGTTCTACCGCTCCACGGACCGGGGCGAGAGCTGGCGGAAGGTCAACGACTGGACCAGCCGCGGGAACTACTACCAGGAGCTGATCTGCGACCCGGTCGATCCGATGCGGGTCTTCGCCATGGACACGTGGACGCGGATCACGACCGACGGCGGCGAGACCATTGATCGGTTCCCGAACCCGAACCGGCACGTGGATGACCACGCCCTCTGGATCGACCCCGCGGACACGAACCACATGATCATCGGCGGCGATGGCGGGACCTACGAGACGTTCGACAACGGCAGCGCGTGGGACTTCAAGGAGAACCTGCCCGTCACCCAGTTCTACAAGGTGACGGTCGACAACAGCGAGCCGTTCTACCGTGTCTACGGCGGGACCCAGGACAACTGGTCGCTGGGCGGCCCGGCCCGGACGCTCTACGAGGGCGGGATCAGCAACGAGGACTGGATCGTCACCAACGGCGGCGACGGCTTCGAGAGCGCCGTCGACCCGGACAACCCGGACATCGTCTACGCCCAGAGCCAGTACGGGAACCTGGTCCGGTTCGACCGGCAGAGCGGGCAGGCGGTCTATATCCAGCCGCAGCCCACGGGCGAGGACGAGGCGCTCCGCTGGAACTGGGACGCGCCACTGCTGATCAGCCCCCACTCGAACACGCGGCTCTATTTCGCCGCGAACAAGCTCTTCCGGAGCGACGATCGGGGCGCCAGCTGGACGGCGATCAGCGGCGACCTGAGCCGGCAGATCGACCGGAACCAGCTCGAGCTCATGGGCCGGGTCTGGAGCATGGACGCGGTGGGGAAGAACGCGTCCACGTCGATCTACGGCAACATCGTCGCGCTGACGGAGAGCCCGCTCCAGGAGGACCTGCTCTACGTCGGGACCGATGACGGGCTGATCCACATGACGCAGGACGCGGGCGGCGAGTGGGCCCGGTACGGCGAGTTCCCGGGGATCCCGGACCGCACGTACGTGAACATGGTCCTGGCCTCGCAGCACGACGCCGGTACCGTCTACGCCGCGTTCAACAACCACAAGAACGGCGACTTCACGCCCTACCTCCTCAAGTCCACCGACATGGGCCGCAGCTGGACGTCCATCGCCGGCGACCTGCCGGAGCGGGGCAGCGTGTACGCCATCGCCGAGGACCCGGTCGACCCGGACCTGCTCTTCGCGGGCACCGAGTTCGGCGTCTACTTCACCCGGGACGGCGGCGAGCGCTGGATCGAGGTCAGCGGGCTCCCGACCATCGCCGTCCGCGACCTGGCGATCCAGGAGCGGGAGGATGACCTCGTGCTGGCCACCTTCGGCCGCGGGTTCTGGGTCCTGGACGACTACTCCCCGATCCGCGACGCCACACCCGACGTGCTGGCGTCCGACGCCCACGTCTTCCCGGTCCGCGACGCGCTCCTCTACATCGAGCGGGAGCGGGGTCGGGAGTACCAGGGCGCCACGTACTTCGAAGCGGACAACCCGCCGTTCGGCGCGGTCTTCACCTACTGGGTGAAGGACCCGATCGAGACGATCGAGGACCGGCGGCGCGAGGCCGAGGAGGAGGCCCGAGAGGCCGGCGAGCCCGTGCGGTACCCGACGTTCGAGGAGATGCGCGCGGAGGACCGGGAGCAGGAGCCGTACCTGGTCTTCACCATCACCGACGAGGACGGCGGGGAGGTCCGGCGGCTGACCGCGCGGCCGGGGACCGGGATCCAGCGGATCGCGTGGGACCTCCGGGCCGCCGCGGCCGCACCCGTCACCGACGGCAGCTTCGACCCCATGGACGACAGCAGTCGCGGGCCGCTCGTGGCGCCCGGCACGTACTACGTGGCCATGAGCCGCGTGGTCGACGGTGAGCCTACGGAGATGACGGAGCCCGTCGCCTTCCGGGTGCTGCCGCTGAACAACGCGACGCTCGGCGCCGAGGACCTCGAAGCGCTGATGGCGTTCCAGGTCGAGGCCAGCGAGTTCATGGCCGAGATCCGGACGGCGGCCGCACGGCTCGACGACGCCGGGGAGCGGCTGGCGAACATCAGGACGGCCGTGCACCGGACGCCCACGCTGCCCGCCAGCCTGCTGGCGGAAGCACGGGCGCTCGAGCGACGCATCGCCGACATCATGGTCGAACTCGAGGGCGACCCGAGCGTCGCGCAGCGTCAGTTCGAGACGCCGCCGTCCATCAGCGATCGGGCCGGGTTCGTGCTGTACTCGTCGTACGGCTCGACGTCGGCACCCTCCGGTCAGCAGCGGGAGCAGCTCGAGCTCGCGCGCGAAGACTTCCGCGGGCTGCAGCCCGCCATCGACGGCCTGATGCAGGACGTGGAAGCGCTCGCGGCCCGGCTCCAGCAGCTGGGTGCGCCCTACATCGGCGGGGGCGGATGAACGCCTGAGCCGGGCGGGGGCCCCGCACGTCCGGGGCTAGTGGACGAGCTCGGAGCCGGGCTCGGGCGGTGTGGCCTCGGGCGCCTGGACCACGTGGATCGGGACCTCGCGCTTGAGGTCGCCATCGATCCAGACCAGGACGCGGTGCGGGCCGACCTCCCGGAGCGGCACGTTCCCGAGCTGGAGCACGTGGTTCACCGACGTCTTCTGGCCCGGCTGACCGCCCCGTGGCGTGAACGAGCCGTCGATGTCGAGCACGGCATCGCCGTCGGGGCCGCTGAGCTGGACGCGGATGGCGTGCTCGCTGTCCAGCTCGGCGTAGTCGGCCTCCAGCCGGACGACCAGCTGCATGGGCGGGAACCGGGCGGGGAGCTGTCGCGCGAAGACCCGGTCGAAGATGCCCATCACGTTGAGCTTCCCCTCCCGGCTCACGTTGGCGTAGTCGGCGACGACCGCGAAAGTGACGTCCATGGCGTTCAGAGCTCCCCGTCCGCCCCGACCGACGCGGGCGGGCTCGGGGCGGGCGCCGGGATGGTCCGGAGATCGCCCTTCTCGACCCGCTCCAGCAGGCGCTGGATCCGGCGCCAGACGCCCCTGAGCTCGCGCTCGTCCAGTCCGAGCTGGATCATGGTGTCGGTCTCCCGGATCCCCCGGCCCGGATCGATCGCCGGCTCGGGGGGCACCAGGGTGAGTGCGCCGTCCGGCTCGATACGGAACTGCGCCAGCGTCTCCAGCTGCCGGCGCACATCGGCTTCGGTCAGCGAACGGAGCCGGTGGACGGTCTCCTCGGGGATCGCATCCACCCGGAGCCGGCGCCACCCCGCACCCTGGTCGCTGACGTCGCTCTCGAAGGCGAGCCCGTTGTCCACGGAGAAGATGCGGGGGTCCTCCGCGGACTCGGAGATCAGGTAGTTGCCCTGGTTCTCGTCGTTGTGGCTGATGATGTACGTGAACGCGTTGAAGTTGCCCATGGCCCTGGCGTACGCCGTGTCGCTCTCGAGCCGGTCCGGGTGCCAGAAGTCGTCGCCGGCGATGCCGAAGAGCCAGTACTGCAGGACCACGAGGACCGACTCGGTGTCGTCGAAGGTCGGGTCGACGTCCGGCTCGACGGTCCGGTACCAGTCCAGGTCGAACGCCCGCATGACCGTGGGCGGGACCACGTACTCGTGGGGCTCGAGGAAGAGCTTCTGCGCCTCGTACGCCGCGACCTCGTAGCGCGGGCTGTTGTTGAACGCGTCTCCATCGTCGGGTGCCCGGGCCCATTTGACGACCAGCATGTTCCCGTCACCGAAGTCCATCGCCACCCGGCTGGTCCGGTCGCCCTCGAACCGGGATCTCATGTCGAGGATGTCGAAGTCGCCGTGAAGGAGCCACCGCTCCAGCGAGTCCACCGGGGTCAGGATGTTCGAGTCCTGGGCGGGCGCCGCCATGGGCACCCCGAGCGCGGCCAGGACCAGGACGAGGGAGCGCACCGTCGTCGTCCGGAGTGTGCGTGTCATCTCGGGCCTCCTCGGTGGCTGATGCTCCGTGTCTCAGGCGACTTCGTCGGGGGCCGGCTCCCGGGGCCGGTCCGAGCGGCGCCGGGCCCCCTCGGGCAGCCGGACGGGCAGGCGGACGGTGAACGTCGTCCCCACACCCGGCTCGCTCTCCACGCTGATCCGGCCGGCGTGACGGTCCACGATCCGGTTCGTGATCAGCAGTCCCATCCCCATGCCCATGCGGGAGCCCTTCGTGGTGAACCCGGGGTCGAAGATCCGGTCGATGGTCTCCTTCGGCATCCCGACGCCCGTGTCCGCCACCTGTACCACTACCTCGTCGCCCTCGTGTCGGGTCCGCAGCGTGAGCGTTCCGCCGTCCGCCATGGCCTGGGTGGCGTTCACGATCAGGTTCATGAACACCTGGTGGATCTGGTTCGGGTAGCACTCGACCCGGGGCAGGTCGCCGAAGTCCTTCTCCACCCGGACCCGCTGCCGGAGCTCGTGGCTCAGGATCGCCAGTGTGCTCTCCAGCCCCTCGTGCAGGTCGGCCCAGTCGATGTCCGAGCGGTCGACCCGGCCGAAGGTCCGCAGGCTGTCCACCAGCTTGACCATCCGGTCCACCGCCATGTTGTTCGTGGCGGTCACGCCGTTGATGGCCTTCACGATCCGGCGTACGTCCTCGAGCTCGTCCTCGTCCACCACTTCGTCCTCGAGGATGTCCTGGAGCCGGTCCAGCGCCCTCGCGATCGTGTAGTGGTTGCTGTGCAGCGCGCCCAGCGGCGTGTTGATCTCGTGGGCCACGCCGGCGATCAGGTTGCCCAGCGTGGCCAGCTTCGCCGAGCCGACCAGCTCCGCCTGCGCGTTCCGGAGCTGCTCGTACGCATGCTCCAGCTCGGTGTGCGACTGCTTCACGCTCTGCGACATCTCCCGCAGCTGCTCGTTCGCCGCCGCCAGCTCCCGGCTGTTCCGCCGGCCCGCCTCCGCGTACCGGCTGACCACGGCGCTCAGCCCTACGATGACCGAGGCGGAGACGAAGAACGCGCCCAGCGCGTACATCGGATCGCTGTACACCGTCTCGATGGCGCTGAACAGCGCGCCCGGCGGGACGAACCCCAGCGCCTCGCCCAGGAAGAGCGCGCCCGTGGCCAGCACCGCCAGGAACGACCCGGCCAGCCCCCACACGCCCGGGTACAGCATGTTCCACTCGATGGCCGGCAGCAGCAGGAAGAGCGTGGCCAGCCAGCTGCTGGCGCCGATGTAGTGCGCGAGCCACGCCGCCACCACCACCTCGAAGCCGAAGAGCAGGAACCGGACGGAGAAGAACGCCGTCGAGCGCGGGTGGCCACCCAGCCAGCGGAACGTGACCGCCGAAACCGCGAACCACGCGATGGTCAGGACGAAGAAGCCGGGGCTGAGAGGGAGCCCCAGCAGCATCAGGAGCACGCCCAGGATCAGGGCCCAGACGGCCACCGACGCCCGGGACTGGATCGGACGGTGCAGCGGGTCGTCCCGGGGCGCGACTTGCCGCGGGCCGGGCTCGGCGGTACGGGCGGTCACAGGAACGCCTGGACCAGCCGACGGCGGATCTCGTACAGCTCTTCGTGCGCGCCCTCGAGCGCCCGGACCCTGGCGTCCAGCTCGTTGAACAGGCTCGACCGCTCGACCCCGTTCCGGATCACCAGCTTGAGGTGCTCGTTGCTCCAGGGCTTCTCCAGGTAGTAGTACAGCCCCGCCTCGTTGATCGCCCGGATCGCGTTCTCCTTGTCCGCGTACCCCGTGAGCAGGATCCGGGTGGCCTGAGGGTTCAGCTCCCGGAACTGCCGCAGGAACGTGATCCCGTCCATCTCGGGCATCATGAAGTCGGCGATGACCACGCTCACCGTCTCCGACTCCACCTCCTCCAGCGCCTCGGTGGGCGATGTGAACGTCAGGATCCGGTACGACGTCTCCAGCTCGAGGAAGCTCCGGAGCGCCGTCGCGACCATCTCCTCGTCATCGACGATCAGGACCGTGGGGGTGGGGGGCTGGGCCATGGCGGTCACGCGATCCTGCGGAATCGTCGGGCCAGCCCCTGGAGCAGCCCCAGCGCGAGCTCGGGGTGATCGGCCAGCAGGTCGTAGAACTCGGTGCGGGTGATCCGGAGCAGGCGGCTCCGCTCGGTTACGGTGGCATCGACCAGGCTCGGCGCCCCATCGATCAGCGCCCAGGTGCCGAACGCCCGACCCGCCTCGGCCGTCAGTCGCTGGTCCGCGACGCCCTCGAGCTCGACCCTGCCGTCGATCACCACGTACAGCGCGTCCGTCGGCTCGTCCTGCCGGATCAGCACCGTGCCCGGGTCGGCCTCGACCTCCTCCGCAATGGACCCCAGGAGCGCCAGATGCGCGCTCCGCGCGTCCTGCAGCAGGTCGATCTTCTGCAGCAGGAATACCTTCTCGATGAGGTCCATGGTGCCTCCCCCGCTCTCGGGCTCGCCCCGGAGCCGCCGGCCGGCCACCTCGCCGATCTCGCCGTGCCGCCCCGAGTCGATGATATCACGCAGCACGGCCCGACTCCAGGGTTGATCGATCTCCCCCGTGGCCGCCACAGCGGTGTGTGCGATCCATGGATCGCCGTCCCGGAGCAGCGCGCCCAGCGAGACGAACGGGTCCGGCTCGCCCCGCGGTCCGCCCTCCCCCAGGACCGGCGCCACCACGTTGAAGACCTCGCGCTCCAGTGTCTCCTCCAGCCACTCGATGGCATTGGCCCGCGACATCCGCTCGCCACCGCTCACCGCCAGGTACGCCCGGTACATCGCCTCCGACGGGTAGAGCAGGCCCAGCAGCCGGAAGACGCCCTCGCGCCGCTCCCCCGCCGCCTCCAGCAGCGACTTCCGGAGCAGCTCGAGCGCCGGGCCATCCAGCCCGAGGTCCCGGATGCACCGGCGGGCCCGGTCGTAGCGGGCGGCGGCCTGGACCTCCCGCCGGATCGATGTCAGCACCATCTCGCGGTCGAACTCGAGCGACGGGTCCTTGGCCCGGATCTGGCTCAGCGCCTTGAGCGTGCGGTAGTCCAGGAGCTGGTCGGTCTCCGGCGCCACCACGCTGTGGAGCATCACGTCGGCGGCCCGCCGGTTCGGCATCCGCGCCAGCACCGACGGGATGTGCCGACGGATGGTCGGGTTCGCCGACACGTCGAGGAGCGTCTCCGCCAGGCAGTCGACCGCCCGCTGGCCCTGCTTGGCCAGCGCGTCCCGGGCGGCCTGGCGGGTGCCCGGCGTCTTCAGCGCCTCGACCATGTCCGCGTGGAGGTCGGCGCAATCCAGCAGCCCGGCGCTCCGGATCGCGGCCGACGCCACGGTGGGGTCCGGGTCGGTGACGAGGGCGCTCAGGATCTCCAGCGCCCGGGGATGCGACCGGTAGACGCCGGCCGCCAGGGCCAGCTCGACCCGTGCGTCCCGGCTCCCCTCCCGGGCCCGGGCCCAGCGCTCCTCCAGGTACGCCGGGCCGAGCAGCTCGTCGCCCCGGGCGCCGATGCCCTCGCGGCCCAGGCACGCCAGCGCCGCCATCCGGATCTCGGGGTCCCGCGAGCCCAGCAGCTCGGTGACCAGCTCTCTCTGATCGTCCGGCTGCGACGACAGCAGCGCGAGGACCGCCTGCTCCCGGACCCGTCGAACCCGGTCCCGGAGCAGCGGCCGGACCCGGTCCGGGTCCACCGATGTCGGGTCCCGGTCCTCGGTCAGGATGACCAGCGCCTTGTGGCGGATGTCCGGCGAGCTGTGGTCGAGGAGCTCGTGGAGCGCCTCGGCCACCGGCTTCGTATCGGTGCCCGCGCTCTGCTTCACGAGGTCGAGGGCGAACGAGACCTGGACGGGGTCGTCGCTGCGCAGCGACCGCCGGACCACGTGCTGGGTGCTGGCATCCGACAGCGCGCTCAGCCCCTGGAAGCTGGCGAACCGGCCGCGGATCGAACGGGCCAGCGTGCGCACGTACTCCCGGCGGATCATGACCGTGATGGCCAGCCACGCGGCGGCCAGCGCCACCACCACCCACGCGATCTGCTCCAGACTCAGCGCCAGCACCTCCACCAGGAGCGCGAGGACCCCCGCGGCCAGCGCCTTGCCCAGACCCTTCTCCACACCGACATCGATGTACGTCTTCGCCTTCAGCTTGATCTCCTCGGGGACCGGGACGTACAGGATCTCCCGGCTCGCGCGCTCCGCCGAGTAGCGGAACGTGGTGTCCATCGTCCGCACGGCGATCACCGTCCAGATGGAGAAGAAGGCGGCCATCCCCAGGCTGCTCACGAAGATCAGACCCGGGAGGATGAAGACGATGGCACCCAGCCCCCACCGCTTCAGCAGCGGGCGCAGCGCCACCACCGAGACCAGCGGCAGCCACTGGGTGGCCGCGTTGACGAGGCCCTGGAACTCCGTGATCGCGTCCTGGCTCCCGAACCGGATCTCTGTCAGCGTATTGAACTCGTAGTCCACCAGCTGTTTGGCCAGCACCACGATGAGCACGCTGGCCGCGATCAGCCGGACGTGGGAGTTCGACAGCAGCTCCCGCAGGTCGCCCCGGGACAGCGACTCCTTCCTCCGCACTCCGCTGGCCCGCTCCCGCTGCACCGCTGTCAGCTCCTCGCCCGGCCAGACGAACGGGGTCCCGACCCCGAATGCCAGGATGAACACGCTGCCCACCAGCAGCAGGTTCGGCGTGCCGATGGTCTCCGCCAGCGTCCCCGAGATACCGCCGCCCAGCATGGCGCCGACCGCGCCGCCGCCGATGATCAGCGGGTAGGCGCTCTTCGCGCTCCGGGCGTTCAGCAGCAGCTGCGTCGCCACGAAGAACTGGGTGACCAGCGCGGCCGCGAACAGGTCGTACCAGCCGTAGAAGACCAGGCCGAGGAGCGTGCTGCCCTCGGCGTACACCAGCCGGAACAGCACCAGGTTGAGGGCGAAGAAGACGGCCACGGCCGGGACCAGCGCACGCCACCCGATCCGGTCGGCTGCACGGTTGTAGAGCGGGACGAACAGGAGGACCACCGCGCTCACCAGGTAGACCCGGTAGAACTGGCCCTCGCCGAGCCCCGTCAGCGCCAGAGAGTTGCGGACCGGCTTCAGGATCCCGACCGCGGTGACCACCAGGAAGAACATCCCCATCAGGCCGAGCAGCTGGCTTCGCTCGTCCTTCTGGTCTTCCGGGAAGTCGGGGAGGAGCCGATCGAGGATCGTCACGGAGTCGGGGCGCTTCGCGTCGGTGCAGGTGAGCCCGATACATTAGAACCCGCGTGTCGGGACAATGCAATATACGTCAGCACGCCGCCGAGGGCTTCCGTGGGCTCCCGTCACGCGCCATTCGCACAGCGCTCCGGAGGCGCCCCGGGAGGGGATCGAGGAGCAGACGCGCATGGCAGTCGTCATCACGGGACGGTACCCCGGCGACCTCAAGAGGCAGGTCCGACACGAGCTCTCGGGCACCGAGTGCGCCACCGCTGCGCCGCTGGACCTCGCGTCGACGTCGGCGGGCACGAATGCGACCCACGATCCACGACCCACGATCCACGACCCACGATCCACGATCCACGATCCACGATCCACGATCCACGATCCGCAGTTGAACCTTCCAGGCGGGGATCCTAGCTTACGCGGCATCGAACTCGCACCGAACGGAACGCCATGTCGAAGACGCCACTGGTGGGGCTGATCATGGGCTCCACATCCGACTGGGAGACCATGCGCCACGCGGCGGATACGCTCGAAGAGCTGGGCGTGTGGTTCGAGAAGCGGGTGGTGTCCGCGCACCGCACGCCGGACCTCCTGTACGAGTACGCGAGCTCGGCCCGGGAGCGGGGACTCGAGGTCATCATCGCCGGGGCCGGAGGCGCCGCGCACCTGCCGGGGATGACCGCCGCGAAGACCACGATCCCGGTGCTCGGCGTGCCGGTGAAGAGCCGGGTGCTGAGTGGTGTCGACTCGCTCCTCTCCATCGTGCAGATGCCCCGGGGCGTGCCCGTGGGCACGCTGGCCATCGGGCGGAGCGGCGCGGTGAACGCGGCGCTGCTGGCGGCCTCGATCCTGTCCAACAAGCACCCGGAGATCCGGGAGGCCCTCGATGCCTACCGGACCGCGCAGACCGACCGCGTGCTCAGCCACCCCGACCCGTCGGAGGAATGATGCGACTGGGGATCCTGGGCGGCGGCCAGCTCGGCCGCATGATGGCGCTCGCCGGCTACCCGCTGGGGATCCGGACCCGGCTGCTCGATCCGAAGGACCCGACCTCCTCCGCCGAGGTGGCCGAGGTCCTGGCCGAGCGCTACGACGACCCCGACGCCCTCGACCGGTTCGTCACCAACCTCGACGCCGTGACCTACGAGTTCGAGAACGTGGACGCGGCCGCGATCGAGCACCTCGATGACCGGGTGCCGGTCCGGCCGGGGCGCCGGGCGCTCGAGGTGTCCCAGGACCGGCTGAGGGAGAAGTCCTTCTTCCGGGACCACGGGATCGAGACCACGCCCTTCGCCGCCGCCGATACCCTCGAGGAGCTCCGGGAGGCGGTCCGGGAGGTCGGGCTGCCGGCCGTGCTCAAGACGCGACGGTTCGGCTATGACGGGAAGGGCCAGGCGGTGATCCGGACCGAGGACGATGTCGAGGCCGCCTGGGACGCCGTCGGCGGCGTGCCGCTCCTCCTCGAAGGGTTCGTCGACTTCGACCGTGAGCTCTCGGTCATCGCGGTCCGCGGTCCTGATGGGGACACGGGCTTCTACCCGCTGCCGGAGAACATCCACGAGGATGGGATCATCCGCGTCTCCATCGCGCCGGCGCCGGACCTCGACGCGGGGCTCCAGGAGCGGGCGGAGGCGTACGCCACGCGGGTGATGGAGGACCTCGACTACGTCGGCGTGCTCACCATCGAGCTCTTCCAGGCCGGCGACCGGCTCCTGGCCAACGAGATGGCGCCACGGGTCCACAACTCCGGGCACTGGTCCATCGAGGGGGCGGAGACCAGCCAGTTCGAGAACCACGTCCGCGCCGTCCTCGGGCTGACGCTCGGCTCTACCGCCATGCGCGGCCACGCCGCCATGGTCAACCTCATCGGCGCGGTGCCCGAGACCGGGGATGTGCTCCGCCACCCCCATACCCACCTGCACCTCTACCGGAAGGAGCCCCGCCCGGACCGTAAGGTGGGGCACATGACCGTGCGCCACGACGACCCCGCCGTCGTACGGGAGACGGTGGACGCGCTCCGGGAGCTCGATGGGGCCCGCCGTGAGTGACGACGCCGGCCGGCCGGACCGGTCCGGCCGCGATGGGCTCGAGGTCCCCGACGACGCCATGGCCGGCGGCGATGACGTCCAGGCGGCCGAAGACGTCCCCTCCGACGACGACTTCCCACGCACCCTCGCCGAGCGCCTCGAGCGCCGGGTCGAGATCCGGGTCCCCACCAAGGGGAACCAGCGGTTGGCCAGGATCCTCGCCCGGGTGAACACCGACGACGAGCTGTACGCCCTCTGGACGGCGGCCAACGTCACGGCCATCAACCGGCTGGGGATGACGGACCACGGGCCCGTCCATGTCAAGATCGTCACCAATATCGCCGTCCGGCTCTTCCGGCTGCTCATCAAGGCCGACGTCGAGCCGAGCATCGTGAAGGACCACGGGCTGGGCATCGAGGACGCCGAGGTGACCGTGGCGCTGGCCGCGCTCCTCCACGACCTGGGGATGTCCATCCATCGGGCGGACCACGAGGGGTACTCCCTCTTCGTGGCCCAGCCGAAGCTGAAGGAGCTGCTCGCCGATGAATACGACCCCGCCGAGGCGACCATCGTCCGGAGCGAGGTGCTCCACGCCATCATCGCGCACCGCTCCGGTGGCGTGCCCCTGACCGTCGAAGCGGGCATCGTACGGATCGCCGATGCGCTGGACATGGCCAAGGGCCGCTCCCGGATCCCGTTCGAGAAGAAGAGCGCGGCGAGCATCCACTCCGTCTCCGCCGCCGCCATCGAGCAGGTCCACATCCAGGAGGGATCCGAAAAACCGATCCGCCTCGTCATCGAGATGACCAACTCCGCCGGTGTGTTCCAGCTCGACCAGCTCTTCCGCGAGAAGCTCAAGGGGAGCGGCCTCGAGCCGTATATCGAGCTGGAGGCCGAGATCGAGGGCGAGAAGGAGAAGCGGCTCCTCCGCGGGTTCCGGCTCTAGCCGTGAGCGACCGGACCCGAAGACTCGCCGCCATCCTCCGGATCGTGCAGCAGCGCGAGATCCGGTCCCAGAACCAGCTCCGGGAGTTCCTGGCCGAGAAGGGGCTCGAGGTCGGCCAGGCGACGCTCTCACGCGATATCCGGGAGCTCGGGATCATCCGCTCCGCGGGCGTCGATGGGGCGCCCGTATACGCCGTTCCCCCCGACATCAGTGATCCGGCCCCCGCATTCCAGCGCCTGATGCCCGCGCTCTTCCTCAGCGCCGAAGGCGTCGACCACTTCCTCGTGGTCCGGACGCTCACCGGCGGCGCTCAGCCCCTGGCCGTCGCCATCGACCGGGAAGAATGGGACGAGGTACTCGGCACCATCGCCGGCGACGACACCATCCTCATCATCCTCCGCAGCTCCGACCACCGCGACACCGTCCGCCACCGCCTCGAGGACGCCGCACGCGACGACTGACCCGACCCGGACACAGCGGGCCCGGGCCCGAGCCCGAGCCCGAGCATTCCTCCACTGCCGGCCGTCGCCTTCCCGGCAGGGTTGCCAGCGCGGAAATGGAAGGTTATGCATTGCCCCGCATATTTTTCCAGAGCCGAAACAGTGAGACGCGGGAGTGGAGCGTGGCGGAGACGGCGGTACTGGCGTACTCGGGGGGGCTGGACACCTCGGTGATCGTACCGTGGCTGCGGGAGCAGCACGGCCTCGACGTGGTCTGTGTGGCGGTGGACGTGGGGCAGGGGTCGGAGCTGGAGGGACTGGAGCAGAAGGCGCGGGCGTCCGGTGCGCGCGCCTGCTGCATCGAGGACGTCCGCGAGGAGTTCCTGACGGGCTACGTGTGGCCGACGCTGCGGGCCGGCGCGGTCTACGGCCGGAAGTATCTGCTGGGCACGGCCATGGCCCGTCCGCTGATCGCGAAGAAGCAGGTGGAGGTGGCCCGTCGTGTCGGGGCCTCAACGCTGGTCCACGGATGCACGGGGAAGGGGAACGACCAGCTCCGGTTCGAGCTGACGTACGCAGCGCTGGCGCCGGACCTGAACGTGATCGCCCCGTGGCGGGAGTGGCACATCCGCTCCCGGACCGATGCGCTGCAGTACGCGGCGGAGCGAGGGATCCCGGTGGCGGCCACGGCGGAGAAGCTCTACAGCCGGGACCGGAACCTCTGGCACATCTCCCACGAGGGCGGTCCGCTGGAGGACCCCTCGTTGGCGCCGCCATCGGATCTGCTGCAGATGACCCGTCCCGTGACGGAGACTCCGACGGAACCGGAGGTGGTGGCCATCGGCTTCGAGGCCGGCCTCCCGGTGTCGGTGGACGGTGAGGTCCTGGCCCCCGTGCCCCTCCTGGAGCGGCTCAACGAGCTCGCTGGTCGCCACGGCGTGGGTGTCGTCGATCTGGTCGAGGACCGGGTGGTGGGCATGAAGTCCCGGGGGATCTACGAGACGCCCGGCGGCACGCTCCTGCATTTGACCCATTCGGAGCTGGAGCAGCTGGTGCTCGACCGGAGCACGCTGTCGCTGAAGGACCAGCTGGCGGCGCGGTACGCGGACCTGGTGTACGAGGGGCGCTGGTGGAGCGCGGAGCGGGAGGCCATCGACGCGGCCGTGACGGTGACCCAGGCCGCCGTGACCGGGACCGTGGAGTTGCGCCTCTATGCCGGGAGCGCCGCCGTCATCGGGCGGACGGCGCCCTCGTCGCTGTACAGCGAGGGTCTGGTCACCTTCGAGGAGGACGACGTGTACGATCAGGCCGATGCCGGCGGCTTCATCCGCCTCTTCGGACTGCCCACGAAGGTGGCGGCCCGGAGGGGCGCCTCCTCCGTGAACGGGAAGTCCGCCGCGACGCACGCTCGCCCCGTCCGGGCGCCGGCTTCCGTGGCGCGTCCGTCGTCGAACGGTCGGCCCGGGCGGTCCCCGGCTGGCCGCGCCGGCGCGGTGTCGTGAACGAGGCGACGCTGTGGGGCGGCCGGTTCGCCGTCGGCCCCGACCCCTCGCTGGATCGGCTCAACCGTTCGCTGCCGGTGGACCGGCGGCTGTGGCGGCACGACCTCAGGGGCAGCCGGGCGTGGGCCCGGGCCCTGGAGGGTGCCGACGTCCTGACCCGCGGCGAGGCGGAGGCGCTGGTGGAGGGGCTGGACGCCGTGGAGGCCCGGCTGGCGGAATGGGATGCGGCCCGCTGGGCGGAGGCGCCGGACGAGGACATCCACACGCTGGTAGAGCGGCTCCTGGGCGATGAGGTCGGCGCGCTGGCCGGGAAGCTGCACACCGGCCGGTCCCGGAACGACCAGGTCGCCACCGACACCCGGCTCTGGGCCATGGACGCCGTGGAGGAGCTGGACACCGCGATCCGGGGCCTCGGGGGATCGCTGCTGGACCGGGCGGAGCGCCACGTCGACACGGTCATGCCGGCGTTCACGCACCTCCAGCCCGCCCAGCCCGTCTCCGCCGCCCACTGGCTCCTGTCCCACGCGTGGCCGCTGCAGCGCGACCGGGACCGGCTCCGCGACACGCTCGACCGGGTCGCCGTTCTGCCCCTCGGCTCCGGCGCCATCGCCGGCTGTCCGTTCCCGGTCGACCGGGCGGCGCTCCGTGACGAGCTGGGGTTCGCCGCCGTGTCGGAGAACAGCATCGACGCGGTGGCGGACCGGGACTGGGCCGCCGAGCTGCTGTTCGTGATGGCGCTGCTGGGCACGCACCTGTCGCGGCTGGCCGAGGACATCGTGCTGTTCGCGTCGCCGGCGCTCGGCTTCGTCCGCCTCGGCGACGCATTCTCCACCGGCTCGTCGCTCCTGCCGCAGAAGCGCAACCCGGACGGCATGGAGCTGGCCCGCGGGAAGGCCGGGTCGCTGATCGGCGACATGACAGCGCTGCTGACCACCCTCAAGGGCACGCCCAGCGGCTACAACAAGGACCTGCAGGAGGACAAGACACTCCTCTTCCGCGCCTTCGATACCCTGACCCCGGTCCTGCCCGCCGTGGCCGGGACGATCCGGACCATGGAGATCGACGTCCGACGGTGTCGGGACGGCATCGACTCCGGCGCCATGGCCACGGACCTGGCCGATGCGCTGGTGGAGAGCGGGATGCCCTTCCGCCAGGCCCACGAGGTGGTGGGGCGGGCGGTCCTGGCGGCCGAGGAGAAGGGCGTTCCCCTGGAGGCGCTGAGCGACGAGGAGCTCCGCCTCATCGCCCCGGACCTCGTCGAGGTCGACCGGGCCGCGGCCCTCGACTCCGCCCGGTCCATGGGGCGCCGCAGCGTCCCCGGCGGGACCGCGCCCGAGGCCGTCCGGACCCAGATCCGGACGCTCCGCGACCGCCTGTAGCGACTGCCCGGCCTCACCCGACGAGCCCGGTCCGCTCGATCCGGGCCCGGGCCCCGATGAACCCCAGCGCCGCGATCACCATGAGGTACAGGTACGACGGCCAGAGCTCGGCGAGGCCGTACCCCTTGAGGAATACCGGCCGGACGATCTCCAGGAAGTGCCGGATCGGATTCGCGTACGTGATGACCTGGAAGACCTCCGGCATGGTGAAGACCGGGAACATGAACCCGCTCAGCAGGATCGCCGGCATCAGGAAGAGGAACAGGACCATGAGCGCTTCCTGGAGCGTCCGGGCGAGCGTCGAGATCAGGAGCCCGAACGAGAGCCCGCTCACGATGTAGATCACGGCGGCCACGGCCAGCGCCAGGAAGCTGCCCCGGAACGGGACATCGAACCAGAAGATGGCCACGGCGGTGACCGTGATGATCTGGACCGACGCGATCAGCGCCACCGGCAGCGTCTTCCCGAGGATCAGCTCGGCGGGCCGCATCGGGGTGACCAGCAGCTGCTCCATGGTGCCCAGCTCCCGCTCGCGCACCACCGAGACCGCGGTGAGCAGCCCCGCCATCAGGAGGACGATCACACCGAGCACTCCGGGCACGTTGTAGACCCGGCTCGCCAGGTCGGCGTTGAACCAGGCTCGGATCCGGAGGTCGACGCCCGCCGGCAGGGACCGGCCGGACGCCTGGAGCCGTCGCTCCGCGTAGTCCCGGACGATCCGGAGCGCGTTTCCCTGGACCACCGTGGCGGTGTTGGAGTTGCTGCCGTCCGTGAGGATCTGGACCTTCGCGCCGCGGCCGCCCTCCAGGTCCTCGGTGTAGCTCACCGGGATCTGGAGGCCGACGATGACGTCGCCCCGGTCCAGCGCGGTGGCCATCTCCGCCGGGTCCTGGGACCGGCCGGCGACCCGGAAGTAGCCGGACGCAGTGAGGGCGTCCACCAGGAGTCGGGACTCGTGGGTCCGATCGTGGTCCACCACGAACATCGGCGTGTCCCGGATATCGGTGTTCACCGCGTAGCCGAAGATCACGAGCTGGATGATCGGCGCGATGAAGACGATCCGGCCCATGCGCGGGTCCCTGAAGATCTGCCGCAGCTCCTTGGCGATCATCCGGCGGATCCGGATCCAGCTCATCACGCCACCTCCTTCCGGAACACCCGGGTGGCCAGGGCGAGCCCGGCGACGGCGAACACGATCATGAACGCGCTCTGGACCCAGAGCACCTCGGGCCCCACCCCCTTGAGCATGATCCCCCGGGCCACCACCACGTAGTACCGGGCGGGGACCAGATACGTGACTGCCTGCAGTGCGGGTGGCATGGCCTCGATCTCGAAGAGGAATCCGCTGAGCAGCATGGCGGGGAGCAGTGTCGCGATCAGCGCCACCTGCGTGGCCAGGAACTGGCTCTTCGCCGCGGCCGAGATGAGGACGCCAAGCCCGAGGGCGCCCATCAGAAAGAGGAACGTCTGGGCGAAGAAGACGATCACCGGGCCCTTGAACGGCACGCCGAAGATCAGCAGTCCGGCCAGCACGATCAGCGCGACATCGATCAACCCGATGGCCACGTACGGGATCAGCTTCCCGATCAGGATCTCCAGCTTGGTGGCCGGCGTCGACGCCAGCTGCTCCATCGTCCCGCGCTCCCATTCGCGGGCGATGGTCAGCGCCGTGAGCATGGCCGCGATGGTCATCATGATCACGGCGATCAGCCCCGGCACGATCATGTTCCGGCTCTCCAGCGTCGGGTTGTACCAGGTCCGGACCTCGGCCGTGATGGGGACCCGGACGTCGCGGCCCCGGAGGACCACGTCCCGGGACCAGCGGTCGACGATGGCGTCGGCGTAGTTGAACGCGATGGTCGCGCTGTTGGCGTCGGCGCCATCCAGGAGCAGCTGCACGGGCGCCTCCCGACCGGCGGCCAGGTCCTCGGTGAAGTCCGGCGGGATCACGAGCACGGAGCCGGCGTTGCCCCGGCCGACGGCGTCCTCCACGTCGTCGTAGGCGTCCAGCCGCTCGACCACGGTGAAGTAGCCGCTCGCCTGGAACGCCTCGATCAGCGCGCGGCTCCGGGCCGTCCGGTCCTGGTCCAGCACCACCAGGTCCAGGTCGTTCACGTCCCACGTGATGGCGTAGCCGAAGACCAGGAGCATGAGGACGGGGAGCACGAACGCCAGCGTCATGCTCCGGGGGTCGCGACGGAGCTGGATCCACTCCTTGCGGGCCATGGCCAGCAGGCGCGTTCGGCTCATCTCACCCCTCCCGCGCGCCGCCCTCACGGCGGACCAGCGCCACGAAGACGTCCTCCAGCGACGGCGTGGCCCGCTCCACCGATTCCGGCTCGAGCCCCGCCGACTCCAGCAGCGACCGGATCGCGCCCTCGTCCTCCGACTCCGTCAGGACGTGGAGCGTGCGCCCGAACATGGCGGCCTCGAGCACACCGTCCGCGCCCTGCAGCGCCGCCACCGCCTTCGCGGGCTCCGGCGCCCGGACGAGGTAGAGGGGCAGCTCCACGGACCGGCGGAGCGCTTCCGGCGCGTCGAGGGCGATCAGCCGGCCCCGGTTCATGAGTGTCAGCCGGTGACAGTACTCGGCCTCCTCCATGTAGTGCGTGCTGACCAGGACCGTGGTGCCGCCGGCCGCCAGCTCGTCGATCAGGTCCCAGAACCGGCGTCGGGCCAGCGGGTCCACGCCCGACGTGGGCTCGTCGAGGAGCAGGATCGGCGGCTCGTGCAGCACCGCGCACCCGAGCGCCAGCCGCTGCTTCCACCCGAGCGGGAGCTCCGACGTCAGGCGATCGACCCGGTCCTCGAGCCCCGCCATGCGCAGCACCCATGCGCGCCGCTCGTCGTACCGGTCGCCGGTCACACCGTAGAGCCCGGAGAAGAGCTCGATGTTCTCGTCCACGGTCAGGTCGAGGTAGAGGGAGAACCGCTGCGACATGTACCCGATCCGCTGCCGGAGCTCCCGGCCGTGCGTGGCGACGTCGAGCCCCGCCACCTCCGCCGAGCCCGAGGTCGGCGACAGGAGCCCGATCAGCATCTTGATGGTGGTGGTCTTCCCGGCGCCGTTCGGGCCCAGGAACCCGAAGATCTCGCCCTCGCCGACATCGAACGAAACGGCGTCCACGGCGGTGAAGTCGCCGAACCGCTTCGTCAGGTCACGGGCCCGGATCGCGTCAGCCACGGGCGGCCACCCGCTCGATGAACACGTCCTCCAGCGACGCCTCGACGGCGCGCACGTCGACCCCCTCGACCCCCGCCTCCGTCAGCGTCCGCCGCAGCGCGCGGTCATCGGCGTCCTCCGCCACCACGGCGTGGACCGTGTCGCCGAAGAGCGTGGCCCGCCGCACGGCGTCCGTCTCCCGGAGCGCGTCCCGGGCCGCCCGGGGGTCGTCCGCCCGGACCTCCAGCACCCGGCCCGGCAAGGAGCGCTGCAGCGACTCCGGATCATCCAGCGCGAGCATCTCGCCCTCATGGAGGAATACGACCCGGTCGCACCGCTCCGCCTCGTCCAGGTACGCCGTCGAGACGATGACCGTCACGCCCTCGGCCACCATCTCGTGGAGGATCAGCCAGAGGTCCCGTCGGCTGATGGGGTCGACCCCGAACGTCGGCTCGTCCAGGAGCAGGATGTCCGGCCGGTGGATCAGCGCGCACGACAGCGACAGCTTCTGCTTCATCCCGCCGGACAGGTTGCCGGCCAGCCGGTCCTCGAACTCGCCCAGGCTGCTGAAGTCGTAGAGTCGCTGCCGGCGGGCCGGGCGCTCCGACTTCGGGACGCGGTAGAGGTCGGCGTAGAAGTCGAGGTTCTCCCGGACCGTCAGGTCTTCGTAGAGACCGAACCGCTGCGCCATGTACGCGATGTGCGGCCGGACGGCGTCGGGGTCGGCAGCCACCGAGCAGCCGGCGACCACGGCATCGCCGGCGGTGGGCGGAAGCACGCCGGCGAGCATCCGCAGCGTTGTCGTCTTCCCGGCGCCATCGGGCCCCACGAGGCCGAAGAGCTCACCCTGCTCGATCTCGAACGAGAGATCGGAGACGGCGGTGAGCGGTCCGAAGGCGCGGGTCAGCCCCTCCGCGCGGACGGCGGCAGGCATCAGCCGCCCGCCGGGCCCGATCCGCCCGGGCCGGCGGCCGAATCCCCGGCGGCCGGATCCCCGGCAGCAGAATCCTCGGCAGACGACGCGGTCGCTCTGCCTACGAGCCGGACGTCGGCCGGGGTGCCGGGCTTCAGGACGTAGTCCGGGTCGCCGGTGATCTCGACCCGGACGGCGTAGACCAGCTTCACCCGGTCCTCCCGGGTCTGGACGTTCCTGGGCGTGAACTCGGCCTCCCGGGCGATGAAGACCACCCGGCCGTCGTACTCCCGGTCGGGGTAGGTGTCGGACGTGATGACCGCCGGCTCGCCGATCCCGACGGCGCCGATCCGGTCCTCCGCTACGTAGATGCGGACCCACCGGTCGTCCGGGTCCAGCAGTGTGACCACAGGCTGGCCCGGCTGGACCGTCTCGCCGGGGTCCCGGTGACGGGTGGTGATCCGGCCGTCGAACGGCGCTTCCACCACCGTGTTCTCCAGCGCCGCCTCCGCCTGCCGGACGCTCGCCTCGGCCGCCGCGACCGCAGCCCGCTGCGCGCGGATCCGCTCCTGCCGCGGACCCGTCTCCAGCGCCCGGAGCCGCTGGCGGGCCTGCTCCAGCGACGCCTCCGCGACCTCGGCCTGCGTCTCCGCCTTGTCCAGTGCCTCCTGGCTGATGGCGCCGCCCTCCTGCAGGACCCGCGCACGGCGCAGGTCGCGGCGCGCGTCCTCCCGCCGCTGCTCCGCCGCCCGGACCGCCGCCCGGGCCTGGGCGATCTCCTCGCTCCGGGCTCCGGCCTCCAGCTCCGCCAGCGCCGCGCGGGCCGCCTCCAGCTGCGCCTCGGCCACCGACTTCCGGGCCTCGAGCTCCGAGGCCTCCAGCCGCGCCAGGACCGCGCCGCGCCGGACCTCGTCGCCCTCCCGGACGGCGATCTCGCCGATCCGGCCGGGGGCGTTGAACCCCAGGTCCGCGTCCGTTGCTTCCACCGTGCCCGATGCGTCGATCTCCGACGCGTCCGACCCGTCGCTCAGCACCACCCAGGTCACCGCGGTGATCGCCACGATCGCCAGCGCCGCTGCCACGATCCGTCGCTTCATGGCTCCGCTCTCTCCGTCTGCTGCTCCAGCCAATCCACCGTCAGCTCTCCCATCGCCTGTGCCAGTCTCACCCGCGCCTCGATTCCGGCGTGCCGGGCCTCCGCCAGCGCCGACCGGGTCTCCGCCAGCTCCGCGGCGGCCCGCAGGTAGTCGGTCTGCACGCCGGCGCCGGACTCCAGCGCCAGCCGCTCGATCCGCACCACCTCCTCGCCCTGCGCCACCGCCGCCTCCAGCGCGGCGACCCGGGCCCGAGCCGACCGGTAGGCCGACAGAGCCGCGTCCACCGCGTCCTCCAGCCGCTGCTCCACCTGCCCACGCTCGGCACGGGCGACGGCCGCCTCCGCCTCCGCACGCTCGACCTCCGCCAGGCGCGCCCCGCCTGTGAAGAGCGGGTAGCTCAGCTGCACCCCGGCCTGCCACTCGCCGGTCCAGTCCACGCTCGGCGCGCCAAAGGCGCTGTACCCGCCCGAAAGGGAGATCCTGGGCAGGAACGCCGACCGCGCGGCCGCCGCACGACCCTCGGTGGCCGCCTCCCGGCTCGCCGCGCTCGCCAGTGCGGGGTTCTCCGACCGGAGGGCGCGCTCCACCAGCACGCGCCGGCCCGGGAGCGCCGGCTCCACGAGCGCCAGCTCCGTCAGCTCCGCGTCGGCGACCCGCGCGTCGTCGAGGCCCGACACCCGACCCAGGCGGTAGCGGGCGAGGCGGAGCGACTCCGCGGCGGCCTCCCGCCGGGCCCGGGCACGGCTCAGCGCCGCCTCCGTCCGGAGCACGGCCAGCCGCGGCGTCTTCCCCTGGTCGAACAGGAGCCGGGCCCGCTCCCGCTCCTCCTCCAGCGCCGTGACCCACCAGTCGTGGGCACGGAGGACGTCCCGGGCCGTCAGCGCCGACAGGTACGACGACACCGCCTCCGCCAGCACCGCGTCACGGGCCACCATCACCCCGGATTCCGCCGACGCCTCCAGCGCCGCCGCCGCGCGGATCCGGGCGCTCCGTCCGCCCCCGTCGAACAGCGTGTACTCCGCCGTGGCGTGACCCTGGTAGAGCGTCTCGTCGAAGGCCGGCGGCGACTGGGGGTCGAAGGCGTGCAGCGGCGCCACCACCATCGGCTCCTGGTATCGGGTCGCGAGCGCCGATGCGGCCACCGTCGGAAGCCACGCGGCTCGGGCGGCGCTCGTGGAGGCCGCGGCCGCCTCCCGCCGCGCCTCCGCACCCGCCACCGAGGGGTGCGTCCGGAGCGCCGACTCCAGCACCTCCCGGAGCGTCAAAGGGTCCGGCTCCTGAACCGCGTGCGGGGGCGTCGTGTGGAGAGGCGTCTCGACGGCGCGCACGTGTACGAGCGCCCCCTGCGCTCCGGGCGGGTCGAACGCAGCCGGGTGGAACGCAGGCGGGTGGTACGCAGCCGTCGGGGCCGGGGCCGCGACGGTGAGAAGGACGATGGTCGTGAGTGTTGTCGTGATCATGGTCGCAGCGCATTCAGGAAGAACTCGGGGAGCCGCTCCTTGCGCTCCTCCATCAGGGTGTCGAAGCCGCCCTCGTCGACGCTCAGGACCAGCCGGAGCAGCGGCTGCGCGGCGAACGGGAAGATCGCCAGCGAGATCAGGTTCATCAGGAAATCCTCCGGTTCGATCCGACGCAGGCGGCCGGCCTCCGCCGCGGACTCCAGCTGGCGACGGAGCGTCGAGCGGACTTCGTCGCCCATCCGGCTCAGCTTCATCCCCACCACCGACTCGAAGATCTCCTGCACCCGCTCCGGGTGATGCGTCAGCTCGCCCAGCAGGTAGCCCGGGAGGAAGGGGTTCCGGCGGAGGATGTCGACCTCCACGTCCACGATGCCCCGGACCTTCGCTTCGATGGACGCCTCCGACCGCAACACCTCCAGCGCCTCCGGCAGCAGCGACTGCAGCGCCCGCCGGAAGACCGCCTGCGCCAGCTGGTCCTTGCTCCGGAAGTAGTAGTGCAGGAGCGCCTTGTTCACCCCAGCCTCGTCCGCCACCTCCTGCATCCGCGCCCCCGCCGTGCCCCGCTTCAGGAACACCGCGTGGGCCGCGTCCAGGATCCGGTCCTCGGTGTCTCGGTCGGTCATCCCGCTCCTTAACCATGTGGTTAAACTAACTAAAAGGTTAAACCACACGGTTGAGGGCTGTCAAGGGGCGTGCTGAAACTCCGGACGGGCGCCGGCCGTACGGCTGTGCGGACGGCACGTGTACTTCCAGGAGGACCATCATGCGCAGCACACTCATCCTCGCGTTGGCGGCGTTCGTGCTCGCACCGGCGCACGCGAGCGCCCAGGCCGACGCGGACCCGAGCCGGCTCTACGGCCGGGTGGTGACCACGGATGGCTCGACGTACGAGGGGTTCATCCGGTGGGACGAGAACGAGGGCGGCTGGTTCGACAACCTGAGCCTGAGCAAGCGGATCCCGGAGCGGAACCGTCGGGACGCCGAGCGTTTGGGCTGGGAGCCGGAGCGCCGCGAGAACCGGATCGAGATCTTCGGGATCGGCATCAGCTGGGAGGGCGACGAGGCGGAGATCGGCTCATCGGCCCAGTCCGGGATCCGGTTCGGCCACATCAGCACGCTGGAGGCCGTGGGGTCGAACGATGTGCGTCTGGTGCTGAAGTCCGGGGAGGAGATCGAGTTCGACGGCGGCGGCGATGTCGGCTCGTCGGTGGACGGGATCCTGGTGGAGGACCCGCGGGGCGGGCAGGTCGAGCTCGACTGGCGTGACATCGATGTCATCGACTTCATGAGCGGCCCGTCGACCCCGAGCCGGTGGGGCGATCGTCTGTACGGCACGCTGGAGACCCGGGACGGGGATCGATTCACGGGCTACATCGCGTGGGACATGGACGAGATCTTCACCACCGACATCCTGGACGGTGAGGAGAATGACCGGGACTACGAGATCCCGTTCGAGCGGATCCGGTCCATCGAGCGGTACAGCTCGAGCGCGGCGCGGGTCACGCTCGTGAACGGCGATGAGCAGGTGCTGCGCGGCTCCAACGACGTCGATGACGACAACCGTGACATCATGGTGGCCGACCCGGCGCTGGGTGAGGTCCGGGTGGAGTGGGACGAGCTGGAGCGGGTCGACTTCGAGTCCCCGCCGGAGCAGGTCGAGCTCGGTGTGTTCGATGGCGGCCACCGGATCACGGGCACGGTCTACGCCCGGGGCGGCGAGTCGCATACGGGCGCGATCCGGTGGGACAACGACGAGGAGTACACCTGGGAGATGCTGGACGGCGAGATCCGGGACGGCGTCAGCCTGGACATCGAGTTCGGCGCCATCCGCAGCATCGAGCGGGTCGGCTACGACCACTCGCGGGTGACGCTGGAGGATGGCCGGACTTTCGAGCTCGGCGACTCGAACGACGTGGACGAGGACAACAAGGGGCTCTACGTGGAGCGCTCCGACGGCACGCTGGTCCTGGTCCCGTGGGACCGGTTCGAGCGGGCCGAGCTGGACGGCTGAGCGCTGGCGGGGAATCGCGATTCAGACATATCCTTGTGTTGAAAGATGTCTCCCATTACGTTTGTGCCGTCGCCGGGAAGGCGACTGGGCCGGAGGCGGGGTCCAAGGAGGCGTCGCCGATGGACCGCGGGAGAGAATCCCGCTGGTGCCAAAGCCCGATTTTTCCCTGCAACAGGAGGTGATCCTTGTCTGTAAGTCCTAGTACTGTCCGCAACCTGACACGGGCAAGCGATCGCCTCATCGGCGCATAGCCGACGCAGGTCAATTCGCTGACATAGCTGTCCGGCTGACGTGTGCCGATCGCGGCATCGCGTCAGGTTTGCGGCAGATGAAGAAAAGGGCGCCGCCGGCAAAATACCGGCGGCGCCCTTTTTCGGCATCAGCGAATGCCACCGGATCAAAACGAACTCAAGTTCCCCTGCTCACCCCGGTGGCTTCCATCTCCGCCGCGAACGCTGCCCTGCCCGCTTCGCGTCGGCTGTTCCCTTCGCGTCTTCGCGTGAACCTGGCGGGTGGCCCCTGGTGAGCCCCCCGTCGCTAACGCCTCTCCCTGGCGTCCCCTCCTTCAGACGGCCGCGATCACCCGCTCCATCCGCTCGCGGACCTCGTTGGCCAGCTCGGGCAGCTCCGGGTTGTCCGCCACGCTCAGCTGCTGGACCGGGTCGAGGGCCTCGACCACCGTCCGTCCGTCGTCGGTCTCCCGGACGACCACGTTGCACGGGAGCAGGAGCCCGATGTCGGCCTCCCGCTGCAGCGCCTGGTGGGCCAGCGGCGGGTTGCACGCCCCGAGGATCTCGTACTTCGGGAACTCCACGTCGAGCTTCTTCTTCAGCGTCGCCTTCACATCGATCTCGGTGAGCACGCCGAAGCCCTCCTCCTGGAGCGCGTCGCGCACCCGCCTGTCGGCCTCTTCGAAGGAGAGGTCCACGGTCCGGGAGAGGGCGTAGCTTGCGGTCGTCTGCGTCATAGGAGCCTCCGTCGTCGTTGATGCCGTGTGGGCGGCCGGGCCCGTGCCCGGTCCCGCCGGTCTGTCCAGTCGGGGTGCCACAGTCATCAACCCCCGTGGAGCAAGTTGCGCGCCGGGCACGGGCGAGGGACCGGGGCGGGGCGAAGGCATGGGCACGGGAAGGGGTGGGGGTTAACGTGGACGCAACCCTCCGGCGGGGGCGTGTGTCCCAAGGGTTGAGTGAAGGACGGAACCGTTCAACGAGACGTCGATTGAGCGAGCAAGCACTGATCGAGCGGGTGCTCGACGGCCATGAGGCCGCGGCACGGGAGCTCTACGACATGCACGTGGACCGGGTCTACCGGCTGTGCTACCGCATGGCGGGCGACGAGGACCTGGCCCGGGAGTTCACCCAGGAATCGTTCATCCGGGCGTTCGGTCGGCTGGACCAGTTCCGCGGCGACGCGGCGTTCAGCACGTGGCTCTACTCGATCACGAAGTCGGTGACACTGAACGGACTGCGGAAGGTGAAGCGGACACGGGAGCGGGAGGTGGAGATGGACAAGGTGCCGGCCATGCCGGTCGCGGCCCTGAGGTCCCGGGCCGAGCCGGACCTGAAGGAGCGGCTCCACGCGGCCATCGACGGCCTGCCCGAGATCTACCGGATGGTGTTCGTGATGCACGATGTCGAGGGCTACACACACGACGAGATCGGCACGTCGCTGGAGGTCGCCACGGGCACCTCCAAGGCCCGGCTGCACCGGGCGCGGCGGATGCTTCGCGAGGAGCTGTCGGATTTCGCGGAGGAGTACGCGGTATGAAGCCGGAGGAGCTGGAGCGGATGATCGAGGCCGCGACGGACTACAACGAGCCGCCGGAGACCCCCCGGGAGGAGATGTGGGCGGTGATCCGGACGGAGCTGCCCGGTGCCCGGGAGGCCGGTCCGGCCACGGACGAGCTCGCGGCGAGGCGCGCGCGGTCCCGTGACCGGGCTGGACGATGGACGCCGTGGGCAGTGGGGCTCGCGACGGCCGCCATGCTGGCCGTGGGCTTCGGGCTGGGGCGGCTGACGCGTCCACCGGTGCCGACGGAGGCGCCGGCGGCGGCCGCGCGGGACCGATCCCCATCCATGTCGGTCCGGCTGGCGGCGGCGGAGCACATGGGCGATGCGGAGGCGATGCTCACGCTCTTTCAGGCGTCGGAGGGGACGGAGGACAGGGCGGCCGCGGCCCGGTGGGCCCGCGATCTCCTGGCCACCACGCGGATGCTGCTCGACTCGCGGGCGGCGGAGGACCCGGAGCTGGCGAGGCTGCTCGAGGACCTGGAGCTGGTGCTGGTCCAGATCGCGAACACCGGCCCGGACGGAGACCAGGAGCTGATCGAAGAGGGGATCCGGCAGCAGCAGCTGCTGCCCAAGCTGCGGACGGCCGCGGCCCCCGCTGAATATTCGCTGTAAGGAGTCATAGCCATGAGGAAGATCATCGTAGCACTGATCACGCTGCTTCTGGTTCCCGCGGGAGCCCGTGCCGACCAGAGCGCCCGGGCGTGGGACGCGCCGGCTCTGGACGCGCCGGCCTCGGAGGCGCCGGAGGCGTGGAGCCAGCAGGACCCGGCCGACTCGCTGTACCGTGCGGCCCGGGACGCCATGAGTCGGCGGAGCCACGAGCGGGCGGCCGACCTCTTCGAGCGGATCTGGCGGGACTACCCCGAGTCGACGTACGCGCCCAATGCGCTGTACTGGGAGGCGTTCAACCGGTACCGGCTCGATGACCCCGAGGAGCTCGAGGAGGCGCTGGACCGCCTGGAGCGGCAGGCGGACCTCTATCCCGAGGCGTCGACCCGGACCGAAGGCGATGCCCAGTCGCTGGCCACCCGGATCCGGGGGCTGCTGGCCCGCCGGGGCGACGAGAGCGCGGCCCGGGCCATTGTCGCCGCAACGAACGAGATGGCGGGGATGGGCGCGGCCATCGGTGCCGAGGTCGCCCGCGCCATGGAAGGGATGGCCGGTGAGATCGCGGCCCAGAGCGGCGAGATCGCCCGGGCGGCCGCCATGGCCGCCGAGCAGGGCGCCATGATCGGCGCGGCCATGGGCAGCACCCGAACGGACGACCTGCCGCAGGAGTGCAGGGAAGAGGCCGAGACGCAGCTGGCGGCGCTGAACGCGCTGATCCACATGCGGAGCGAGCGGGCGCTCCCGGTCCTCCGACAGGTCATGGAGCGGCGGGACCCGTGCAGCGTGGTGCTCCGACGCCGGGCCGTCTTCCTGATCGCCGACAAGGGCGGCCCCGGGACGGTGGACCTCCTCCTCGACGCCGCCAACGATGACCCGGACATCGAGGTGCGTCGTCAGGCCGTCTTCTGGCTGAGCGAGGTGGACGATGCGCGGGCTGTGGACGCCCTCTCCCGGTTCGTCTTCGAGTCGGACGACGAGCTCCTCCGGGAGCGTGCGATCTTCGCCCTGTCGCAGCACGACAGCCCCCGGGCCATGGAGGTCGTGCGCCGGGTGGTTCGCGATGAAGGCATGCCGAGCCGCCTCCGCAGCCGCGCCGTCTTCTGGCTCGCCGAGGAGGGCACCGCCGAGGACGTGGACGTCCTGAAGCAGATGTTCGGGCGGGTGGAGAACGAGGACCTGGCCGAGCAGATCCTGTTCGCGGTGGGCCAGACGGAGCGGTCCGAGGACGCCCGGTGGCTGATGGGCGTGGCCGAGGACGGGAGCGTGAGCGACGAGCTCCGCAGCCGCGCGATCTTCTGGGCGGCCGAGGCCGGGATCTCCGCCCAGCAGCTGGGCCAGCTCTACGGGCGGGTGGACGGCAGGAAGCTGAAGGAGCGGATCATCTTCGGCCTCTCCGAGAGCGGAGAGCCCGGCGCCATCGACCGGCTCATCGAGATCGCCCGGACCGAGACCGACCCGGAGCTGCGGAGCCGGGCGATCTTCTGGCTCGGCAACTCCAACGACGAGCGCGCCGCCGATGTCCTGATGGACATCCTCGCCAACCCCGGCGGTGGGGGCTGAACCGATGGCCACCGCGTCCGTCGCCTCGACGGTCCCGCACCGTCTCCGCTGGATCGGCGTGGCCCTGGCGACCGCCGGGGCCGCGTCGACAGCGGGCGGCCAGACGCTGGCGGAGATCGCCCGCGCGGCCGACGGCCTCGTCGAGCTGGCCTACCGCGCGGCGTCCAACGTCTGCGGCACGGGCGACGGGGTCCTGATCCGGGAGCCCGACGGCTCCACCATGTTCGTCGCCGGCCGCGTGTCCCACGCGGACTGGCGGTCGTCGCGCGACGGTGACCCGCCGTGCCGGTCCGGTGATGTCCGGATCCGGATGCGCCCCGCCGGCGATGGCGGCTGGACGGATGTGGGGCTCACCGTCGGCGGATCCGGAAGGGAAAGGGACGACGCCCGCGGGGGGACGGCCGGTGGCCGCGGCGCCGGGGCAGAGCGCGGACCCGGCGCGCCCCGCCAGCTGGGGTTCGTCGCCGGCCAGGAGGCCGCCGACTTCCTCCTCGACGCGGCCCGACGCTCGGATCGCCGTGCCGCCCGGGACCTGATCCTGGCCGCCGCAATCGCCGCCGACGCAGAGATCTGGCCCGGGCTGCTCGCCATGGTCCGGGACCGGTCGCTGCCGTCGCGGGTCCGGGAAGCCGCGCTCCACTGGCTCGGGCGAAGGGCGGCCCGGGAGGCGGTCGCCGAGCTCGGCGGGATCGTCCGCGACCGGACTGAGGACGACCGGATCCGGGAGGCCGCGGTCTTCGCCATCTCCCAGCTCCCGGACGACCAGGCCATACCCATGCTCGTCGATGTGGTCCGGACCATGGACGACCCGCTGGTCGTCGGCCGGGCGCTCTTCTGGCTCGCCGAATTCGACGACCCGCGGGCCGTCGGGCTCTTCGAGGAGATCCTGGCCGGCGGGTGAGCGGCCTCCGCGCCGGTCGACTCGCTGCTGAGGTCGTTGTCCTGAAGGTCGACGCATCGTAAGCAGGCCCCGGCCGGGGCGCCGGGGCGGGCGGCCATCTCAGGCGCCGCATTCTTCGGGACGATCCACCACGGATACCGCTCTGGCGCGATCCACGGGGATTCGAATACGAGGCCCGTTCACGAATCCCCGCGCGTGACGATGGGTCCGGGACATCCGGGCGATCGACGACACATTGTGCTCACGATCCCCCATGCCTCATGCGAGCGCGCGACCCTTGGGGGATCGTCCCGGCACGGATCGTCCCTGCACGGATCGTCCCGGCACCGTCGCTCCCGCCCCCTCGAGCCCTTCAGGGGACCCCGCCCCCGAACGCCCGGCGGCCCCGCCCACCCCTCCACTCCTCCCTCACCGCCGCGAACACCGCTCTGCCGGTACCGTGGACCACCCCGCGATCTCTGCCCCGCCGCGCAGTCAGCTCCCCTCACGCCGCGAACCCGGCCCCGGCGGTAACGAAGATCATCCCGCGAACCGAGCCTCACCCCGCAGTCGGATCCCCCCTCAGCCCCAGCCACCGCCGCCCGGGCTCCGGATGCTGAGGATATCCCCGGCCCGGACGGACAGCGTCGTCTTGGAGGGCAGCGTCCGCTCCTCGCCGTCGCGGATCAGCACGTTCCGGCCGGGAGCGCCGTCGTCACCGCCGGCGAGCCCCCGTGGTGCCACCTTCCGGCGCTCGGAGAGCAGGCTGACATCGCCGTCGGCCCGGAGCTCGAGGTCGCGGCGGAGTCCGTCGCCGCCCGGGTGCCGCCCCGCGCCACCCGTGCCCCGACGGATCGCGTACCGTCGCACCCGGAACGGGTACGCGTGCTCCAGTGCCTCCACGGGCGTGTTCAGCGAGTTCGTCATGTGGACGTGGACGCCGGAGAGGCCGGGACCATCGGCACCGCCGCCCATCCCGCCGGCCATGGTCTCGTAGTATGCGAACGGCTCGCCCGTGCGCGGGTCGATCCCGCCGACGGTCAGGTTGTTCATGGTGCCCTGGCTCTGGGCGGCGGCGATCTCCGGCACCGCCTGCGCGAGCGCCAGGAGCAGTACGTCGGTGATCCGCTGCGACGTCTCCACGTTGCCGCCCGCCACGCTGGCCGGGGGCCGGGCGCTCACCAGCGTGCCCGGTGGCACGGTCAGGGTGAGGGCGTGCATGGCGCCGCCGCCGGCGGGGAGCGGCTGGTCGAGGAGCCGCTCGACCACCACCCGGAGCGCGTACCGCGTGGCCGAGGCCGTGATCGCCTCCACGGCGTTGATCCCGCCCCGGGCCTGGGGCGCGGTGCCGGTGAAGTCGGCCTCCACCGTGTCGCCGGAGACGGTGAGCCGGACCCGGATCGGGAGGGGCTCCGGGACCGGGTCGTCCCCCACGCCGTCGTCCTCCATGGCGTCCTCGGCCTCGTAGGTGCCGTCGGGGATCCGGTCGATCCCGGCCCGGAGCACCCGGTCGGCGTACTCCAGGAGCCCGGCCATGGCGGCCCGCAGCTCGTCGGCGCCCCGCCGCTCTACCAGCTCCTCCAGGCGACGACGCCCCGCCACCAGCGCGGCGAGCTGCGCGTCCAGGTCGCCCTCCCGCTCGCCGGGTGTGCGGACATTGGCCAGGAGCATGCGCCACACGTCGTCGACCCGCCGGCCGCCGGCCATCAGCCGGACCGGCGGGATCCGGAGCCCCTCCTGGTAGATCTCCGTCGCCAGCGGCATGGAGCCGGCGGCCATGCCGCCCACATCCGCGTGGTGCGCCCGGGCGGCCACGTAGGCCAGGGGGACGGGCTCGCCGGCCCCGGATCCGGCCGTGCCGGCGGCGGTCCCGCCGGAATCGTCACCGCCCCCGTCGTCGCCGATGTAGACGGGCGCGACCAGCGTGATGTCCGGGAGGTGGGTCCCGCCGTGGAACGGGTCGTTCAGCGCCGCCACATCGCCGGGCGCCAGCGGGCCGAGGGCGTCGAGGGCGGCCCGGACGCTCATGGGCATGGCCCCGAGGTGCACCGGCATGTGGTCGCCCATGGCCACGGGCTCGCCGGCGGCATCGAACAGAGCGCACGAGTAGTCGCGGCGCTCCTTGATGTTCGGGGAGTACGCCGAGCGTCGCAGCGTCGCGCCCATCTCCTCCGCCAGCGCCGAGAGCAGGTGGCGGTAGATCTCGAGGCGGACGGGGTCACGGAGCGGTTCGGGTATTTGCATCATTGCACCGGGTATCTACATTCTGCGGCTGGCACCATTCTTTCCGTCCAGTGTACGGTGCGGTGGGCCGACGACAACTTCGATTCATAGAGAGTATAGGGAGGGACATTTGGGCAAGCACGAACGTACGACGCTGGACAAGGCGCGCGACGAGCTCTTCAGCCACATCAACCGGTGTGGTGTGCTCGAGGCGACGGACGACCAGCAGAAGGAGTGGATGGACGACACGCTCCAGTTCATCGAGGAGCGGTACCCCGCGCTGTCGAACGCGGAGCTGAAGCAGCTCGAGCAGCTCGGGATGCGGTACTGCCGGCCGGTGATCCGGCACGGCAAGGGCAACACCGCCTCCTCGGAGTGGAAGGAAGGGGCCACGGCCTGATCGGCCTCCCTCCACAGCAGCAGTAGCGGACGCCGGCACCACTCCGTGGGCCGGCGTTTGTGCATGTGTGCCCTCCCGACGCACCCTCTAAAGCCCGTCCCCGCCCCGCCGACAATAGGATGGGAGGCGAGAGGCAATGGAGACGAGCACGGAACAGAAGCCGCCGGAGACCCTCGGCGAGACGGCATCGGCCATCGGCCCGGCCCTCGTCGTGGACGACCAGCCGGCCGTGGCGGTCGCCGTGTTCAGCGCCGTGCCGGCAGCGGCGAGGGCGGCCCGGTGATGCCCCGGTCCGTGCTCCTGGTCGACGACGACGGCGGCCTCCTCACCGTCCTCGCCCGGTTCTTCGAGAAGCGGGCCTGGTCGGTCCTGAGAGCGGCCACGGGGGCTCGCGCGATCGACCACTACGCGGCCGAGCGTCCCGACCTCGTGCTCCTGGACCTGGAGCTGCCGGACATGAACGGGCTCCCGGTGCTGCGCCGGCTCCGGGACCTGGACGACGAGGCCCGGGTCATCATGCTCACCGGGCACGGGGACATCGAGACGGCCGTGGAGGCCATGCGTCTGGGAGCCGAGAACTTCCTGACCAAGCCGTTCGAGCTGGATCATCTGGCCGCGGTCATCGAAGGGCAGGAGGAGCGGATCGAGCTCCGCCGCCGGTTCCGGGACGCGGAGGATGGGGCGGCGCCCGAGACCGGCGGCCTGGGCCCATCGCCCGCGATGCGGGCCATCACCGAACGGATCGAGCGGATGGCCGCCGGCGACGGGACGGTCCTGCTCCAGGGCGAGACGGGGACGGGGAAGGGCTGGGTTGCCCGCCGGATCCACGACCGGTCGGACCGCCGGGGCCGTCCCTTCGTCGAGGTCAACTGCGGCGGGCTGAGCGCCACCTTCCTCGACTCCGAGCTCTTCGGTCACGAGAAGGGCGCGTTCACCGACGCGAAGGACCGCAAGGAAGGGCTGTTCGAAGTGGCCAGCGGCGGCACCGTCTTCCTCGATGAGGTCGGCGACCTCGCGCCGGAGCTGCAGCCGAAGCTCCTGAAGGTGCTGGAGAGCCGGACGTTCCGCCGGCTCGGCGGCACGAAGGAGATCACCGTCGATGTCCGCCTCATCGCGGCCACGAACCGGGACCTGGAGGACCGGGTGCGGGCGGGCGGGTTCCGGGAGGACCTCTACTACCGGCTCAACGTGCTGCCCCTCGAGCTGCCACCGCTCCGGAAGCGCAGCCGCGACGACGTCGCCTGGCTGGCCCGCCGGCTGCTCGATGACCTCCGGCGCACCATCCACAGCGGGCCCGACACACTGAGCGATGAGGCGCTCGCGCTCCTGGTCCGGTACGCGTGGCCCGGCAACATCCGGGAGATGCGCAATGTGCTCGAGCGGATCCTGATCCTGGCCGCCGAGGCCGATGAGATCCGGACGGAGCACCTCCCCGCGGAGATGCGGACCGACGGAGCTCTGGACGAGCCCGGCGAGCCGCTCTCGCTGGAAGCGGTGGAGCGCCGCCATGTGGCCCGGGTGCTGGAGCGCACGGAGGGGAATCGCTCGCAGGCCGCCCGGATCCTGGGCATCTCGCGGGCGGCGCTGTACGACAAGATGGACCGGTTCGGGCTCCGGGCCGTCGGCCGCTGAACCCACCGCGCCATCGGCGGTCGCGGGCCGCGCTGGCATCCGCCCGGGACCGATCCTACCTTCGCCCGGGCACAGGGCTCCGCCCGCACCGACCCCGTACCGACACAGGATCCCATGACATCCAGACGCGACTTCATCCGCGCTGCCGGCGCCGGCTTCGGCGCCGCCGCGCTCGGCTCCGTGCCCCGAACGCTGGAGGGCGCGCCGTACGTCCGCACCCGGGCCGTCGAGCCCGTGGCCGTGGCCAGCGCCAACGGCCGTCACGCCGTCCGCCACGCCGTGGAGACCATCCGGAGCGGCGGCGACACGCTGGAGGCCGTGGTCGAGGGCGTCAACCTCGTGGAGCTGGACCCGGAGGACATGAGCGTCGGGTACGGCGGGCTGCCCAACGAGGAGGGCGTCGTCCAGCTGGACTCCTCGGTCATGCACGGCCCGTCGCGCGGCGCCGGGGCGGTGGCCGCTCTCGAGGGCGTCAAGACGCCGTCCCGGGTGGCCGTGGCGGTCATGCGTCACACCGACCACGTCCTGCTCGTGGGCGCCGGTGCCCGGCAGTTCGCCCGGCAGATGGGCTTCGAGATCCACGACACGCTCCTCACCCCCGCCTCCCGCGCCCGCTGGCTGCGGTGGAAAGCCTCGCTCTCCGACCGGGACGACTGGCTCGGCGGCGCCGAGACCGGGCTCGGCGCGTCGGACTTCCTCGAGAACCTCACCACGCCGGTGCGGGGTCACGAGGGCGAGAGCCGCGAGGCCGGCGGGGACACACTCGGCGGGGCGGTGCTCGAGTCGTATGACGGAGTCCGGCCGTGGGGGACCATCAACTGCAACGCGGTGGACGCCGACGGGAACCTCTCCGGGGTGACCACCACGAGCGGGCTGGCGTGGAAGATCCCGGGCCGGGTGGGCGACTCGCCGCTGATCGGCGCCGGGCTCTATGTCGACAACGATGTCGGCGCGGCCGGCTCCACGGGACGCGGCGAGGCGGTGATCAAGACACTGGGCAGCCACACCGTGGTGGAGATGCTGCGGCAGGGGATGCGTCCCACCGACGCGGCGCTGGAGGCGCTCCGGCGGATCGTCCGGTTCACCGAGGCCCAGCCCCGGCTCCAGGACGAGGACGGGCGCCCGGCCTTCAACGTCAACTACTACGTGGTGACCAGGACCGGCGAGTACGGGGCCGCCGCGATCTGGCCGAGCCGGTACGCGGTGGCCAGGGGCGAGATCGCGGAGATCCGCGACAGCGCGTATCTGTACGAGCGCTGACGGAAGACCGAACGCCGGCTGCGCGCCGGCCCCTTCCGGCGGGCCCGCCTGCGCCCGCGCGGGGGTAGCAGGCGCATCCGGCACCGATTACATTGAAACGACCGCCGAGGCGGTCCTTCCGACATCCCGATCCGTCCATACCCACTGGACCTGGAGGCGCCGCTTATGCTCACACCGTTCCTCAGCTCTGAGGAGTATGATGAACGTGCGCACAAGCAGTATGACCGCGGTGACTACGAAGCAGCACTCGAAACGCTGAAGGAAGGACTCCACCTCTACCCCCACGCCGTCGAGCTGCATGTCGGTCTCGGCTACACCCGGCTCGCCCGGGAAGAGTTCGCCTGGGCCCGGCATGCCTTCGAGAAGGCGCTCGTCCTCGATCCCGAGGACGATGACGCCCGGGTCGGGCTCGGCGAGACGCTGATGCGGTTCGGCCGCCACGAGGAGGCCGCGTCCCTCTTCGATCACGTGCGGAGCGGCCCGGCCGGGGACGACCCGGAGCTGCTGCTCGCCATGGGGCGGGCGCTCTACCGGGAGGGCCGGTTCGACGAGGCCCGCTCCTGCTTCGAGGCCGGGGCGCGGTCGAACCCCGCCGATGCCGAGCTGGTCGCGGCCCTCGGGTTCACGCTGCACCGGCTCGGCCACGATGAGGCCGCCGTGAACCGCCTGGAGACGGCGGTCAGCCTGAATCCCGACCACCTCGAGGCCCGGGTCTACCTCGGCCACATCCTGTACGACGCCGGCGACTGGCACGGTGCGCTCGAGGGGTTCGCCGCGCTGAACCCCGCCGAGCACTGGGACGTGCTGGCCGTCTGGCGGCTGATCGAGCTGAAGAGGTCGGTGGGCGGTCTGGCGGCCGCGGACCCGGAGCTGATGATCTGGCACGACCGGCTCGAGGAGCTGGAGCAGGACACGGACCCCATCGACGAGCTGCTGGCCGAGATCGAGATCGCCGCGCTGGAGATCGACCCGGCCGCGTGGCTGCCTTCCGGCGCCGACGCGGCGCCTGGAGCCGGGACGGCCCCCGACATACACCTGGTGCGGCTCCACGATGGTACGGTGCTGGAGGGCTCCTGGCTCGAGATCGTGCGCCAGCTCCGGGACGAAGCCGGACGCGCGGGTGAGAGCGTCGACCAGTTCATGAGGCGGTGGGCGGAGGACGCCCGGGTCCGTATCGGCGTCGGCGTCCCCGCCGATGACGCGGAGGGGTTCCTGCTGGCGAACGCACGAGCCGGGCTCCTGACCATCGAACGATAGCTCGACGGTCCCATGACGGATGAGGTGGTGACACGGCTGTACCGGGCGCTGGTCGAAGCGCTCCGGCGCCGTGACCACCCCGCGGGTGAGCCCGTGAAGGTGGCCGACCTGTACGACGACCTCATCCCGTACCGGGCCGTGCGGTCCCGGCTGGGCGTGGAGCTGAACGCCGACTACGAGCACGCCCTCCTCCGCCTCCTGGCCGGGGAGCACCACGGTGTCCGGCTCGAGCCGGCCGACGCGAGGGACGAGCTCCGCAGGGAGCTCGACTCGCCGTACCCGGACGTCGGCGCGTACCGACGGTTCTCCGGCTCCCGGGTGTGGGTGGAGCTGCCCGATCGGCCGCACTCGCCGGAGGAGCCGGAAGAGCCGGAAGAGCCTGGGCTGTCGGAGGCGTCGGAGCCGTCGGAGGCGTCGAGCGACAAGGAGCGGCCCGGCGGGCCCGCCGGGCCCGGACCGGGGAGGTCGGAGCGCCGGCGGCCGGGGCCGGGGCCGGGGCCCGCGCATCACAGCAGCGCCGCGCCGGAGCGGGCTCCCCTCCGCCTCCACACCGACGAGCCTCCCGAGGAGGCGGAGGACCGCCGTCGGAGCCTGGCCGGCCGGGCGTGCTCGTTCTGCAGCGAGCCGCTGCCGGAGCGCCGGCGGGTCCGGTTCTGTCCGTACTGTGGTGCCGACCAGCGACTGAACCCGTGCCCGCGGTGCGACGCAGTCCTGGAGGAGGGCTGGAAGTACTGTGTCAACTGTGGCACCGAAGTGAGGCGCTGAGCGGGGGGACTCTGCGGCCCGGGCCCTGCGATTGCGGACGTCGTACCGCGGATTGACTGGGGCTGTCGCCCCTGACTATGTTCGCGGACACCATTCCAGGAGACGCGCAGCACCGGGCCCGGCCGGATCGAGGTGGGGCCCGGGGTCGAGTATTCGAAACGAGGAGCAGTCATTATGCGGAACAGCAGCTGGCAGGCGATGGCCGTTGCCGGACTGACGGCGTTCGCCGTCGCGTGCGGCGGTGGCGACCAGGCGGCCGACGACACCGAGAGCATGGACCCGGGCATGGACCAGGAGCCCGCCGCCGCGGAGATGGCGGAAGAGGCCGGCGGTGAGACGATGCAGGACTCCGTCGACCTGCCCGAGGGCGTGACCATGGAGATGGTCAACCAGGGCGACCAGCTCTTCACGGGGCAGGGCGGCTGCCACGTCTGCCACGGGCCGGACGCCACCGGGACGCAGCTGGCGCCGGACCTCACGGACGACCAGTGGCTCAACGTCTCCGGCCGCAACTACGACGAGATCGTCGCGCTCATCAAGTCCGGTGTGCCGCAGCCGGTGGAGCACCCCGGCCCGATGCCGCCGATGGGTGGCGCCAACCTGTCCGACGCGCAGGTCAACGCGCTGGGAGCGTACATCCTGACGCTCGGCAGCTGATCGACCGGGCGGAACCAGCAACGCGCCGGGGCGCCGTGATCGGCGTCCCGGCGTTTTCTTTCACCACGGCTCCATGACCAGGATCGCGATCATTCCCGGCGACGGGATCGGTACGGAGGTGACCGCGCAGGCGGTACGGACGCTTCGCGCGGTGGACGATGCCCACGGTCTCGGGCTGGAGCTCGTGGAGTGGGCTCTCGGGGCCGACCGCTACCTCGAGACCGGCGTGACGATCACGGAGGAGGAGATGCAGGAGCTCGGCTCCGACTACGACGCCATCTTCCTCGGCGCCCTCGGCGATCCCCGGGTGCCGGGCAGCGAGCACGCCCGGGACATCCTGCTGGGGCTGCGGTTCCGGCTTGACCTGTACGTGAACCTGCGGCCGATCCGGCTGCTGCGGACCGGCGACTCGCCACTCCGGCGCGCCACCCCCGAGACGCTCGAGCTGGTGGTGTTCCGGGAGAACACCGAGGGTGCATACGCGGGCATGGGCGGCGTGTTCAAGGCCGACACGCCCGACGAGGTGGCCGTCGAGGAGGACATCAACACCCGGAAGGGCGTGGACCGGATCGTCCGGGCCGCTTTCGAGCACGCCGCGGGGCACGGCCTGAGGGTCACCCTGGCCGACAAGGCCAACGCCATGCGCCACGCCGGCCAGCTCTGGCGGAAGGTGTTCGATGAGGTGGGCCGGTCGTTCCCCGGCGTTGACCGGGACGCCATGTACGTCGACGCCCTCGCCATGGACCTGGTCCTGCGACCCGAGCGCTACCAGGTGATCGTCACGTCCAACCTCTTCGGCGATATCCTCAGCGACCTCGCCGCCGGGCTCGTCGGCGGGCTCGGCATGGCCCCGTCCGCGAACCTGCACCCGGGCCGGATCGGACTCTTCGAGCCCGTCCACGGCTCGGCGCCCGACCTGGCGGGGACCGACCGGGCCAACCCGTTCGCGGCGGTGCTGACCGCGGCCCTCATGCTCCGGCACCTGGGCCACCAGGAGGCCGCCCGCCGGCTCGACAACGCCGTCCTCGCCGCCCTCCACGCGGACGCCACCACCCCGGACCTCGGCGGTGACCTCGGCACCACCGCCGTAGGCGACTGGCTCGTGGAGCACCTGAGCGGCTGACCCGATCCACGATCCACGATCCACGATCCCCGATCCACGATCCACGGTCCACGGTCCACGATCCACGATCCACGATCCCCGTGTAGTCATCTCCCCCCGTCTTTGGTACGTTTAGGCTCGACCGTTCCCCTGCACGTGGACAGACCCAGACCAGGAGACCCATGGGCACACAGGGCCAGACCCGCGATATCGTCTTCCTTTCCGGCCGGCGGACCCCGTTCGGTACCTTCGGCGGTACCCTCAAGGACTACACGGCCACGGACCTCGGCACGGTGGCGTCGAGGTCGGCCCTCGAGGAGGCCGGCGTCGACGCGGCTGTCATCGGCCACGTCATCTTCGGGAACGCGCAGCAGACGTCGGCCGACGCCATCTACCTGGCCCGGCACATCGGGCTCCGGTCGGGCGTCCCCGAGGAGGTCCCGGCGCTGACCCTCAACCGGCTGTGCGGGTCCGGGTTCCAGGCCATCGTGAGCGCGGCCCAGGAGATCCTGCTGGGACAGGCGGACGTCTGCCTGGCCGGCGGCACCGAGTCCATGAGCCAGGCGCCGCACGTGGTCCGGGGCGCCCGATTCGGCGATCGGCTCCGGCTCGGCGATGCCAGCGGCGCGTTCGAGGACTCGCTCTGGCAGGCGCTCAGCGACACCCAGTGCGGGCTGTCCATGGCCCAGACGGCCGAGAAGCTCGCCGAGCGCTACGACGTGGACCGGGAGGCCGCCGACCGGATCGCCTACGAGTCCCAGCATCGGGCGAAGCGGGCATGGGAGGAGGGTCGGTTCGACGCCGAGGTCGTCCCGATGACCATCGAGACCCGGAAGGGCGAGATCGAGTTCCGGCACGACGAGCACATCCGGCCGGACACGACCATGGAAGGGCTCGCGAAGCTGCGGCCGTACTTCAAGAAGGACGGACTGGTCACCGCCGGCAACGCCAGCGGGATCGGCGACGGCGCGGCCGCCGTGGTCGTGTCCAGCGCCGAGTGGGCCGAAGGGCAGGGACTGAGGCCGCTGGCCCGGCTGGTCTCCTGGGGCGTGGCGGGCGTGGACCCCGAGATCATGGGGATCGGGCCGGCCCCGGCCAGCCGGAAGGCGCTGGCGGCCGCGGGGATGGCGCTCGACGACATGGACCTCATCGAGGTCAACGAGGCGTTCGCGCCGCAGGTCGCCGCGGTCCGGAAGGAGCTGGACCTCGACATGGAGAAGACGAACGTGAACGGCGGCGCTGTCGCCCTGACCCACCCGCTGGCCGCGTCGGGAGCGCGGATCACGGTGCACCTGATCCACGAGCTCCGGCGCAGGGGCGCGCGCTGGGGGCTGGGCTCGGCGTGCATCGGTGGCGGGCAGGGCATGGCCGTGGTCGTCGAGGCACTCGACTGATACTGAGGGGGCAGCATGATTCCCACCGCCATCCTGGTCGCCATCGCGGCGATCGCCGGGTTCGGCATGATGATGATCCGGATCCTCCGGGAGTACGAGCGGGCCGTGGTCTTCCGGCTGGGACGGCTCAAGCCGGCGCGGGGACCCGGCTTCGTCCTGCTCTGGCCGTTCGGTCTGGAGCGGATGGAGAAGGTCTCGCTCCGGATCGTGGCCATGGACATCCCGCCCCAGGACGTCATCACCCGGGACAACGTCTCGGTCAAGGTGAACGCCGTGGTCTACTTCCGGGTCAGCGACCCGGTCAAGGCGATCGTGGAGATCGAGGACTACCTCTTCGCCACGAGCCAGCTGGCCCAGACCACGCTCCGGAGCGTGGTGGGTCAGGCCGAGCTTGACGAGCTCCTGGCCGAACGCGATCGGGTCAACAGGATCCTCCGGGACCACATCGACGAAGGCACCGACGCGTGGGGGATCGATGTCTCGGCCGTCGAGGTCAAGGATATCGACCTGCCGCAGGAGATGAAGCGGGCCATGGCCCGACAGGCCGAGGCCGAGCGGGAGCGCCGGGCGAAGGTCATCAACGCCGAGGGCGAGCTGCAGGCGTCGAAGAAGCTGGCCCAGGCGGCGGGCGTCATGTCCCGGGAGCCGGCCTCCATCTCGCTCCGGTTCCTCCAGACGGTCACGGAGATCGCGGCGGAGAACAACTCGACCACGCTCTTCCCGATCCCCATCGACCTCTTCCGGCCCATGATCGAGAGGGCCGCCGAGGCCGTCGACTCCCTCTCCGGTGACCTGGCCGAGGGCGACGGCGACGAGGCGACGTCCGAAGCGCTGGGTGAGACCGGCGACGAGGGACCCGCGAGCCTGCCCGGTTCCCGCCTCGAGCTCGGCGAAGGCGCGCAGCAGCCCGAGCCCGCCCACCGAGACGAGGAGTGGGAGCCCGGCGCGCCGCCCGAGCCCGAGGAAGAGCCGTAGGCTGACCCGTGACTGACGAACCCGCCGCTCCCGGGACGTCTCCCGGTACGTCGTCCGGGGGCGGAGACCGACCCGACGATCGGCCGGGGGAGGGAGCCCCGCCGGGGATCAGCCGCGAGGACCTGCAGCTGGTCATCCGCCGGGCCGCGGAGCTGTACACCGAGGAGGCCGACGCCGATGAGCGACTCTCGGAGGCCGAGGTCCTCCGCATCGCCGATGAGCTCGGGCTCCCCGGACGTCACGTCCGCCAGGCGCTCTACGAGCTGCCCCGCCACCGCGGCGAGGGCGGGTGGGTGGACCGGTGGTTCGGGCCGCCGGCGGTGGTCGGCACCCGGGTCGTCCCCGGCTCGCCGCTCGCTGTGGTCGACCGTCTCGAGGACTACCTGGTCACCCGCGAGTTCCTGCAGGTCCTCCGCCGGCAGGGCGAGAAGGCCGTCTTCAGCCCCGCCGACGACGCCATCTCCAATGTGGCCCGGGCCGTCCGGCGGCCCCAGCGGCACTGGCAGATCGCCCGCTCCCGGCGGGTGCTGGTCGAGGCTCGGCCGATCCCCGAGGACGAGAGCCACGTCCGCCTCGAGGTCGACGTGGCCAACCGCCGCACCCGGGCCGTCACCGGCGGGTTCGTGGGCGGCGCCCTCATCGGGCTCCCGCTCGCCGCCGGCGCCTTCTTCCCCGTCGGCCACCTCTTCTTCGATCTGGGCGGCGACGCGGTCGGCTACGCGGCCGGACTCGTGGCCGGCGCCGGCACCCTCGCCGCCAGTGTGAGCGCCGGCGTGGCCGTGGCCCGGGCCCGATTCAGGGCCCGGGTCGACGACGCACGCCTCGAGATCGCGTCGCTCCTCGATCGCCTCGAGGGCGGCCGGACCCTCGACCCGCCGCCGGCCCCCTGGCTGCGCAGCCTCCGCTCCCGGATCGCCGACACGCTCCGCCCCGACAGCGACTGACGCCCCCCCGCGCCGGGCGGCTCACGCCGGCGTACCGGATGCCGCCGGGATCGGGCGGGCTGCGGGCGGCCGCCCATCACGGGCACCCGACTTGCGACGGACTCACCGTCGGAGCGAAGTCGCAGCGGCCGCGCGCCGCACACGGGTGGTATCGAGCGCTGGAGACATCATGGAGATCAGGAAAGTGGCCGTCGTCGGATGCGGCCTGATGGGGAGCGGGATCGCGGAGGTCGCCGCCCGGAGCGGGTACGACACCACGGTCCGGGAGGTGAACGACGAGCTGCTGGAGCGGGGGCTCGGCCGGATCCGCACGAGCATGGACCGGGCGGTGGACAAGGGGAAGATGGAGGCCGGCGACAGGGACGGCGCCATGGACCGGATCACCGGCACTACGTCACTCGACGACCTGGCCGACGCCGATCTGGTCATCGAGGCCATTGTCGAGGAGCTCGACGCGAAGACCGACCTGTTCGGGAAGCTCGACGACCTCTGCGGCGAGGACACCATTTTCGCCAGCAACACGAGCTCGCTGACCATCACCGAGATGGCGGCGGCCACAGACCGGCCCGACCGGTTCGTCGGGCTCCATTTCTTCAACCCGGTCCCGGTGATGAAGCTGGTGGAGGTGGTCCGGACCATCGCCACGGGCGAGGAGGCCCACGGCGCGGCGATGGAGTTCGCGACGTCGCTGGGGAAGCAGCCCATCGAGGCGAAGGACGCCTCCGGCTTCATCGTGAACCGGCTGCTCGTCCCCTACATGCTGGACGCGATCCGGTCGCTGGAGCAGGGGCTCGGCAGCATCGAGGACATCGATACCGGGATGAAGCTGGGCACCGGCTACCCCATGGGCCCGTTCACGCTCAGCGACTTCGTCGGCATCGACACCCTCTTCAAGATCGCCGAGATCATGCACGAGGAGTACGCCGAGCCCCGCTTCGCGCCGCCGCCGCTGCTCCGGCGGATGGTCACGCTCGGCTACTACGGCCGGAAGTCCGGCCGCGGGTTCTACGACTATTCGGGCGACGAGCCGGAGCCGATCCAGCTCGAACTCTGAGCCGGCCGGTCAGCCGGCGGTGTCCACGTCCACGGCCTGCATGCGGCCGGTCGTGTCCGTGGCGGCCGTGTCCCCGGTCTCGACCGGTACGTCGGGCCCCTCCTCGAGCAGCTGCCAGTAGTCGTCCTCGAGGGGTACGTAGAGGGCGTTGTACGGCGGTGTCGTGTTCACCTCGGCGTACAGCGGCGTCCCCTCGAACTCGCCGACCCGCTCGACGACGGGGTCGATGACGGGCTCGCCCGCGACGATCCAGCTCCGCTCGTTGAACACCACGTCGCGGCCCTCCGTGAACCAGGCGATGGTGTCCAGGTCCACGGGCTGGACCTGGAGGGTCGTGTCGGCCATTGCCTCCCGGCCGCTGTCGACGTCGGTGTCGCCGCACGCGGCGCCGACGAGACTCAGGAGCATCAGTATCGCTGTGCGCTTCATAGCAGCCTCCCGGACGGATTGAACGACGTCCCACGACCGGTGCAGGTTGCGTTCCGTCAGCGGCGCTCCCTTGCGTGACCCGGGCCGCGGATGAAAACTTCGCCCCACCTTCCACGGGAGAATTCATGGACACCAACGTACCCATCGGCGGCGACGCTTCGGTCCGCGACACCTGGGGCTCGAAGCTGGCCTTCATCCTGGCCGCGGCCGGGAGCGCCATCGGGCTCGGCAACATCTGGGGCTTCCCCACGGTCGCGGGGCAGAACGGCGGCGCGGCGTTCCTGGTCATCTACCTCCTGGCCGTCGCCTTCATCGGCGCGCCGGTCATGCTGGCCGAGCTGATCATCGGACGGAAGACCCAGCGCAATCCCGTGGGCGCGTTCAGGGCGCTGGCGCCGGACTCGGCGTGGGTGGTGGTCGGCGGGCTCGGGGTGCTCACCGGGGTCGTGATCCTCAGCTTCTACTCCGTCATTGCCGGGTGGACGCTCGCCTACGTGCTCAAGGCGATCACCGGGACGTTCACCGCCGACGCGGACACGGCGACGATCTTCAGCCACGTGGCCGGCGACGCGGTTCCCGCCATCGGGTGGCACCTGGTGTTCATGGTGATCACCGTGGCCGTCGTCATCGGCGGCGTGCGCAAGGGGATCGAGCGGTGGACGAAGATCCTCATGCCCGCGCTCTTCGTGATCCTGCTCCTGCTGGTCATCCGCGCCGTGACGCTGCCCGGCGCCGGCGTGGGGCTCGAGTTCTACCTGAAGCCCGACTTCAGCGCGCTCTCCGTGGAGATGGTCCTCGCGGCCATCGGACAGGCGTTCTTCAGCCTCAGCCTCGGTATGGGCGCCATGATCACCTACGGCTCCTACATCTCCAAAAGGGACGACCTGGTCAGCTCCGCCGCCTGGGTCACCGGCTTCGACACCATGATCGCCATCATGGCCGGCCTGATCATCTTCCCGACCCTCTTCTCGGCCGGCCTCGAGCCGGGGACCGGCGGGCCCGGGATGGTCTTCGTCGTCCTCACATCGCTCCTCGGCTCCATCCCGCCGGAGCCCATCGGTGGCGTGATCTTCGGCACCCTCTTCTTCACGCTCCTCGCCATCGCCGCACTCACCTCCAGCATGTCGCTCCTCGAGGTGGCGTCCGCGTGGCTCATCGATGAACGGAAGTTCTCACGGAAGCGGGCCGCCATCACCATCGGCGCCGCCGCGTTCGTCCTGGGGATCCCGAGCGCCCTCGCCAATGGCGCCGTCGAGTGGCTGACGCTGCTGCCCGGCGTCGGCCTCGACTTCCTCTCCTTCCTCTTCACCATCTTCGGCCAGTACTCGCTGGTGATCGGCGCCCTCCTGATCAGCGTGTTCATCGCCTGGGTCTGGGGCGTGAAGGCCGCCGGGGAAGAGGTGCGAGCCAACGACGGCAAGTTCCCGCTGGGCGGCGCCTGGAGCGTCCTCATCCGGTACCTCGCCCCGCTGGCGATCGTGGCGATCCTGGTCCAGCTGGTGATCGGGCTCTTCGGGTAGACAGGCGAGTGCCCGGGACAGCGCGGCGTCCGACCGCGCTCAGTCCGGAAGACGCTCCTCCCGGTGCAGAGCGTGGCTGTACCGGTGGTACGTCTCCGGGTGCGCCGTGTAGTCCTCGACCCAGACGTCGAACGGCGGCAGCGGCAGGTGCCGCTCCAGCTCCTGCACCACCAGCATGGCCAGCTGGAGCCGGTCGCTGGCCCGGAAATCGATCTCCCGGCCGCCCAGGAGCGTGTCCACCAGATCGCTGAAGTCCCCGGGGTCCAGGAGCGCGATCAGGTGCGAGACCTGGTCGATCCGGTACGAGTCGTACACCGACTCCAGATGCTTCCGCGACGGCTCGGAGTCGCCCTCCACCGACATCGTCAGCTGCTCCGACCGGTCGGCCAGCACCTGCCGGAACCAGCCGCCCATGTCCGGGCCCGATGCCCGGTCCCGCTCACGGGTGTGGAGCGCCGACTCCAGCAGCGACAGCAGCAGCGGACGACCCAGGCCCCGGGCACGGGCGTCCACGTCCGCCTCGTCGTTCTCCACGAAGAGGTCCGCCGTCCGGATCTCCTCACCGAGCAGCTCCTCGGCGCCCGTCCGGAACGTGAAGTAGCCCCGCCAGCGGCCGTCCTCACCGGCGTACGTCGCCAGGAACACCGACCACCGCTGGCCGTCCCGCTCCAGGAACGTGAACGAGCGCCGCCGGGCCCGGTCCCGGGCGCTCTGGCCCTCCCGTTCCCGCGGTCCCGCTCGCCCGGATCGCTCCTTCGGATTCAGCACGTCGGAAGCGTAGTGGCAGCGGAAGCGGGGTGCAAGCACGGGGAAAACCCGACCACTTATCAACGCATTAAAACATGTGTTTATTGGGCGGGAGCGGGGCCCGGGTTTTGCGATCCCGCATCGGCGATCGTTACCGAATCACAACACATTTGCGATTGAAACACCTGAAAATCACGCGCCCGGAAATCACGGATTATTGCCGAAAACGCGAAATCCGCCGAATCCCGTAAGTCGTTGGTGTTGAACAAGATAGCGATTTACCGCATCGGGCCGCCCGGTTCCGGGCAAGGGTTGACGGGTTTCCGGCCCCTCCGTATTATGGACGTCCCCTGCACGCAGAGGCCCAGTGAGATCGGCGAGTGGAGCGTGGCGGAGATCCGGACCCGTCTTTCCACGGAGTTTTGAACAATTTTTCCACAATCCAACCCCGAGCGTCCGAATTCATGACGGAAACCAGTGCGATCGAGCTGCGCGTGCGACTTCCCCGTCCACTTGCGAAGGCTGTCGAGCGAGCGCAGGAGAGCGATCCGGAGGCGTTGAATCGCATTGTCGCGTACGGCGTGACGCGGCGTCTGATCTTCGATCATCTGGTGGCGCGTGGCGGTGCGGGCGAGATGGGGGACGAGCGGAGGGATTGACGGTCGCCGGTTCTGTGGTCTAGGCTGAATCGGTACCAAGCGACGAGCCATCGGCGATCGGAGCGCATGGAAGGATCCGGGGAAAGCACGCTTCGGGCGAAGTATCTGGACTGGTGCTCGGCGCGTCTGGCGGAGCGCTTCCTGGACCTGAGTCCGGAGGAGATCTACGCGCTGGCGCGCCCCGAGACATCGGACCGTGTCGGGGCGTCGGACGTATCGGAGCCATCGGAGCCCGGTGCCGGGCGGTCCGAGGCAGCCGGGTCGCCGGCGCCGTCCGGGGCCGCTCCGACCCGCGAATCCTCCGCGGCGCCCTCGTCTCCCCTGTCACCGGCCGGTCCGGCCGGGCCGCAGCTCCCGCGTCCCACCGACGAGGGCTACCGCGCGCTGGTCCAGCGTGTGACGGAGGCGCTCCTGAAGCGGACGTCGCTCCCGACGTTCGAGCAGTGGGCCGAGGCGTACGCCGAGACGCCGGAGCGGTTCGAAGCGGAGCTGCTGGGGTTCTGGAAGGACGCCGTCGAAGAGCCCGGCTCGGACACCGACTGAGTCGGACCGCAGCCCGGCCCCCGGGGCCCTCTCCCCGTCGTCTTCCTCGTCCTAGTGGGAGTCGCTGCCCACCTTGAAGTTGTGCCACATCGTCCCGACCAGTGCGGAGAGCGCGGCGGCCAGGAGGAAGAACCCGACGAGTCCCCAGCCGAGGCCCCAGCCGGAGCGGTTGTTCGCGTAGCCCTGCATGGAGCTGGCGATGGTCGTGATGGCCATGGCCAGCCAGAGGACCCCGATGGTGAGTCCGGGCAGGATGGCGACGGCCTTGGGTGTGGGCTTGGTTTCCTTCATCAGCGTGTCTTCCTGGTGGGGCTTGGCACCGTTCCGTGGCCGGAATATAGAAGGGTCGGCGGGCCGGGCAAGGATTGCCGCGGACGCCGTGCCCCATCATCTTCCGGTCCCACGACGGAACGAGGGAAGCGAGGAGAGCATGTCGATAACGGAGCTGTCGGTACTCCCGCGCGGTGCGCGGGTCGAGATACGGCGAGGTCGGTTCCCCGCGGACCCGGCGCTGGTGGGTCGGCAGGGCGAGGTTGTGGAGCACAGCCAGTACTTTCCCCACAAGATCAACGTGTCGCTGGA
>JBPRGE010000033.1:0-1842 GCA_051418035.1 Candidatus Longimicrobiales bacterium M2_2A_002
TGTCCTCTCACACCACCGTACGTACCGATCTGGTATATGGCGGTTCATTACTTTCATGATTTAGTCCGAATAGAAGTCCAACAGGCTTTTATAGCCTTTCTGTCGCAGTCTTGCATTAGTGATGGTGCCGGTCAGCACATAGCTGTGGGCTGTGTGCCATCCGCCTTTTCGGGTATTGGCCCATATGTAGGCGTTCCGGTGGCTGGCGCCCAGTTTCCTGAGGGCCTTATACCGGGTACGTACCCGTTTCCATTGCGTCCAGATGCAATACCGCAGTCGGCTTCGTACCCACTGGTCCATTCGTTTAAGATGGGTGCGGGCGTCGGCCAGTTTGAAGTAAGCCATCCATCCCCTACACACCTGCGTGAGGCGTTTCAGGCGTTGGCTCATGGAAACCGACCAGGTTTTCTTGGTGATTTCCCGGAGGGTTCCCTTCAGCTTATTGAGGCTTTTAGAAGATACGCGCAGGCGATAGCCGCCCTTGCCCCGATAGAAGCTGTATCCTAACAGCTCCATATTGTGGGCCTTGCGTACTCCGCTCTTGCGTTGATTCACCTCAAGTTTTAGCTCATCTTCAATGAACCGGGTTATACTGTCCAGTACCCGGTGGCCGGCTCGTTGGCTGGCCACGTAGATACTGCAGTCGTCGGCATACCGCACGAAGCGGTGGCCGCGGCTTTCCAGCTCGGTGTCCAGCACATCCAGCAGAATATTTGACAACAGCGGGCTTAACGGGCCTCCCTGTGGAGTGCCCTGCCGGTTCGGACTCACCACGCCCCCACACATGACCCCTGCTTGCAGGTATCGTCGGATGAGCTTGAGCAGCGGTTTATCAAATATCCGCTGGCTCACCAGATGCATGAGATAGTCGTGGTTTACCTTGTCAAAGAAGCTCTTCAGGTCCATATCCACCACCCAGGTATACCCCTCGTTAATGTATCTCAGCGCTTGTTGGACGCCGTCGTGGGCACTCTTGCCCGGACGGAACCCATAGCTATGGGGGGAGAAGTCGGGTTCGTAGATTGGGCTGAGCACCTGCTGGATTGCTTGTTGGATCAGACGGTCGGTCGTGGTGGGGATGCCCAGCGGGCGGACTCCGCCTCCGGGTTTGTCAATTTCCACCCTTCGGACCGGCTGTGGTTTGTAGGTGCCTTCCAGAATCTCGGTTTTGATGCGGGGCCACTGCTCGCCCAAAACCTCACGCAGCGCGGTGGTATCCACCCCGTCTACGCCAGCAGCGCCCTTATTGGAGGTAACGCGCTTGTAGGCGCGCTCCATATTACTCCGAGATAAAATCTGTTTCAGCATTCGGCTTCGAACTCATGGTTGTTAATGCTCCGATGGGCGCTGCGGGTGCAAGCCGGTCGCTCGGCTCTGGCTGGCGGCCTTCAGGCTCTGCCCTATCCACGCCAGTCCAGTCCCGCCGTTCGGGCGGGGTTGGCTGCCTTCGTGGCTACCTGCTTAACCCACACGCTATCGTCGCGGGTAATGTTTGGTCCTTCTCCCGACCGGCGTGTCGGGGTACTATGACCGCGGCTGACTTCTGGCCCAAACGGCCAGATCTCCCCGGGTAAGACCTGCTACTTTTGTTCCATCTATCCGCCCCATTTACGCTTGCAGGCTCCTGGATAACCATCGGACTTTGGTTTGTTTAGCAACCTTATCCGCCTGCATCCGCCTCATATGAGGTTCCTGTTCGTCGGATCAGAACGTGGCCTTGGGCTTCCTTTAGATTCCACCTTGCGGTGGACACCCTTGCCCTTGGCTAACACTCCCCGTTATCAAGGTGTGTTCGGGACTTGCACCCTATAGCAACAACCCATGCCGGGCACACTAAAAAAA
>JBPRGE010000034.1:0-7570 GCA_051418035.1 Candidatus Longimicrobiales bacterium M2_2A_002
CTGGACAAGACGGCCTGCCAGTACATTTGCCCAAACGATCTCATGGTGCTCAACAAGGACACCATGAAGGCGTACAATCAGGACCCCCAGATGTGCTGGGAGTGCTACAGCTGCGTGAAGATCTGCCCGAACCAGGCGATCGAGGTACGGGGCTACCAGGACTTCGTGCCCATGGGTGCGAAAGTCACGGCGATGCGCAGCTCCGAGGACATCATGTGGACGGTTCAGTTCCGTGACCCCGAGATCCGTCCGAAGCGGTTCAAGTTCCCCATCCGTCGGGGCGTAGCGGAGGGCCAGGCGGACCCGTTTGGCCACTACTCCACGGGCGACAGCGACATCAAGAGCCCGACGCTCATGTCGGAGCCGGAAGGTCTCAACACCGAGCGCGGGCCGCTGAAGTTCGACGCGGTCCCCACGCTGTGATCGGGAGCGGAAAACCAGAGACGCGAGAGAAACGCGAGGAGAAAGGACACATGGTGGACTTCGAGACTGTAGTCGTCGACACCGACCTCCTGATCTGCGGAGGCGGGATGGCCGCGTGCGGCGCGGCTGTCGAGGCCTCGTACTGGGCGAAGGAGCACGGCCTGAAGGTGACGGTGGTGGACAAGGCGGCCATGGACCGGTCGGGCGCCGTGGCCATGGGGCTGAGCGCCATCAACCAGTACGTGGACCTGAACAGCGGAAAGAACACCCTGAAGGACTACTGCGACTACGTGCGCAACGACCTGATGGGGATCACCCGCGAGGACCTGGTGGCGAACATCGCCCGGCACGTGGACAACACGGTGCACCTCTTCGAGAAGTGGGGCCTTCCGATCTGGAAGGACCAGGAGGGCAACTACGTCCACGAGGGCCGCTGGCAGCTGATGATCAACGGCGAGAGCTACAAGGTCATCGTGGCGGAGGCCGCGAAGAACGCGCTGGCCGAGGCCGGCGGTGAGTACTTCGAGCGGGTCTTCATCACGCACCCGCTGATGGACGGCGACAGGTGTGTGGGCGCCGTGGGCTTCAGCGTGCGTGAGAACAAGGTGTACGTCTTCAAGGCCAAGGCGGTGATGGCGGCCATGGGCGGCGCGGTGCACGTCTTCAAGCCGCGTTCGACGGGTGAGGGGTTCGGCCGGTCGTGGTACCCGCCGTTCAACTCGGGCGCCAGCGCCTTCTTCACGCTGTACGCGGGCGCCGAGATGACGTGTCAGGAGGTCCGGTTCATCCCGGTGCGGTTCAAGGACGCGTACGGGCCGGTGGGCGCGTGGTTCCTGCTCTTCAAGAGCCAGGCGACGAACGCGTACGGCGATGCGTACATGCAGACCAACGCCGACGAGCTGGACAAGTGGGAGCCGTACGGCAAGGTCAAGCCGCGTCCGGCGAACATCCGCAACTGGCTGATGATGCTGGACGTGATGGACGGGAAGAGCCCGATCTACATGCAGACGGCCGAGGCCATTCAGCGGATCGCCGATGAGGCGGAGGACGAGAAGGCGGCGAAGAAGAAGCTGAAGGAGCTGGAGGCCGAGGCGTGGGAGGACTTCCTGGACATGACGATCTCCCAGGCGATCCTCTGGGCGGCGACGAATGTCGAGCCGGAGAAGAAGCCATCGGAGATCATGGCGTGCGACCCGTACTTCATCGGCTCGCACAGCGGTGCGTCGGGCGCGTGGGTCTCGGGTCCCGAGGACCTGCAGACCGGGGAGACGGAGAACGAGTACTTCTGGGGCTACCCGAACATGACCACGGTGGACGGTCTGTTCGCCGCCGGTGATGCCACGGGCGCCTCGAGCCACAAGTTCTCGTCCGGCTCGTTCACGGAGGGTCGGATCGCCGGGAAGTCGATGGTCGGCTACGCCCTCGATCACAACGAGGCGCCGACGCTGGACGACACCCAGGTCGAGCAGTTGAAGGCGAAGATCCTGAAGCCGCTGGACACGTTCCTTGAGCACAAGCACGAGACCACGGATCCGGACATCAACCCGAGCTATATCCGGCCCCGGCAGTTCATGTATCGGCTGCAGAAGATCATGGACGAGTACGCCGGTGGAGTCTCGGCACAGTTCACCACGAACGACAAGCTGCTGGAGAAGGGCCAGGAGCTGCTGGACTTCCTGAAGGAGGACGCCGAGGAGCTGGGCGCCGAGAACCTGCACGAGCTGATGCGCGCGTGGGAGGCGGTGCACCGGATGTACCAGGCCGAGGCGCACGTGAAGTCGATCCTCTTCCGGGAGGAGACGCGGTGGCCCGGCTACTACTTCCGTGCCGACAAGCCCAGCATGGACAACGACAACTGGCTGGCATTCTGCAACTGCCGGTTCGACCAGGCGTCCAACACCTGGGAGATGATCAAGCGGCCCGTGAAGTACATCACCACTGAATCGCCGAAGCTGGCTGCGGCGCACTAGGACGCGGGAACCGGGGTGCGCGTCCCCGGGCGCGCACCCCGACTCGCAGCTGAAGGGGGTCACGACGTCATGAATGCTGTCATGGAGGAGCGGCAGACCACCTGCCCGCACTGCGGAGACCGTCTGAAGAAGTGGCAGGTCCCCGATGGGGCGAGCTGGCCGGAGGAGTACTTCCTGGTCTGCTTCAACGACGAGTGCCCGTACTACGTCGACGGCTGGACGTGGATGCGGGAGCAGTACCAGCAGCAGGCCTCGTATCGCTACGCCTATAACCCGGAGCAGGACACCCGGCTCATGATCCCCGTCTGGTCGGCGAAAGCCACGCGGGAGATGATCGTCGAGGAGTCCGAGGAGGACCGCCCATGAGCGACGCCACAGAAGCGGCGCGGGGCGACCCGCGGTCCCTCGAAGAGCGGATCCTGGAGAACCACCCCCGAATGGGCCCGGACGACACGTTCCGCTTCGGCTGCCATCCGGGGGTGTCGTGCTTCAACCACTGCTGCAGCGACGTCAACATCTTCCTCTCGCCCTACGACGTGCTCCGGATGCGCCAGCGTCTGGGCATGGACTCGACCGAGTTCCTGGAGAAGCACGTCCTGCTGCCCGTCCAGAAGGACATGCGCACGCCCGTGGTGGTCCTCCGGATGAACGACGACGAGGCCAGGAGCTGCCCGTTCGTCGGCCCGTCCGGCTGCTCGATCTACGAGGACCGGCCGTGGCCGTGCCGCATGTACCCCGTGGGGCTGGCCGCGTCCCGTGACACGCCCGACGGCTGGAGGGGCGAGCGCTTCTACTTCCTGATGGAGGAAGAAGGATGCGCCGGCTTCTCCGAGTCGGACGAGTGGACGGTACGGGAGTGGATGGAGGACCAGGGCGTCGAGGAATACGACCGGTGGGGCGAGGCCTACAAGGAGCTGACGCTGCACGAGTTCTTCGAGAACGGCGGCCAGCTCTCGCCGGAGCGGCTCGAGATGTTCTACACCGCCATGTACGACCTCGACCGCTTCCGCACCTTCGTCTTCGAGAGCTCGCTGCTGAAGAAGTTCGACGTGGACGAGGACCTCGTCGAGGAGATGCGGTACAGCGACGAGGCGCTCCTGCGCTTCGGCCACCTCTGGCTCCGGTTCGCCCTCTTCCGGGAGGCGACCATGAAGCTGCGCGAAGAGGCGTTCGAGGAGGCCCAGGCGCGCATGGAGAAGCGGATCATCGAGAACCGGCGGGCCGGCAAGGCCGTGCAGGGAGAGGCGCGATGAACGGCAACGGTACCAGCGGCACCAGCGGGAGGATCCTGGTCGTCGGTGGCGGGATCAGCGGGATCACGGCGGCCGTGGAGGCATCGGAGGCCGGGGCGGAGGTCATCCTGGTGGAGAAGGAGCCCTTCCTCGGCGGGCGGGTGGCCCGCTCGAACCAGTACTTCCCGAAGCTCTGTCCGCCGACCTGCGGGCTGGAGATCAACCTCCGGCGGGTGAAGAGCAGTCCCCGGATCCGGGTGCTGGCCCAGGCGGAGGTCACGAAGGTCACCGGGAGCCCGGGTCGGTACCGGGCCACCATCCAGCAGCACCCGCGGTACGTCCGCGCCAGCTGCACCGCGTGCGGCGACTGCGTGGACGTCTGTCCGGAGGAGCGCCCCGACGCGTTCAACCTGGGCATGGGCACGACGAAGGCCGTCTACCTCCCGTTCGACATGGCGTACCCGTTCCGTTTCGTCATCGACGGCGATGCGTGTCTGGGCGAGGCCGAGTGCGGGAAGTGCGTGGAGGCGTGTCCGTACGACGCCATCGACCTGTCGATGGAGCCGGCCACCGAGGAGCTGGACATCGACGCGGTCATCTGGGCCACGGGATGGGATCCGCCGGACGCGAGCCGGTTCGAGGGCCTCGGGTTCGGGACCCATCCGGACATCATCACGAACGTCATGATGGAGCGACTGGCCGCGCCATCGGGCCCCACGGCGGGCGAGATCCGTCGCCCGTCGAGCGATGAGCCCGTCCGGTCCGTCGCCTTCGTGCAGTGCGCCGGGTCCCGGGACGAGAACTACTACCCCCAGTGCTCCGGCGTCTGCTGCATGGCGTCGCTGAAGCAGGCCCGGTACGTCCGCGCCCAGTACCCGGACGCCGAGATCTACGTCTTCTACATCGACATCCGGTCCCCGGGTCGCCTCGAGGACTTCTTCACGGCGTCGAAGGAGGACGAGAAGCTGACGCTCATCAAGGGCAAGGTCGGCCGGGTCCGCCCCGTGGACGGCGTCCTCGAGGTGGAGGCCGAGGACACGCTCTCGGGCGAGCGGGTCCGGCAGGCCGTGGATCTGGTGGTCCTGGCCACCGGGATGATCCCCACCGGGATCGGCGCCGCCGACGTGGAGGGCGGGCTCCGGACCGACGTGTTCGGGTTCCTCACGCCGGACCAGCCCCAGGCGGGGATGCTCCCCGTCGGGTGTGCGAAGCGGCCCATCGACGTGGCCGCGTGCGTGAGAGACGCCACCGCCGCGGTCGTCCGGGCGCTGGGCGCGGCCGGGCCGGGCGGGAGCAGCGAGGCAATGGACAGGGAGCCGGTGGCCGCCATGGCCGGGGAGCAGAGCCTTGGATAAGAAGACCGCGGTATACGTCTGTCGCGGGTGCGATATCGGCGCTTCCCTCGACCTGGCCGCGCTGGCCGACGTGGCCACCGACGAGTACGACATCGAGACCTGCCGCGAGCACGACTGCCTGTGCGGCGATGGCGGCCGTGAGCTGATCACCGCCGACATCCGCGACGAGGGCGTGAACACCATCGTGGTGGCCGCGTGCTCGCCCCGGGTCATGGCCGACGCCTTCGCGTTCGACGGCGTGCAGACGGAGCGCGTGAACCTCCGGGAGCACGTGGTCTGGAGCCACGAGCCGAACGACGAGGACACGCAGATGATGGCCGAGGACTACCTCCGCATGGGGCTGGTCCGGGCCGAGAAGGCGAGCCTCCCGGAGCCGGTGGACGAACCCGTCGACCGCACGGTGCTGGTGGTGGGCGGGGGCGTGTCGGGCATGAGCGCCGCTCTCGACGCCGCCGGGGCCGGCCACGACGTGGTGCTGGTGGAGAAGGAGGCCGGGCTGGGCGGCTGGATGGGCCGGTTCGCCCGACAGCTCCAGCACGGCCCGCCGTACAGCGAGGTGGAGCCGTCGCGGATCGCCGAGCAGGTGGCGGAGGTCACCGGCCACGACCGGATCGCCGTCCATACCTCCACTACCATCGGGAAGATCACGGGGCAGCCCGGCCAGTTCGATGTGACGCTGACCGGCAACGGCGCCGGCGACAGCACGCTCCGGGTCGGCGCCATCGTCCAGGCCACGGGGTGGAAGCCGTACGACGCCACCCGCCTCGGGCACCTGGGCTACGGCGCCTCGCCCAATGTGGTCACCAACGTCCAGGTGGAGGAGATGGTGGCCGGGGGCGCGATCCGGCGGCCGGGCGACGATGCCCCGCCGAAGCGGATCGCGTTCATCCAGTGCGCCGGCTCCCGCGACCAGGACCACCTCCCCTACTGCTCCGCCGTCTGCTGCCGGGTCAGCATCAAGCAGGCGCTCGTGGCACGGGAGCTGGACCCGGACGCCGAGGTCTACATCCTCTACAAGGACATCCGCACGCCGGGCCAGTACGAGGAGCTCTACCGGCGGGCGCAGGAGGACCCCGGGATCTTCTTCACCAAGGTCGACGTGACCGGCGTGGAGCCGTCGGGCGAAGGGCTGGTGGTCCACGGCGAGAACTCGCTCCTCGGCGACGCCATCGACCTGGAGGCGGACCTGGTGGTGCTGGCCACCGGGATGGTGCCCCGGGCGGCGGACGGCGAGGCGCTGCGTCGCCTGGCCGACGCGAAGCGGATCGTGGAGAAGGGCGAGGACGGGGCGCAGCTGGAGGCGGCGAAGGAGACCGTCGAGGAGCTGGGCCACATGGAGGGCGAGGGGATCCTGAACCTCGGCTACCGCCAGGGTCCGGACCTCCCGGTCCTGAAGTACGACTTCCCGGACTCCCACTTCATCTGCTTCCCGTACGAGACCCGCCGCACCGGGATCTACGCGGCGGGCGCGGTGCGGGCGCCGCAGGACTCGGCGATGGCGCGGGAGGACGGGTCGGGCGCGGCGCTGAAGGCGATCCAGACGGTGCGGCTGGCCGCGCAGGGCGAGGCGGTCCACCCCCGGTGGGGCGACATGTCGCACCCCGAGTTCGCGCTCCAGCGCTGCACCCAGTGCAAGCGGTGCACGGAGGAGTGCCCGTTCGGCACCCTGAACGAGGACGCCAAGGGCACGCCCCAGCCGAACCCGCTCCGCTGCCGGCGCTGCGGGATCTGCATGGGCGCCTGCCCGGAGCGGATCATCTCGTTCGACGACTACTCGCCGGAGATCGTCTCGTCGATGATCAAGGCGGTGCACATCCCGGACGAGTGGGACGAGAAGCCGCGGCTGCTGGGATTCCTGTGCGAGAACGACGCGTATCCGGCGCTGGATGCCGCCGGGCTGAACCGGATCCGGCACTCGGCCTGGATCCGGTTCGTCCCCGTCCGCTGTCTCGGCTCGGTCAACGTGATCTGGCTCAATGACGCGTTCTCCCGGGGCTACGACGGCGTGCTGCTGCTGGGGTGTCGCTCCGGCGAGGACTACCAGTGCCATTACATGCAGGGCAGCGAGCTGATGGAGACCCGGAGCAAGAACGTGCGGGAGAAGCTGCAGCAGCTGGCTCTCGAGGAGGAGCGGGTCCGCCTCGAGCAGCTGCCCATCGACCAGTACCACCGGCTCCCGTCGATCATCGACGAGTTCGCCGAGCAGGTCGATGCCGTCGGACTGAACCCCTTCAAGGGAATGTAGAGGGAGGCGATCGATGCCCCAGGCACTGGCGGTGCGGCCGGACCGGGAGTTCGTCGATGCCGTCGTCGCATCGGGCGGCGGCGACCTGAAGAAGTGCTTCCAGTGCGCCACCTGCTCGGTGGTCTGCGAGCTGGCGTGCGAGGCCCATGCGTTCCCCCGCAAGGAGATGCACTGGGCGCAGTGGGGGCTCAAGGATCGTCTGATGAACGACCCGGACGTGTGGCTCTGCCACCAGTGCAACGACTGCTCGATACGGTGTCCGCGGGGCGCCCGCCCCGGCGATGTCCTGGCCGCGATCCGGCAGCAGGCGATCCGGCACTTCGCGTTCCCGAGCGCCGTCGCCCG
>JBPRGE010000035.1:0-5177 GCA_051418035.1 Candidatus Longimicrobiales bacterium M2_2A_002
GAAGGCCCGGCACCCGGCATAGCCGCACGCGCCACAGTTGGCGCCCGGCAGAATGTCCTCCACCTCGCTGATCCGCGGGTCCTCGTAGACCCTCAGCTTCTTGTTCGCCAGGGCGATCAGCGTGCCGAACGTCAGGCCCACACCGCCCAGGATGGCGGCCGAGCCCAGGACCGGGGCGATCCCCATCGCCCTACGCCTCCCCCGGCGCCGGGATCGTGGCCTGTCGGAGCAGCCACGCCGCCAGCTTGTCCGTCGGGTCCGCCGCCTCCGCCGACGCGCCATCGCCCGCGGCGGCCACGACCCGGCCGGCCACCGCGCCGTCGAGCAGATCCAGAAGTGCCAGCTCGGCCTCCTGGCGGGTGACGCTCAGCCCGCCCACCGCCTTCGGCTCCGCCTCCGGAGTGCTCTCCACCTGCAGCACCCCATCGCCCTCGTCCTTCGGCGTGTAGCGGAACACCGCCGCGCCATCGGGCACCACGGCCATTACCGCCGGGCCGCCCCAGGCGCGCAGCGCCTCGAGGCCCTCCTCCAGCCCGGCGTCCGGCGTGGCCTGCACGACCAGCGTGCCGGGCACGATCAGCCGGGCCAGCGCGGCCGGCGGGGCCGGCTTCCGGACCAGGAGCACGATGGCCTGCCCGCCCTCCAGGTAGTCGGCGAGTCCCGCAGGCCGGAGGTCGGAGCCATCCAGCTCCACGACCAGCGGCGGCGCCACGGTCCGCTCGGCGCGGTTCCACCGGACCGGAGCGAAGCCGTCCTCGTAGTCCACGCCCTCACCGCCGGTCCGGGCCCCCTCGACCGCACGCCCGGCGCCGAACGCCCGCCCCCCGTGGGCCAGGGCATCGCGGACCGCGTCGCGGAGGTCGTCCCCCGGACGCACCTTCGTCTGGTAGAGGCCGCTGCCGGCCTCCATCAGCTCGGTCAGCGTCGCCAGTGCGGCCTCGATCGTCTTCACGGCATCGCCGTCCAGCTTCTCCTCCTGGGAGAAGAGCGACTCGAACCGCGCGGTATCGATCCGCCCGCTGGCAAATGCGCCCAGCTCGGCGGCCGCCCGCCTGCCCTTCTCTCCGACGGGCGCCTTCTGGGCATCCAGCACCCTGCGGACCTCGTCCACCGCCGTGGCCACGGCCGAGTGATACGCTTCCCGGCGTTCGTCGAGCGCGTCCATCGCGCGCCGCTTCAGCTCGTCAAACGGCATAGTTCTCCAGCTCCTCGTTCAGCAGCTTCACCCGCTCGTCGGCCGAGTACTTCGGCAGCCGGCGCGTCTCCTCGTAGACCGGGCGCGCCTCGTCCTGGAAGAAGATCCCCAGCGGCAGCTTCTCGCCCTCCTCCTCGGCGATCACCCGCGCCATATCGATGTCCTTCGGGTTGTGAGGCCGGTGGTTCTTGTAGATATCGTGGATCCCCGGCAGCGTGATCCCGTCGTCGTGGACCAGCAGCTCCATCCGGTCCGGGTTCCGCACCGCATCCTGGTAGATGGAGGCGGTGTAGTGCGGGCACCGCTGGAGGATCCGCACGAAGGCGAACCCGTTGTGCTGGTGCGCCCGCTGGAGCGTCGCGTAGAGGTGCTGCGGGATCCACTCCGCCGTCTGCGCCACGAAGCTCGCGTTGGTGAAGCCGAGCGTGGCCTCGATCGGGTTCATCGCCGGCAGGTAGCTCCCCCGCGGCTGCGTGTTGCTCTTGAACCCCTGCGGCGTGGTCGGCGACGTCTGCTTCTTCGTCAGCCCGTAGATACTGTTGTCCAGCAGGACCGCCGTCATGTCCATGTTGTAGCGCACGGCGTGGATCCAGTGGCCCGCGCCGATGGACGTGCAGTCGCCGTCGCCCATGACCACGAACATGTTCAGGTCCGGGCGGTGCAGCTTCATCCCGGTCGCGAGCGGGAGCGCCCGCCCGTGGATCCCGTGGAACCCGTAGGTCCGCATGTAGTGCGGGAACCGACCCGAGCACCCGATCCCGGAGACGAAGACCGTCTCCTCCGGCTTCAGCTGCTCCTCGGCCAGGAGCTTCTGGTACGCCGTGAGCACCGCCATGTCTCCGCACCCCGGACACCAGCGGGGCAGCGCGCCCTCGTAGTCGTCCAGCCCGAAGATCCGATCATCCGTGTCCGCGTGAAGCAGCGCGCAGGTGGCGATCATGCCGCACCTCCCTTCGACGTCTTCGTTCGTCCATTGCTACCGATCCTCCCGTCCCGCACCAGCCGGTCGACCATCGCGTCGTAGATCTGGCCCGGCCGGAACGGCTCGGCGAGGACACGCGTCCACGAGTCGATGTCCACCAGCGTCCGCGCCCGGAGCAGCCACGCCAGCTGGCCGTACCGCCGGTTCTCCTCGGTGATGTACGGATCATCGGCGTCGTCGCTGTAGTTGATCTCCACCGTCATGATCCGGTCGAACTTCTCGAAGATCTCGGTCAGCCCCGGCTCCATCGGCGAGAGGAACCGCAGGTGGAGCGACGAGACCTTGAGCCCCTCCTTCCTCGCCCGGTCCACCGCCTCCTCGATGGCGCCCTTCGTGCTCCCCCATCCGACGATCAGGAGATCGCCCTCCTCGTCGCCGTACACCTCCGGCGGCGTCAGCGTCTGCTGGAGCACCGCCAGCTTCCGGCTCCGCATCGCCGACGACCGCTGGTTGATCTCCGCGTCGTACGCCACCTTGCTGTTCTCGTCGTGCGCCAGCCCCGTGGTGGTGTGCATCCCGTTCGCCTGACCGGGGATGAACCGCCGGGAGAGACCCGTCTTCGGGTCCCAGTCGTACGGCCGGAGCTCCATCGGCAGCGCCGACTGGTCGATCGGCGGCGCCATCCAGCTGACCTGCGGGTCCGGCTTCGGGAACGGCTGCTGGCCCGTCGCCAGGTTCGCGTCCGTCAGTACCATCACCACCATCCGGAACGTCTCCGCGATCCGACGGGCCGTGACCATCGCGTGGAAGCACTCCTCGATCGTCGCCGGCGCCATCACCACGTGCGGTGCATCCCCCGGCTGCCCGAAGATCGACGAGAGCAGGTCGCCCTGCTCCACCTTCGTCGGCAGACCCGTGCTCGGCCCGCCCCGCTGCACATCCACCACCACCAGCGGCGTCTCCGTCATGATCGCCAGCCCGATGAACTCGGTCTTCAACGCCATGCCCGGACCCGACGTGATCGTGAACGCGGTCTTCCCGGCCCACGACGCTCCGATGGCCACACCCGCCGCCGCGATCTCGTCCTCCGCCTGGTGCAGCGTGCCGCCGAACCGCTCGAACATCTCGCCCAGCTGGTGGCTCACCGACGTGGCCGGCGTGATCGGGTACATGGCCGCCAGCTCCATCCCGGCCGCCACGCCACCCAGCGCCACCGCCTGGTTCCCGTTCATCACCACCATCGGCTGCTCCGGCGGCTCCGGCGTGAGGTCGACCCGGAAACCGATGTTCTCCGCCGCCCACCCGTAGCCCAGATCCAGCAGCTCGTGGTTCTTGTCCGTGATCTCCTGCTTCTTCTTCCGGAACACGTACGCGATCTGGTCCTTCACCAGCTGCACGTCCCGGTCGTAGATCCACGACAGGATCCCCAGTGCGAAGATGTTCTTCCCCTTCGACGGGTCCTCCACCACCTGGCGACAGATCTCGTCCATCGGGATCTCGATCACCCGGTAGTTCTTCGACGAGATCTCCTTCATCGCAGCCTTCCACTGCTTCTGGATGTCCTCGCTCGGGTGATCCTTCCACATGTTCTCGAGCAGGACCACCGCGTCATCCCGCAGCGCGTCCACCCGATGCCGGTTCAGCAGCACCTGCTCGTTGAAGCACACCGCCAGATCCGTCGCGTCGCCCCAGTTGCTGATGTGGCCACGCCCGATCCGGATCCGGTTCCCGCTGGCACCCGCCGGGATCCGCGGCGGCGGCTGGATCTCCGCAGGGATCAGCTCCACGGTCCAGACGCCGTTCCCCATCTTCGCCGACACGGAACCGAATATCTGGCCACACGTCTGGGCACCCTCGCCGGGATCCGATACGATCTCGACCGTGTGCTCCTCGACTTCGAGGATGCGCGGCTTCTTCCCTGACTTCTTCTGGTCTTTCGTTACGGTGGTCATCGCCGACCTCGGATGTGGGTCTTCCCGATCTACGGTTTCAATATGACCCCCTCGCGCGCCCCCCTCTGTCGGGGTCACGTGGGAATTCCTGTGGGAATACCGGCGTAAACGGACGTAAGGGTTTGCCCCACACGACGCGGGGCAGTCGCCCACCGAGAGCCCCGATCGAAGGCGTTTGCCCTACGGGGCCAGGGACGCTGGGCTGTAAAGGAATGATCCACACAGGGGCGCGTGAGCGCCGGTCGCCGCCCGCCGTGAGGGTAGGGGCCCGGCGACGGCCGGGTCAGCGCGGACGGGTCTGTCGGGGGTGGGAGAAGCCGGTCGCAGCGTCGGCGAGGTCACCCAAGGCCGCAATGCCGGCAGGAGCCGGCGCGCTGCGAGGGGTCAGGTGCCTACTTGTGCCGGTAGACGATCCGGCCGCGGCTGAGGTCGTAGGGGGAGAGGACCAGTGTAACCCGGTCGCCCTCGAGTACCCGGATCTTGAACTTGGACATCTTCCCTGCGGCGTACGCCAGCACCTCGTGGCCGTTCTCCAGCTCCACCCGGTACATGCGGTCGGGGAGCACGTCGGTCACGACGCCCTCCATCTCGATTCCTTCCTGCTTAGCCATTGCGCCTCTCTGTTGATAGAAGAAAAGGGCCGCCCCTCAATACCCGGAGCGGCCCTTTCCGTTTCGGTCCGGCCGATCTACTGACCGCGCGCGACGTTCTCGGCCGCCGGGCCCTTCTGCCCTTCGACCATGTCGAACTCGACGCGCTCGCCCTCGTCCAGCGACTTGAACCCCTCGCCCTGGATCGCCGAATGATGAACGAAGCAGTCCCTCTCGCCACCGTCCGGCTCGATGAACCCGTAGCCCTTGGCGTCGTTGAACCACTTCACGGTGCCCTGCGTTCGCATCTGCCTCGTGCTCCATCTCAACGGTTGCAAGCCTGTCGAGCCCGGTCCGCCGCCGATTCGCCCGACCGGACGAAAAAAGCGACCCGGGCAAACGTTCCCCCAGGTCGCTTCGTCGCTGGTTCTTCGGCCTGCCCTGCGGACGCGTGTTTTCGTCCGCCGGGAACGTTAGGCGCTGGTCCATGGTACGTCAAGGAAACGGGGGGACGGTCG
>JBPRGE010000036.1:0-2483 GCA_051418035.1 Candidatus Longimicrobiales bacterium M2_2A_002
CTCCGGCGAGGCGGGCGTAGAAGTCGGACGGAACGCCGGGCGGGAGGCTTCCACTGGCTACCAGGTAGCCCGGGCCGTCGTCGACCGCTCGCGCGAGGAGGCGGTCCTGCGCGTCGGCATCCAGCTCGGGGCCGGGGAGGATGAACCGGAACTGCCGGTTCGAGTCCTTCTCGGTGATGAAGAGGTTCTCGCGTGTTATCCCGTCGACCTCCACCGGCTCGATGGCGACAGACTCCTCTTCGAGCAGGGGGGCGAGCAGGGCGCCACTGCTGCCACCAGCGGCGTAGACGGCACGGGCCCGGCCGCCGAGCCTGCAGACCACCCGGGCGACGTTGATGCCCCCACCTCCGGGGTCCCGGCGCGGCTCCCGGCAGCGCAGCTTGTCCTCGGCGGTGACCCGGTCGACCGTGGCCGACAGGTCGACCGCCGGGTTCATGGTAAGCGTGGTAATGGATGCGATGACGGCCTCCGCGCACGGAACTCCCCCGCTCCAGCCCCATGCAAGCCGCGTGCATGCGGCAAGGGCGGCTGCTGGAAGAAGAAGGCCGGGATCCGGCGGCAGCAGCAGCTGCCCCGTGGACCGGGAGGCCGACGGAGCCGAGTGACACCGGCACGAAGCTCGCAGCTTCGAGAGGTGTGACATCACACCGACGGGGACGACCATGACCGACGAGCACGCGGGCTCCGAGAACGAGGGCAACGGCGATCACGACAAGCACGAGGGCCACAGCGTGGCCATGTTCCGGGACAGGTTCTGGTGGTCGCTGGCACTGACGGTCCCGACGCTGATCTGGGGCGACCTGCTCCAGCGCTGGCTGGCGTATACGGCGCCGACGTTCCCGGGCTCGGAGTACGTCTCGCCGGTCTTCGGGACCGCCGTCTTCCTCTACGGCGGCCGGGTCTTCATCCAGGGCGCGATCCGGGAGCTGAAGGACCGGCTGCCGGGGATGATGACGCTGATCTCGCTGGCCATCACGGTGGCGTTCCTGTTCAGCCTGGCGGTGACGCTCGGGTTCCCGGGCACGCCGCTGTGGTGGGAGCTGGCGACGCTGGTGACCATCATGCTCCTCGGCCACTGGATCGAGATGCGGTCGGTGTCCCAGGCCCAGGGTGCGCTCAAGGAGCTGGCGAAGCTGATGCCGTCCACGGCACAGCGGGTCACGGACGGGGACGAGACCGAGGAGGTCCCCCTCGACGAGCTGGAGGACGGCGACGTGGTACTGGTCCGTCCCGGCGACAGCGTTCCCGCCGACGGGACGGTGGTGAAGGGCGAGAGCTCGGTGAACGAGGCGATGATCACCGGCGAGTCGCGTCCCGTCCGGAAGGAGGAGGGCGACGAGGTCATCGGCGGGACGGTGAACCAGGAGGGCTCGCTCCGGGTCGAGGTCACCGGCACCGGTGACGAGACCGCCCTCGCCGGGATCATGCGGCTGGTGGAAGAGGCGCAGCAGTCGAAGTCGCGGGCCCAGAACCTGGCGGACCGGGCGGCGTTCTGGCTGACCGTCGTGGCGGTCTCGGCGGGCATTCTGACGGCGGCGGCCTGGCTGATCGCCGGGGCCACCGGCCAGTTCGCGATCCAGCGGGTGGTGACGGTGCTGGTGATCGCCTGCCCCCACGCGCTGGGGCTGGCGATCCCGCTGGTCGTGGCCATCTCCACCACGCTGGGCGCGCGGAGCGGGCTCCTGGTCCGGGATCGGCGCGGGCTGGAGGAGGCCCGGAAACTGGACGCGGTGATCTTCGACAAGACGGGCACGCTGACCCGGGGCGAGTTCCGGGTGGTGGGGATCGAGACGACGGGCGAGCGCTCCGACGACGAGGCGCTCCGGCTGGTCGCCGGCGCCGAGCGGGACTCGGAGCACACGATCGCCGCCGGGATCGTGGAGAGCGCCCGGGAGCAGGATCTCGACATCCCGTCGTCGGAGGATTTCGAGAACATCCCGGGCCATGGCGTACGGGCCACGGTGGAGGGTCGGACCTTCCACGTGGGCGGGCCGGCGATGCTCCGGAAGCTGGATGCCGAGCCGCCGGAGTCGCTCCGGACGTTCCGGGAGGAGCGGGCGGATCGGGGCCAGGCCGTCGTCTACCTGATCGAGGACGGGCAGCCGATCGCTGCGTTCGCGGTGGCCGACGCGATCCGGGAGGAGTCGAGGGAGGCGATCCGGGCGCTCCACGACGCCGGGATCGAGGTGGTCATGCTCACGGGCGACGCGCAGGCCGTGGCCGACGCCGTGGCCGAGGAGCTGGAGATCGACACCGTCTTCGCCGAGGTGCTCCCCGACCAGAAGGCCGACAAGGTGAAGGAGCTCCAGGCCCAGGGGAAGGCGGTGGCCATGGTGGGCGACGGCGTGAACGACGCGCCGGCGCTGGTCACCGCCGACGTGGGGATCGCCATCGGCGCCGGGACCGACGTGGCCGTGGAGAGCGGCGATGTGGTCCTGGTCCGGAGCGACCCCCGGGACGTGCCCCGGATCGTGGCGCTGAGC
>JBPRGE010000037.1:0-16034 GCA_051418035.1 Candidatus Longimicrobiales bacterium M2_2A_002
CGGGGGCGGGCCTTGCCGTCCGCGCCCTCAACCTTGCTATCGGCCGGCAACTTATTGACGTCAATAAGTTCAGCCCTCGCGGCATGGGCGGTCTGATACGACACCCCCGCCCGGTCCGCAATCCGCTGAATCGTGCTGTCTGGCCAGCGGCGCCACGCCGCCACGGCCACGGCCCCGCTTATCCACGTCCTTCCGCAGCGTGTTGTCCTTCGCGAAGTACATGCGGATCGCCCGCCGGTGGGGTGAGGTCGACGAAATGGAAAACGCGCTTTCCATTCGCGATGCACTGACGGCCCTGGCCGAACCCCGCGACGAACCCGAGGAAGAACGGGAAGCGTGGGCCGCTCGCTACGCCCCAGCGTACATCATATACGGGATAGCGTAAATCCTTGCATTGCAGCGGGTTAGCGTGCATCGTGGTGTCACCCGGGCGGCCTTGTCTGGCCTGGCCTGTTACCTGTTCCTGGAGGCACGAATGCAGCTCCGCCACTCGGACGGCACCCCCGTCAACCCGCTGGACGCCCTGGACCTATTGGAGGCTCGGATGAGCGTGGCCCGAGGTTTCGCCACCGTGGCCCGCAGCTACCCCCACTCGGGCGCCCACCTGGGCGTCGTGGTCGACAACCTGTTGACCGGCCTGTGCGACGACTTCGATGAGGCGGTGGCGGTGATCCGGGAACACTACGGGCGCGAGCCGGCAGAGTAGGGGATGGGGCTTCGGTCCGGCCCCTTTTCGTGTGTGCGCCGTTTGTGCGCCGCGAACCGGAGAAACCCGGAATTATCGGTGACGGCGCACAGAAGCAGTCGGCGAGAATGTGGCGGTATTACGCGAAGAACGCCGGTTTGAGGATGCCGGGCGGTTCGTCCATTCGGCGGTTCGAATCCGCCCGGCGCCTCTGAAAACGGGCCGCGATCGCGGCCCGTTTTTCATCGGCCCCGGCCGGCCTCGGACGACGGCTCCGTCCGTGCCGGCCCGAGCCTCTCGTTGCGAATCCGCCCGGCGCCCCCGAAGGACAGCGACGCACGGGGTCTTCGGTAACGGCGGTTCCGAAGCCTGGCCAGATCCGGGCCGGATCGGACCGCTTTCTGCTGCTTCAGCCCCTGGTCGGCTCCAGGACTGCGGTCCCGGTCGTCAGCGTTCGGGCGTCCCGCTGCCCGCTCCCATGGCCTGGGTGACAGGGATAATGATGCCCAGGATCACGGCGAGGCGGACAGCGCTGCCCCAATCGACGGTGCCCGTGCCGTGGGCGATCAGGCTGTAGATGAGCGAGACCACGGCTGCGACCACCAGCGTGATGGGCGCCACGATGGCAAATCCCGCGAGGACGTTCTTCAGCATCGGATCTCCCCGGTTTGTGAGGGGGCAGGGGAGCGCGGGTCGCCAGGAGCTCCACTACGAAGATTCCACGCCCGCCGCCGTCCGGTCAATGATCGTGGGGGCAGCCTTCGGCCCACCGGGGAGCGTTGTCCGGCTCTGATTGGCCCCCGGCCTGACCGCGCTCGAGGCGGATCCGGCTCCTGTGTTCCGGGGTGCGACACAGTTGTCCCGCGGCACAACGGTCCCGAGCGGTATCCACATCCATAACCCCTTGGAATACAATGAGATAGCTCACACGGGCCGCTGGTATCGGAAATGCACCTCCGGTGGGGCGTGAGAGGAGTGAGTGGAGCGAATCACGTCCATGTCGACTGCGGGAGATAGACGGATGAGGCGGGTGATGGTCGTCCTGCTCGTGGCCGCGGCAGCGGCGGCGTGCGGGGATGGGGGAACGACGGAGGCCCCGGCTACGGTGGAGCGGCTGCTTGCGCCGGACTCGGTGGTGCTGACGGCGCTCCGGGACACGGCCACGCTCCGGGCGGAGCTCGTGCTCAGCGACGCGAGCACCACACCGGCCACGGGGGTGACGTGGAGCGGGTGCGATGGCGGTGTGGCGCTGGTGGACGTCGCTGGACGGATCACGACGGTGGGCGAGGGGGCGTGCGAGGCGTTCGGCGTGTGGGGCGAGTACCAGGCGACGGTCCGGATCGTGGTACGCCGGGAAGGGGTGTTGACGCTGACGTTCGACGACGGCTGGACGTCGGCGCAGAGTGTCGCCCTCCCGATCCTGGCGGACGCCGGCCTGGTGGGCAACGTGGCGGTGGTTCCCGGCACCGTGGGGTGGCCCGCGTACCTGACGGTGGAGGAGATGGCGTCGTTGAACGCTGCGGGCTGGGCGTTCGTGAGCCACGGGATGACGCATGCGGATCTGACGACGCTGTCACCGGAGCAGCTGGTGGCGGAGATCACGGGGCCGGTTCGATGGCTCCGGGAGCGGGGGCTCCGCACCGGGAACGTGCTGGTCGTTCCGTACCACGCATGGGGTGAGCGGGAAAAGGAGCTGATCCGGGCGGAGTTCGCCGCGGCCCGGGGTCGCACCGTGGACTGGTACTGGCCCGAGTTCATGGCCGACTGGCGTCCCTCGGACCCCTACGCCATCACGACCATCGACGCCTCGGCACTGGCGCGTACCGAGGCCGGCCGGGACAGCGCCATGGCCTACGTGGAGCAGGCCATCGGCGAAGGCCGGATCCTGGACCTGATGTTCCACGACATCAGTCCGGAGGACGAGGCCGGGTTCCGCCAGCTGATCCAGCGCGTGGCACGCTACGACGATCGGGTCCGGACGTGGAGCGAGATCTACCCGCTGCCGTAGAGTCGCGTCACCCGCTGATCCCGCCGCCAGGAGCCACCGATCCCTCCGTGTTCGACGCGGGTCTCAAGTGGGCATGAACCACATCCACTTCCACACCCGCCCTCGAGCTGCGGCCAGCAGCAGGAGCAGACCGAACGCCGCGAGCATCACGGCTGCAGCGTCCGCAGCCAGGCCGTCCAGCCCCACCACCCACCAGGAGAGGGCTCCGAAGAGCGCCCCGAATGCCGTCAGAACCCAGCGCATCCAGCTTGGTAGCTCCATGGGGACGTCCTCCATGATTCTCATAGGCAAGCCGTCATCTGTCCCAAAGATCCGTTATCCCAAGGACTTCCGAGATCACGCCGTCCTTCTTTTCGTAGTAAATGAAGTAACCCCAGAAGGCCCCGAAGAGCGAACCGAACAGAGCGAAGCCGATCGCGTCGAGGAGCAGTGATTCGGTCGGTGGGACCGTAGCGAGGGCGATCCCTCCACAAACGGCTCCGAGGCCGAGTGCACCGAGGCCCGCCGATCCACCCGGAGTCTCCCGCCAGTGCCAGAACCACCCCAATAGAAACCCGGTCGCGGCACCGATCGCCAACATCACTGCCATCGCGTGGATCGCTGGACCCGGCTCTGGCAGGTACGGATGGGTTTCGTCATCCAGAACCGCATGCTCCGCAAACTGAATCAGGAGCAGCGCCACGCCTGCAATCCAGGAGAACTTCAGGGCCCGCCCCAGCCTTGACTGCTCTTTCATAGGCTCCACCACACGCTGGCGTCCCGACCGTCCGTCCCTGTCGTCAATCTGCACTTTCCGGGACCTCCTGTCACGGATACTGTGCCCTGCATGGACGATCTGGCCGGGTGAGGATGCCACCATGGCGGGAAATCCTTGCTACCGCTGCCCTGAAAGTGAACGTTGGAACCGCTTCCCCCGTTGTTATCCCCCTACAGAAGGAGGCTTCATGCGTGCCAAAGCACTGCTCCCCCTCATCCTGGCCCTTGCCCTGGCCGCGCCGGTCGCGGCCCAGACGCCCGGCGTGATCGTGTCCCAGCAGATCTGCGACCCGGGCGCCTTCGAGGAGCTGAACCAGATGGTCCAGGAGTACTGGGCCCCGGTGCTCGATGCCGCCATGGAGGACGGCTCTCTCAATGGCTGGGGTGTTCTCACCCACCTCTGGGGCGACGAGTGGAACTGGAACGTCTACTACGTGGGCCCGGACGCGAACACGGTAGTCCAGACGGTGAGCGGTCTCCTGGGCGAGATCTTCGAGAGCATGCCGGGCGACCCGATGGCCGACTGGGGCGAGATGTGCAGCGCCCATCGAGACAACATCTACATGGCGTCGGTGATGCGGTTCGCGCCGCCCGGGCAGGCCGAAGGGATGGAGGAGGATAGCGGAGCCATGGAGTAGAGGGATCCGCGCACCGGGTCAGGAGCTGACCTGCAGGGCAGGGCTGCCCCCGCGGCCCGTGCTCGCTGGAACGGGCGTTGCGGCGACATGACAGTGTCGGCGGGAATCCGCCGTCAATCGACAATCAGGTCGGACGGCGACTCGAATCAGCGAGGCGAGAGACGATGTTGGATCAAAAGGCGGGACGTTGGACGCTGGCACTCACCCTGATCGCGACCGTAGCGATCGCCGGGTGCGACACGGAGGGCGGCGAGGCCGAGATGGGCGAGGTCCCCGAGGTCGCCGAGGTGGAAGAAGCCGGCGACGGCGAGATCGACCTCGAGGAAGCGCTTCCGCTGACGGCCGAGGACATCGGGGATCGGATGCTGGTGACCGGCACGGTCATCGGCACGGTGATACCCGAGGGCTTCTTCGTGGCGACGGAGGCCGGCGAGGTGCTGTTCGTCGAGGATACGGACACGGCGCCGGTGCCGGGCGAGATCGTCACGGTGACGGGTGTGCTCCAGTCGGCTGAGGTCCCGGTCTTCGAGGAATGGGAGACCGAGGCGCTCGAGAACGAGATCGAGGCCGAGTGGCAGATGCTGCGGACCTACTACCTGGAGGCGGGCAGCGTCGCGACGCCGTAGCACACGGTACCCGGACAGCTGAACGACAGCCGGTGGACCCTCGCGGTCCCCCACCCACCCCGGCCGACGGAGGCGCCCTGCGCTGATCCGGCGGCCGGGGTTCGTCGTGTCGGTACCGAAACCCCGGCGATCCGCTCGTCGTAGTGCTTTCCGGCCATACAACGTTTGCGACGGTGCAGCCATCCCATCGTCGTGAGCTCCCTCCGAACCCTCCGGTCCGACATGCTATCGAACCTCCGCCAGGACGTGGCGTTCGCGCTGCGCGTGTTCCGCAGGAGCCCCGGCTTCACGGCCGTGGCGCTCCTCACGCTGGCCCTGGGGATCGGCGCGAACAGCGCGATCTTCAGTGTCGTGAACGGCGTGCTGCTGCAGCCGCTGCCGTATGCCGATTCCGACGAGCTGGTCTACATCTACAGCCAGTTCCCGACGCTCGAGTTCGACGAGTTCTGGGTGAGTCCGCCCGAGTATCGGGAGCTGCAGGAGCGGTCACGGTCCTTCGAGTCCATCGGGGCGTGGCGAACGAGTCGGGTCAACATCGCGGGCTCGGACGCGCCGGTCCGGGTCACGGCGGCGGCGGTGACGGCGGAGTTCTTCACGACGCTCGGCGTCGGCCCGACCATGGGCCGCACGTTCAGCCACGAGGAGGACGTGACGGACGCGAGCGTAGTGGTGATCTCCCACGGCCTGTGGCGGCGGGCGTTCGGCGGCGACCCGGGCGTGGTGGGCAGCACGGTCGAGGTCAACGGGCGCGGCACGACGGTGGCGGGGGTCATGCCCGCCGGGTTCGACATCGAGGACGCGGGCGTGGACGTCTGGTTCCCGTCGGGGATCCCCGAGGCGCCGACGAACCGGTCGTCCCACTGGCTCCGGCTGGTGGGTCGGCTCGGGCCGGGCATCACGGTGGCGCAGGCCCGCCGGGAGCTGAACGAGCTCGTCGCCTCGTGGGAGGAGGTCGTGCAGGAGGGCCACGTGCCCACGCCGGAGGGGCATCCGTTCGGGCTCCATACCCTGCAGGCGGAGATGGTCGGCGGCGTGCAGACCGCGCTGCTCATCCTGCTGGCCGCGGTGGGGCTGGTGCTCCTCATCGCCGTGGCGAACGTGGGGAACCTGCTCCTGGCCAGGGCCGAGGGGCGGCGACGGGAAGTGGCGGTCCGGCTGGCGATCGGGGCCGGCCGGGGTCGGCTGGTACGGCAGTTCCTGACCGAGAGCCTGCTCCTCTCGGTGGCGGGCGGCGTGCTGGGGCTGGCCGCCGGGTGGGCGGGGCTCCAGGTGATGCTGGCCGTCTCGCCGGACAGCATCCCCCGGATCGCGGAGATCCGGCTGGACGGGGAGGTGGTGCTGTTCACGCTGGCGATCTCGCTGCTGGCGGGACTGCTGTTCGGGCTGGCACCGCTGGTCCACCTGGCGGCCGATCGCGTGGCAGGCGCGTTGAAGGAGGGCGGCCATCAGGCCACGGCGGGCGCGGGCCGGCAGCGGGTCCGGAAGGCGTTCGTGGTGGCGGAGGTGGCGCTGGCGGTGATGCTCGTGGTCGGCGCCGGGCTGCTGCTCCGCAGCCTCGACGCGCTGCAGCGGGTGGACCCGGGGTTCGAGGTTGAGAACCTGCTGACCTTCCAGCTGTACCTGCCGGAGGCTCGCTATCCGGAGGCCGGCGCGGCCGGGAGCTTCTATGCCTCGCTGCTGGAGCGGCTCGAAGCGCTGCCCGGCGTCGGGAGCGCCGCGGCCATGAGCGGGCTCCCGCCGCTCCGCGACCTGAACGCCAATGACACCCGGTTCGAGGGGCTGGAACCCACGCCCGACCGGCCGCACAACGTGGACTACTACCAGACGGTCCAGGGCGACTACTTCGAGACCATGGGGATCGACGTCGTGGAGGGACGGGGCTTCCGGCCCGGCGACGACGGGCAGGGCACGCCCGTGGTCCTGATCAACGAGACCCTCGCCCGGATCTACTACCCCGACCAGAGCCCCATCGGCCGTCGGATCCAGCCGTCGGGGGCGCCGTTCTGGATGAACGTGGTGGGTGTGGTGGAGGACGTGAAGCAGGGTGGGCTCGCCGAGGAGACGGGGACCGAGCTCTATTTCCACAACCCGCAGGTCGCGGCGGCCGGCGTCCCGCAGCGGACCATGAACATCGTGATCCGGACCGACCGGCCGCTGGGCAGCGTGGCGCCGGAGGTCCGGCGGGCGGTGTCGGAGCTCGACCCGTCGCTCCCGCTGGCCCACTTCCAGACCATGGTGGAGAACATGGCCGCGGTGACCAGCCGGCCCCGCTTCCTGACGTTCCTGCTCGGCACCTTCGCGGCGCTGGCGCTGGTGCTGGCGGCCGTCGGGACGTACGGCGTCATGAGCTATGCCGTCGCGGAGCGGTCGCACGAGATCGGGATCCGGATGGCGATGGGCGCCGAGAGGGGGAGCGTGATCTGGCTGGTGCTCGGCGGGGGACTGGCACTGGCCGGGATCGGGCTCGTTCTCGGGGTCGCCGGGGCCGTCGGCGTGTCCCGGGTCATGCGGTCGCTCCTCTTCGAGGTGACGGCCATCGACCTCGCGACCTTCGTCACGGCGCCGCTGGTGCTCCTCGTGGTGGCGACGACCGCGTGCCTGATCCCCGCGTGGCGGGCGTCCCGGACCGATCCGGCGCGGGTGCTCCGGGAGGAATAGCCCCGCCGCGCCGGCTCCCGGTCTGGACGCGGACGGTCGGAGGCGCCATCATGACGCCGGGGAGTCCGGCAACGAACGCGCGCAGGGGAGGGTCGCATGACCCGAGATGAGGGGGTCGCCGTACGGGTGGTCATTCTGGAGCTCGAGGGCGACGACTACCAGAACGTCTACGTCCGGATCCACGAGGAGGCCCGGGTGGTCGAGATCTTCACCCTCGGCGATGGAGGGGTGGCGGGCGACCTGGTGGCCACGGCACCCATCGACAACACGCTGATCGAGTGGACGGAGGGCACGGCGGCCAAGTACCCGGCCCAGCAGGGATAGCGCCGGCTCCCCCGCCCGGGCGCCGGGGACGCCCCGGTCGTGGCGGGATGGACGACGGGCCCGCGGAGCATCGCGCTCCGCGGGCCCGTGCTTCATCCGGCGTCCGGCCGACCGGAGGCCGTACCGTCAGGGGCGGGTCAGGCCTCGGCCCCGTCCTCCACCATCCGGGGCAGCGTGGTGAGCTCGAGGATCTCGAACGTGCGCTGGCCGGCCGGGAGGTCGACGGTCACCTCGTCGCCCGCGCGGGACCCGATGAGCCCCTTCGCCAGCGGGGAGGCGAGGGAGATGTGCCCGGCCTCGAGGTCCATGAAGTCGCCGGCCGTGATGGTGTACTCGTACTCGTCGCCCGAGCTGGTCTCCCGGACCTTGAGCCGGCTGCCGAACCCGGCGGCGTCCCGGGGGATGGCGTCCACATCGATGTTGGACAGCTCCCGGAGCCGGCTCGTCAGGTGGTTCAGGCGGGCCTGCACGAACTGCTGCCGCTCGAGCGCCGACTTGTAGTCCGCGTTCTCGCGCAGGTCGCCGAGCTCCACGGCGGCCTTGATCCGCTCGGGCAGCTCCACGTTCAGCTCGTAGGTCAGCCGCGCGACTTCGTCTTCCAGTTTCTCGATGATCTCGTTGAGCATAGGCGCCAAGTATAGTGGCAGGCCCGGGCTGTGGGAACCCCGGGCAGGGCGCGGAATCCGGCCCGGCGGCAGGTCTTTTGCGCCCGTTTGGGGCCGTGGCTACATTGCACGCCCTGCGAGGGAGAGTCCGGGTTTTCCATACGGATAGAAGGAGGAGGACATGGCGGACGGAACGGCTGCGGCGGAGACAGTCTCGCGCCCGGCGCTCGAGGACCTCGACCTGCCGCTGGGCAAGCGGGTCCGACTGCACCGGATCCTGTACGAGCACGGGGTCGGCAACGGCACACTGCTGGCGCTCCCCATCGACCAGGGGATCGAGCACGGGCCCATCGACTTCCTGCCGAACCCGCCATCGGCGGACCCGAACTACCAGTTCCGCCTGGCGGTGGAGGGCGGCTACAACGCCATCGCGTGCCACTGGGGCATGGCCCGGCGGTACATGAAGGACTACGCGGGCCGGGTGCCGCTCATCCTGAAGATCAACGGAAAGACGAATATCCCGAGCGATGCGGAGGCGATCTCGTCGCCGACGGCCACCGTGGAGGATGCCGTGGCGCTGGGCGCCGACGCCGTGGGCTACACGCTGTACGTCGGCTCGCCGATGCAGGACGAGGACTTCAGGCGGCTGATGCAGGTCCGGGACGACTGCGAGAAGTACGGGATGCCGCTGGTGGTGTGGAGCTACCCGCGGGGCAGGGCCATCGAGGAGAAGGGTGGCCGCGACTCGATCTACGCCGTGGACTACGCCGCCCGGCTGGCCCACGAGTTCGGCGCGGACGTGATCAAGCTGAACGTGCCGAAGAAGTCCGACAAGGACAGCCTGATGCCCCAGAAGTACCAGGAGCTGGAGTGGGACTACGCGGGCGGCGCCCGGCGGGTCATCAGCACGGCGAACAACTCCATGGTCCTGTTCAGCGGCGGCAGCAAGGTCAGCGACGAGGACCTGATGAACAAGGCGCGGACGGTCATGGAGGAGGGCGCCACGGGGCTGATCTTCGGCCGGAACATGTGGCAGCGGCCGTACGACGAGGCGCTGGAGATGACGGCGAAGATCAAGGAGCTGCTCAGCAGGTTCCCGGTGTAGCGGCGGGCCCGGCGTGAGCCAGGACGAGCTGAAGCGACAGGCCGCCTGGGAGGCGGTGGAGCAGGTGCGGCCCGGGATGAAGGTCGGGCTCGGGACCGGCTCCACCGCCCGTCGCGTTCTGGAGGCCATCGCGGACCGACACGACCGGGGCGAGCTCGACGGGATCGTCGGGGTGCCGACGTCGTCGGACACGAAGGAGTACGCCGCGGAGCTGGGGATCCCGCTGGCCACGCTGGACGAGGAGCCCCGGCTCGACCTGACCCTGGACGGCGCCGATGAGGTGGACCCGGAGCTCCAGCTGGTGAAGGGGCTCGGCGGCGCGCTGCTCTGGGAGAAGATCGTGGCGGCGGCGACCGACCGGCTCGTCATCGTCGTGGACCAGACGAAGCTGGTGGACCGGCTCGCCACCCGGTCGCCGCTCCCGGTGGAGGTGGTCTCCTTCGGCTGGCGCACGCTGCTGGCGCCGATCCGGGAGCTGGGCGCGGAGCCCGCGCTCCGGGAGAACCGGGAGGGCGAGGCGTTCATCACCGACGGCGGCCACTACATCCTCGACTGCGCGTTCGACGACGGGATCGCCGATGGCTACGAGGTCGAGGCGGCGCTCCACGCGCTCCCGGGCGTGGTGGAGACCGGGCTCTTCCTCGGGATGGCCGAGACGGTGGTCGTGGGCACCGAGAACGGACCGCGGACGTTGCGACGGGGGCCGGAGCCGTGAGCGTGAAGATCGCGCCGTCCATCCTGTCGTCGGACTTCGCCCGGCTCGCAGAGAGTGTGGCCGAGGCCGAGGCCGGCGGCGCCGACTGGATCCACGTGGACGTCATGGACGGGCACTTCGTCCCGAACATCACCATCGGCGTCCCCGTGGTCGCGGCGCTCCGGGAGGTCACCGACCTGCCGCTGGACGTCCACCTCATGATCGAGCGGCCGGAGCGCTACATCGACGCGTTCGCCGATGCCGGCGCCGACTGGCTGACGGTCCACCAGGAGGCGACCACGCACCTGCACCGGACCGTGGAGGCGATCCGGCACCACGGGGTGCAGGCCGGCGTGTCGCTCAACCCGGCCACCCCGGTGGGGGCCCTCGAGGAGATCGCGCCCTACCTCGACATGGTGCTGGTCATGAGCGTGAACCCGGGGTTCGGCGGTCAGAGCTTCATCCCCACCAGCACTGCGAAGATCCGCAGGGTCCGGGCGCTGCTGGACCGGGCCGGCCGCGATGACGTGGAGGTCCAGGTCGACGGCGGGATCGGGCCCGACACCGCCGGCGAGGTGGCGGGGGCCGGCGCGACCGTGCTCGTGGCCGGCTCCGCGATCTACCGGGGCGCCGGGTCCGTGGCCGAGAACATCGCCGCCATCCGGAAGGCCGCGGGCTGATCCCGGCGCCGGGGCGGCCCGCCCTGGCCCCGAGCGACCCCGGGGACGGCGTTCGTCGGCGTCCGGCCGGTGCCTCAGAAGACCGAGACGCTGATGTAGCGGCCCGGGTTCTCCAGGATGTCCCGGATCAGAGCGTCCAGGTTGTCGGTGGTGACGACGAGCCGGTCGTAGAGCGCCGGGTCGTTGACCAGCCGGCCGGCGGTCCCCTGGCCGGTGTCGACCTTCGCCAGGACGCTCTCCAGCGACCCGGTGGCCCGATCGAGCCCCTCGGTCAGGTCCACGAGCCGGGCCGAGGCGGCCTCCAGGTTCGCCAGTGTGGTCTCCAGCTCCGCGGGGTCCGTCACGTCCCGCAGGTTCGCCGTGAGCGCGGCCATGTTCGACATGGTGGCGCTCAGCTCCTCGGCCTGGTCGCCCATGAGCGCGCGCGCCTCCGACAGCGTCCGCTGGAGCTCGGCCGATGCGGCGGCGATGTTGTCCAGCGAGGTCTGGACCCGGTCCACCGTCCGGGGGGTCAGCAGCTCGGCCGCCCGGTCGCTGAGCTGCCCCACGCGGCCCATCAGGTCGGTGCCGGCCTCGCCGGCGATCGTGTCGCCGTCGGCGAGTGGTGGCGCCGAGGCCGAGCCGTCGCGCAGGACCACGGACTGGGCGCCGAACACGTCCACGGCCTGGAGCCGGGCGGTCGCGTCGGCGGCGGCGGGCACGTCCCGATCGAGTCGGGCGCGGACGAGCACGCCGCCCGCGGCGAACTGGAGCTCCTGCACGCTGCCCACGGGCACGCCGCGGAAGAGGACCGGATCGCCGTTCTTGAGCCGCTCCGCCGAATCGAAGCGGATGAACAGGGTGGAGTTGTCGGCCGTGATCCCCCGGTCGGTCAGCCAGAGGAACATGGTCACGAAGATGATGATGGCCACGACCGCCAGCCCGCCGATCCGGATCAGGTCCCGACCCCTCGCGAGCGCGTCCATCAGGCGGCCTCCGGGCGGTTGCGGAGCCCGCGGAACTCGAGGATGAACGGGTCGTCGCTCTCCATGAACGCGTCGGCGTCACCGTCGAAGCGGACCGCGCCATCGGCCAGGAGCACCACGCGGTCGACTACCGGGACCACGATGTCGATGTCGTGGGTGACCACGAGGCTCGTGGCCTCGCACACCTCGCGGGCGTTCACGATGACGTCGGCGATCATGGCCACGTTCCGGGGGTCGAGGCCGGTGGTGGGCTCGTCGTAGAAGATGTAGTCCGGGTCGTTCATGAGCGCCCGGGCCACGCCGATCCGCTTCCGCATCCCGCCGGAGACCTCGCCGGGCAGCCGGCCGAGGATGTCCGGGGAGAGGTTCACGGTGGACAGCGCCGTCTCGATGCGGCGGGGGCAGAAGCCGGGGTCGCGGTCGCACCGCTGGTCCTCCAGCGCGAGCCGGAGGTTGTCACGGATCGTCAGCGAGTCCAGCAGCGCCGCGTCCTGGAAGACGTAGCCGACCCGGCGCCGGAGCTCCCGCAGCGTCTCGTACGACGCGTCGGGCACGGAGACCCCGTCCACCCGGATTCGCCCCCCGTCCGGGTGCTCCAGCCCCACGATGTTCTTGAGGAGCACGCTCTTGCCGGTGCCGGACGGCCCCAGGAGCGCCACGGTCTGGCCGGTCGGGACCTCCAGGTCGAGTCCGTCCAGGACGGGCCGGCCGCCGTACGCTTTCGATAGTCCCTCGATCTCGATCATTCTATCCCACCGCTTTCAGGAGTGGAGCGAGCAGTGTGTCCAGGATCAGGATGGCCGTGAGCATGGCGACCACGCCCCGCGTGGTGGCCTGCCCGACGCCCGTCGAACCGCCCCGCGCCTGCAGCCCGACATAGCTGGCGATGAACGTGATGGCGAACCCGAACGCCGTCCCCTTGATCAGCGCGAAGAAGAGCGGGAAATCCCGCATGTAGCTCTTCACACCGAAGATGAACTCCGGGCCGGTCACCGGCGTGACCAGGAGCGCCGCGCCGTAGCCGGCGGCCAGCGACGCGGCCAGCGCGAGCGCCACCAGGATCGGCGCGGCCAGGACCCCGGCCAGGACCCTGGGCACCACCAGGTACTCCACCGGCTCGCGACCGATCATCTCCAGCGCGTCCACCTGCTGCGTGACCTTCATGGCGCCCAGCTCCGCCGTGATCCGGGCCCCGACGATCCCCACCAGCGCGATCGCCGTCAGCAGCGGCGCCAGCTCCGTGACCACGCTGGCCGCCACCACGCTGCCGATGACCCAGAGCGGCAGCGCGGCCTCGAACTGGTACCCCGTCTGCTGCGACGTGACCGCGCCGCCCAGCGCCGTCAGCAGCAGCACCAGCGGCAGCGCGCCGAGACTCTGGCGACGGAGCTCCGTCACGAACAGCGAGAACCACTGGCGCGGCCGGCGCAGCGCCCCGATGATGGCGCCCAGCAGCACGGCCGCGCGGCCGATATGCTCCAGCCACCCGCGGAGCCGACCACCTCCCGGCCCGGCTTCTGTCGCTGCTCTGTCCATTTCGCCTCCGTCCATGGGAAGGCGGGAGTCCCCCGTCCGGGTTCCCGGCGCTACGCCGATGTGCCGCCCGTACGAGTATCGCTGCCACGGGCCGGACGCAAATAGCGGGCGGGGAGGGTCGGGGATCGTGGATTGTGGATCGTGGATTGTGGATCGTGGATCGTGGATCGTGGATCGTGGATCGGGGATCGTGGGGGCGGGCTGACGGGTGATCCGCTCGTGGGCCGCTGGTCACGGCGCCGGCGGACCTGCATCTTTGTAGCTCAACGCTCGAACTGCCGGAGGCTGTCATGACGGATCCCGACCCTCGACCCGACTATACCTTCGACGCCTGGCTCCGGGAGCACTCCTCGGACTGGTACGACGACGACGCGCTCCTCCACGAGCTCCTCGACCGCTACGCGCCCGGCACGGACCGTACCCGGCTGGAGGAGTTCGGGCCGCGGGTGGCCGGCGAGCTCCGTGAGCTGGCCGAGCGGTCGTCGCTGCCATCCGAAGCGCCCTGGATCCGACACCGGGACGCCCATGACCACCGGGTGGACGACATCGTGCTCCCGGCGTCGACGGAGGAAGCACTGCGGATCGCCCACGGCGACGAGGGGCTCGGCGCCGTTCGCGGTGACCGGTTCGTCCACTACGGCATGATCTACCTGCTCGCGCAGAACGGCGAGGCGGGGGTGGCGTGCTCGCTGGCGTGCACGGACGGGCTGGTCCGGGCGCTGCAGGCGGATCGGTCCGGTGACGGCCCGGGCACGGGTGGCGGGGACGTGGGCGGTACGGATGCGGGCGGTACGGATGCGGGCGCTTCAGCTGTCGGGCCCCGCCGGCGGGCGCTGGACGACGTTCTCGGCTCCGGCCCGGATGGCTACGCCCACGGCGCCCAGTTCGTCACGGAGATCCAGGGCGGGTCCGACGTCCCGGCCAACGTCGTCCGGGCGGTCCCGGCGCCCGACCGGCAGTCGACGGCTCATCGGCTCCACGGCCAGAAGTGGTTCTGCTCGAACATCAACGCCGACTGGTTCCTGGTCACCGCCCGCCCCGATTCGGGGCCGGGGGCCGACGAGGTGACCGTGTTCCTGGTCCCGGCACGGGTGGACGGCCAGCGGAACGGCTACACCATCGACCGGCTGAAGGACAAGCTGGGCACCCGGGAACTCGCCACCGCCGAAGTCACCTTCGACGGCGCCCTCGCCTGGATGGTCGGGCCGCCGGGCCGGGGCGTGGGGTTCCTGCTGCGGCACGTGCTCACGCCCTCCCGGTTCGCGTGCGTTCTCTTCTCCGCCGCGGCGCTGCGACGGGCCCAGCGGCTGGCCACATCGTACGCCGAGTTCAGGGAGGCGTTCGGCCGCGCCATCGTCGACTACCCGCTGGTCCAGCGCGACCTGGACGCCATCGAGAAGGCCCGGCGCCAGGCCCTGGCCGTGAGCTTCGAGCTGCTGCGGCTCTGGGAGGCCACCGAGACGGCCGGCTGGAAGGGGCAGGAGGCCCGCGACTACCGGGTCCTGCTGAGCCTGGCCAAGCCGGTCCTGACCCGGCTCGGCACGGAGCGGCTCCATACCGCCATGATGGTCCTGGCCGGGAACGGCATCGAGGAGCGGTTCTCACCGCTGCCGCGGCTGCACCGCGACAGCGTGATCATGGAGACGTGGGAAGGACCCCACAACGTCCTGTTCACCCAGGCGGTCCGGGACCTGGCCCGCTTCGAGATGCTCCCCGACGCGTTCCTCGAGCGCGTGGCCGGCCGGCCACGGGCCGACCTCGCGGCCCGACTCGGCGAGGCGATGCGCGCGACGCTCGAGCCGGGCGCCGTCGAGGATGGGACGACCATGATGGCCGACCTCGCGCCCCAGCTGGTGGCCGCCGTCGCGGAAGGCGTGCTCGAGGACGTCCCGACGCGCTGAAACCACCCGCCTGGCGGGCAGGGCTGACGAAGGCCATCTTGGGTCCCGCGCCGGGGTGGCGAAATGGCAGACGCGGCGGACTTAAAATCCGCTGGGCTTCGGCCCGTGTGGGTTCAAATCCCACCCCCGGCATTCATGGGCTTCTGTTGGGCACAGTCACCGCGCCACTCATGGGGTGTGGCAGGGCAAGGGTGGGGTCTGACCTCCGCGACTGATGTTCCGGCGCCGCTTCGCTCAACGTGGGGTGGGCGCGTCGGTTGCAAATCCCACCCCCGGCACTCAGCCCCACTCTTTCGGCACCTCCACGAACGCGTCGCCGATACCGGTGATCCCCTCGTCGACCACGGGGAACCCGGAGCGGCTCATCTCGGAGTCGAGACGGCAGATCATCTTCTCCTCGTCGTCGCGATCGTCGGGGTGGTCCTTGACCCAGGTCCAGAATCGGACGAGGGCTTTGGAGAGTTTCTGCTGCCGCTGCCGGTACGCCTCGACGGCGGCCCGGTCCTCCTCGGTCAGGTCCTGCGGGTTGTCTTTGCCGGTGGCGGCCTTCACGTGCCGGGCGGGGCTGGCCCGCGGGTCCATGGGCCGCACGTCGTATCGGATGTAGATCAGGTCTTTGAAATCCACGGCTGTCGTCTCCGCTGACGATGAGAGATCGTGTGCTGCAGCGGTGCATTGATCGTACCGCGGGGACCGGTTCGCGGCGTCGGACAGAAAGTACGCGCCGGGTGCGGCGGGTCACAACAGCAACTCATGCGGGTGGGGAGCGGACGGCTGGACGTCTCGGGCCGTAGGCGGGCCGGCACCCAACCGGAGTCCCCCGGCCGCGCACATCGCCCGGCCGGGGGGCACC
>JBPRGE010000038.1:0-31644 GCA_051418035.1 Candidatus Longimicrobiales bacterium M2_2A_002
GGCGGCGACTGGCGGCGATTGGCGAAGGGAAAGCCTTTATGAGTCGGGTGCTCTGACCAGCTGAGCTACGGGCCCGGTAGTGGACTAAAGTCCTTCATTGCTTGCGCTTAGATGCATTCCGGCAGATCGCGTTGCCGTCACGAAAACCCTGGCTGCACAAACCTGCACAAGATCCGCTTCATCTCAGGCTTCTTCCGGACGATGATAGCGCCGGAAGACGTACTGCCACAACCGCCGGAGAACTGGGTCTTGCCCCGGAAACGAGATCGTCTGTTCGCAACGCAGAGGGGTGAACCGCCGAGTCTCGGCTCTGTCGGATGTACAGGTACGCCACCGCCGGCGTCAGCTCCCCGACGAAGGAGGCGGTGGCGCGGAGCGCCGGTTCCTCGTCGTTGACACCGTCGACGAGCATCGCTTGATCCCGAGACTGCGCCCGAGACGTCGGGACGGAACCGGTCCGAACGCGATCAAGGCACGGCCGGCACCAGGGCAGCCGCGTCCAGCGCCGCCCGCAGATCCTCCACCAGATCGGACGTCGTTTCGCACCCCACCGAGAGCCGGACCAGCCCGTCCGTGATCCCGGCCACTTCCCGGGCCTCGGCCGGTACGCCGGCGTGGGTCATGGATGCGGGGTGCTGGATCAGGCTCTCCACGCCGCCCAGCGAGACGGCCAGCGCCGGGATCCGGACTGCCTTCAGCAGACGACGCCCCGCCTCCAGTCCGCCCGCGAGCTCGAACGCGATCAGTGACCCCGGACCCGCCATCTGCCGCTCGAGCAGCGCCGCCTGGGGGTGCCCCGACAGTCCGGGGTAGCGAACCTCTTCCACGCCCGGGTGTTCGGCCAGGAGCTCCGCCACCGCACCGGCGGTCGCCTGCGCCTGCATGACCCGCATGGTCAGCGTCCGCATCCCCCGCAGCACCAGCCACGCCTGGTGCGGGTCCATGGTCCCGCCCAGATGATGGCGCACACCCCGGACCCGGGCCATGAGATCGTCGTCCCGGAACACCAGCACCCCGCCCACTACGTCCGAGTGACCATTCAGGAACTTCGTCACCGAGTGCAGTACCACGTCGGCTCCGAACCGGAACGGCTTCTGGAGCACCGGGCTCATGAAGGTGTTGTCCACCACCAGGAGCGCCCCGGCCTCGTGGGCGATCTCCGCCGCCCCCGCGATGTCCGTCACCGACAGCGTCGGATTGGCCGGCGTCTCGATGAACACCACACGCGTCCGCCCGGTGACGGCCGCCCTCAGCGCCTCGAGGTCGCTCGTGTCCACCAGCGTCGCGTCCACGTCGAAGCGAGAGAAGTCCCGCTCCAGCACGGTCCGGCTCGGACCGTACACCGTCTCGCTGCACACCACGTGGTCCCCCGCCGACGTCAGCGCGAAGAACACCGTCGACACCGCCGCCATCCCCGACGCCGTGGCCAGCGCACTGCTGCCCTCCTCCAGCTCCGCGACCGCCGCCTCCAGCATCTCGATGGTCGGGTTGCCCATCCGCGTGTAGATGTATCCGGTCTCCTCACCGGCGAACCGACCTGCCCCCTGCTCCGGCGTCTCGAACGCGAACGTCGAGCTCTGGTAGATCGGCGGCGACACCGCGCCGTATCGGGGGTCCGGCTCCGGGCCCGCGTGCACGCACTCCGTGGCCATCGCCCAGCCCGATCGCGCCCTGTCGCTCCCGCCCCGCTCATCGGCCGCCATCCATATCCTCCCGCCACCCGCCACGGGGTGGCTCTCTGATTCAGGGGTCGTCGTCTCCAGCCACCTCGATGAACTGCGCCAGCTCCGTCGGGCAGTCGAATCTACTTCGTCCCGAGGGACGGATCACCAGCCCCCGCCCACTCCGCCGCTCCACCCGTACCGCATCCCCTTCCGCCAGCCCCAGCTCGGCACACCGCTCTCGCACACCATCGAACACGATCCGTCGCACGGACACCTGCTCCTGCGACTCGATCTCCGCCAGACTTCGTACCGGTCGACTCATCGCTGCACCTCCGGGCTCCGCACCGGTGACTATACTTATGAGTATGTTCACCCCCAAAGCTACCACGACCCGTCGGGCCCGGCAAGCATGCTTGCGCCTTCGGGGCGCGGCGGTGTACCGTTGGAGGAGAGACAGACAGCCTGGACCCCCTATTACTTTACTGGAAAGTATGTCCACGAACGATACGGAGCCGGAGTCCGGAGCGCCGCCGGCGCTCCTCGAAGCGGCGTTCCGGGTATTCGCACTGCGCGGCTACCGCGCGTCGCGACTGGAGGAAGTGGCGGCGGAGGCGGGGATGACAAAGGGTGCGATCTACTACCACTTCGACAGCAAGGAGGACCTGCTCCGTCGAGCGGTGAAGGCCCGTCATCGGACGATTTTCCAGGAGGTCGAGAAGGAAATCGAGGAGATGAACGGCCCGGCAGCGGTGAAGATCCGGTACGTGCTGCGACAGATCTGGCGCCACGTGCTGGAGCCGGAGTGGGGCCACGCGTTCCGCCTGATGGTGGGCGAGGTGGGCGTGGAGTTCCCGGCGTTGCTCCGGATGTGGGCGGAAGAGGGCCCGATCCAGGGATGGACGCTGGTCCGGCGTCTGATCGAGGAGGGGGTCGAAGCGGGAGAGTTCCGCCGGGACGTCGACGCCGAAGTGGCGGCCCGCTGGGCGGTGTCGGGGCTGATGCTGCAGGCGGCGTTGCAGGTCCACTCGGGTCTCGAGGACCTGGCGCCGGTTCCTCCGGATCGGATCTTCGACTCGGGGGTGGAGCTGCTGCTGCACGGTCTCGCGGTTACCCACGCCTCGTCGGGCACCGGATGACGGGGCGGAGCGGCCGACGGTTACGGAAGAGCTCCACGCTGCCCACGCCGGGCCGCGTTGCGGAAGTATGTCATGACACAGAAGCGCCCTGTGCGAGGCCGCTGGCGCTCGTCGCCTTCGCCGCAGCGCTGGTCGCAGGGTGTACGAACGACCGGGCTGCCTCGATCCCCGCGTTCGAGCTCGGTGAGGCCGTACCCGTATCCGTCGCCGTTGCCGACTCCTTCTGGATCGGGAGGGCCACGGGCTTCACGCTCCGGGGCCCGCGCATCGCGATTGCGGACCCGACGGGGTCCATGGTCCACCTGTTGAACCGCTCGACCGGCACGTGGCGCGGGCTGGGGAGAGAGGGCCGGGGCCCGGGGGAGTATTCCGGCTTCATCGAGGTGGCGTTCGTCGGGGACGAGCTGTGGGTCGGCAACGTCGGCAACCGCCGGCTGGACCGCTACTCGGCGGATGGCGAGCTGCTGGCCTCCGTCCGCGCCGATCTGCCCATTTCCTTCGCGGCAGACGCCCGCGGGAACCCGGTGATGCGGGCGCTCGACCTCGAGCACCTGCTGGCGGTCATCTCGGAGGACAGCACCCGGCTCGTGGGGCTCCTGGACTCGCTGCCGCCTTCACTGGGGGGAGTCGGCCGCATGACCTTCGTGCGTCCGGACTTCATCGAGCTGGCACCGATCGAGGACGGCCGGTTCGTGATCGTCGAAGTCTATGGGGGCACGCTCTGGGTGGCCACGCTGTCGGGGAACGATCTCGAGCTGACGGAGATCGATCTGCCGGCGGGGGTCCGGCGCCAGCTGGCCGACGGAACCGAGCAGGCCGAAGCGATGGTACCGGGAGCGCGGTCACCCGCCTTCCGCAATGTGCACTCTGCACCCGATGGCACCGTATGGGTCAGCACCGTGCCGATGGGAGGGCCCGTTCTCGCGCTCGAGATCGACTCGGAAGAGGGCGCAGTGCGCCGGGTGCTGGTGAAGAGCGAGCACGAGGGGTTGCGGAACCTCTATGATACGCTGCTGCGCGGGGATACGTTGTTCTATGTGAGCGAGACGGACGTCGGTGCCTACAGGATCCGGCCCGTCGACTGACCGACCCTGTCGTGAGCGACCCTGTCGGGGGTGCCCGCTACAGCGTCCCGAACAGCCGATCGCCGGCGTCGCCGAGCCCGGGCAGGATGTAACCCTTCTCGTCGAGCTGGCGATCCAGCGCGGCGGTGATGATCCCGACGTTCGGGTGGTCGTCCTGCATCTGGCGGACGCCCTCGGGCGCGGCCACGAGGCACATGAGCTGGATGTCGCCGGCGCCGCCGTCCTTCAGCGCCTGGACGGCCGCGGACGCCGACCCGCCGGTGGCCAGCATCGGGTCCAGCACGATGAACTGTCGGGCCTCGGCCTCGCCGGGGATCTTGAAGTAGTAGTGGTGCGGCTCGAGGGTGTCGTGGTCGCGGTAGAGCCCCACGTGCCCGACCCGGGCCGACGGCATGAGCCGGAGCACGGCGTCCACCATGCCCAGCCCGGCCCGGAGGATCGGGACCAGGACGACCTTCTTCCCCGCCAGCTGCCGGGCCTCCATCACCTCGAGTGGCGTCCGCACGGTCACCGGCTGGAGCGGCAGCTTTCGCGTGGCCTCGTACGCCATGAGCATACTCAGCTCGTCGACCAGCTCCCGGAACGCCTTCTTCGACGTGCTCTCGTCGCGGAGCAGCGCCATCTTGTGCTGCACCAGCGGATGATCGACGACGCGCAGATTCGGATGCTCGGCTGGGTTCGACATGCTCTCGGCTACAGCTCTCCGGTCCGGGTGCTCTCGATCCACCCCTCCTCGCCGCGGAGCGTCCGGGCCCGGACCCAGGCCCCGTACCGGTCCACGGGAACGAGCCCGGCGCCGGCCTCCACAGTGGCGACTGGCTCGGCCCGGAGTGCCGGTCCGGCCCGGAGGGTGGCGCTGTCCAGCACGATGAGGGTTTCCGCGCCGCGCGTCGAGCCCCACCAGACGGCGGCGAGCACCACGGCCACCGCCAGCGCGGTCAGCGAGGCGATCCCCGTACCCCGCCGGCGCCGGTAGAGCCAGACCAGCCCGCCGATCCCGCCGATCACCCACGCCAGCCCGGCCAGCGCCAGCAGCTCGGAGCGACGGAGCGGGAGCGGTGGCGTAACCCGTTGCACGAGCTCGGGCGGCACGGCGGCGACCCGCAGGTTGTGGCGGGTGTCACCGTCCCGGGGGTCGAGCCGGAGCGCCCGGAGCCACGCCCACACGCCCCGCCCCGGCTCGCCCGCCCGCTGGTACGCCGTGCCCAGGTTGTACCACCCCGCCGCGTCCTCCGGCGCCCTCCGGACGTAGCGGTTGAAGAGCTCCGCCGCGGCCGCGAACTCCCCATCCTCGTAGCGGTCCAGCCCGCGGGAGAACAGCTCGGTGGCCGACTCTTCCTGCACCGCGGCCGTCTCCGTGCCGGCGAGCGCACCCGGCCCACCGGCCAGGGTGCCGGCCGCGAGCACCACGACGAGCGCCGTCGTCCCCGCCGCAGACCCGCGCCCGGCCCGGTCGCTGCCCCCCAGCCCCTCCGCCGGGGCCGACCGGTCCACCCCCTCCAGCGCCCGTCCGAGCGCCCGGATCACCGTCCGTCGCTCGGTCTCGCCCGGCGGCGTCGGCGCGTACCGCCCGGCGGCCAGCCGATCCAGCAGCGCGCGCAGCGTGGCCGCGTCCCCGTCGGCCACGCCGGCCCGGTTCAGCGCGTCCGGGTCGCCCACGGCGGCCCCGGCGAGGCCGAGCCGGCGGGCGAGCCAGCTCCGTGCGAAGCGCTCGGCGTCGGCGAAGAGCTCGCGGTCGGCCGGGTCGTCGACCCGCTCCTCCAGTGCCCGCACCGTCTGCTTCCGCTCCCGGCGGAGCGCCACCGGCGAGGCCTCGCCGCGCCGCCCGCGCCGGCGCCGGAGCACCAGCCCCAGGGCCAGCAGGAGCGCCGGCACCGCCATGAGCGCCGCGAACCACGGCGACCGGACCCAGCCCAGCGGGTCGGGCTCCGGCGCCGTCTTGAGGAACCGGAGCGTGGCGGCGGGCGGTGCCGCATCATCGGCCGCGGCGGGCGTGGCCCGGAGCGGGACCGGCCCGACGGTGGCGGTCTCGAACCCGCCGACATCCGGGTCGAAGAAGGCGTACCGGACGGGCGGGATCTCCAGATCGCCCGCCTTGCGGGGGATCAGGACCCAGCTGAACGTCTTGTGCCCCTGGATCGTGGTCCCCTGCGCCACCGTCTCGGCTTCCTCACCGGGCGGGAAGACCTCCACGTCGGGCATGGCCGGGAGCACCGGCGCCGGGAGCGCCTTCACGTTCCCCACCCCGCTCACGGTGACCGTCAGCACCGTCGCCTCGCCCACCGGCACCGTAGCCGGCTCGATCCGGGCACGGACGTCGAAGTCGCCCACCGCCCCGTTGAACGCGGGCGGACGATCCGCCGGGACCGGGAGGACGACGAGCGGGAGCGGGTCGCTGGTCAGCTCTCGGGTCTCGGGCGCGTAGAGCAGCCCGCGCCGCATCTCGTACTCGAGCCGGGCCGGCGGGATCGTGAAGCGGCCCGGCGAGAGCGGGAAGAACGCCCGCCGGAACCGCTGTACCTCGAACAGCTCGCCACCCACCGTGCGGGTCACCGGCCGGCTCGGGCCTGACAGCTCATGGACCCAGAACCCCGACGGACTCGGCGCCTCGTACTCCGGCGCCCGCCGGAGCCGCATCCGCGCGTCCTGCGAGAACATGGCCTCGACCTCCAGCGTTACCTGCTCGCCGACGAAGACCGTGTCGGCATCCAGCCACGCCCGGAGCACCACGCCCTCGTCGCCGGTTCGAAGCTCCCCACGCTCCCGGGCGGGGGCCGACGTCACGGTCAGCAGCAGCGGCCGGGTCGTGTAGATCTCGCCGTCCACCTCCACGTTCACCGACGGGATCCGGTACCGGCCGGGCATCCGGGCCCGGAGGACGAACTCCCGGGTGATGAACCGGCGGGTGCCCCCCGGGAGGCTGAACTGCCGCTGATCGAAATCCCGGGTCCCCTGCACCTCGATCCCCGGCGGGAGCGTGCGGAACGCCTCGATCCGGGCCCGCTCGCCCTCCGTCCGGACGTCCACACGCAGGGTCGTGGTCTCGCCGGCGTGGATCTCCTCCTCGGTCAGCCGGGCCCCGACCTGGATGGGGTCCTGGGCGTGGAGCGCGAGGAGCAGCAGGAGCGCCGGGGTCATGGAGCTTACCAGTCCCGTGCCGTGCGGGGCTGCGGGCTGCCCTGCCGCAGCCGGTCGCGGAAGAGCTCCCGCTCGTCCTGCTCCACGCCGCTCAGGATCCGCGCGGCCTGCTCCGGCGTCAGCGGCTGCTGGCCCGCCCGCGGCCGGGGCGGCGGCCCCTGCCCGCCCGGATCCTCCGCGGGCCCGCCGGACCCGCTCCCGCCCTCCTCGCCCGGTGGTCGCGGCCGCTCGCTCTGATCGTCGCCGCTCCCGCCGCCACCCTGCTGCTGCATCTGCTCCTCCCGCTCCCGGAGCGCCAGCTCGTAGTTCCACTTGGCGTCGACGTCGTCGGGCCGCAGGCGGAGCGCCTGGCGGTAGGCCTCGACCGCGGCGTCGTACAGCGCGGTGCCAGCCCGGGGGTCGTCGCTCTGTCGGGCGTCCTCCAGGAACCGCTGGCCGAGGTTGTAGTGCACGTACTGCCGGAGCGACGGGTCGACCGCCTCCAGCGCCGCCTCCAGCTGCTGCTGCGCCTCTTCGTACCGGCCCAGCTCCAGGAGCGCCGTCCCGAGGTTGTAGCGGAGGACGGGGCTGTCCTCGCCGTCCCGGAGCGCCGCCCGGTACTCGGCCACCGCCGCGTCGTACTCCCCGGCCCGGAAGAGCCGGTTCCCCCGCTCCAGACCGCCGAGCACGCCGGCCGTGTTGACCAGGACGACCACGAGCAGCGCCAGCGCTCTACGCACGGGCCACCTCCCGGCGCCCCCGCGCCGCGACCACGCCATCGGCCAGGAGCAGCGCAAGCGCCAGCAGGGCGAACCACGCGTACCGCTCCTTCTGCCGGACCCGCTGTTCGGCCGCCCCCTCGGCACGCTCGAGACCCTGGAGCGTCCGGAGCACCGCGTCGCTGGCGCCGGCCCCGCCCAGACGGACGTACCGCCCGCCGGCGATGTCGGCGACCCGCTCCAGCAGCGACTCGTTCAGCCGCGTGATCACGATCTCCCCGTCCGGGCCCCGCTTGTACGACTCCACCCGGGTCCCGGGCCCGGCCTCCGGGATCGGCGCGCCCTCCGTCCCGCCCACCCCCACCGTGTGCACCACGATCCCGGCATCGGCCGCCCGCTCGGCGGCGTCGAGCACCGCGTCCTCGTCCTCCAGCTCTTCCCCGTCGGTGATGAGGACGACGCTGCCCCGCTGTGTCTCGTCCCGGCCGCGGGCCAGGTCCGTCGCCTGCCGGATGGCCGAGGCCAGCGACGAGCCGCCCTGGCTCACGATCTCCGGGTCCAGCGCGTCGAGGTAGAGCTGGAGCGCGCTGTGATCCACGGTCATGGGGGCCAGGACGTACGCGCGCCCGGCGAAGGCGACCATCCCGATCCGGTCGCCGGGCAGCTCCCGGAGCACCCGCCGCGCCACGACCCGCTGCCGCTCGAGCCGGTTCGGCGCCACGTCCCGGGCGAGCATGGATTTCGATACGTCCAGCGCCAGCACCAGGCTCGCCGACGCGGTCTCCTCCTCCACGCTCTCGAGCCCCCAGCGCGGCCCGGCGGCGGCGAGCCCCAGCGCCAGCGCGGCGCCCACGAGCAGGGTCGCCCGGGCCCACGGCGTGCGGGCCAGTGCCCCGGCGCCCAGCCGCTCCAGGAGCGCCACCTCGCCCAGCGCCCGCGCCACCCGCCGGCGCCGTCGGACCCGGAGCCAGAGCGCCACGGCCGCGCCCGCGGGGAGCGCCACCGCCAGCCAGAGCAGGTCGGCGTGCTCGAAGCTCACGGCACCCTCCCCCACCGACTGGCCAGCAGCCCCCACTCCGCCACGAACAGCCCGACGGCCAGGAGCACGAGCGGCAGGTGCCGGGGCGTGTAGTTCGTGTACGTCCGGACCTCGACCTCCGTCTTCTCCAGCTCATCGATCCGCTGGTAGATGCTGTCCAGCCCGGCCTCGTTGGTCGCCCGGAAATACCGGCCGTCCGTGATGGCCGCGATCTCCGTGAGCAGCTCCTCGTCGATGTGGACGGGGAGGTTCGCGTACTGGTAGCCGCCCAGGAGCCCCCGGGCGATGGGGATCGGCGCCACGCCCTCGCTGCCCACGCCGATGGTATAGATCCGGATCCCGAACGCCGCTGCGGCCCGGGCCGCCGTGATCGGGTCGATCTCGCCCCGGTTGTTCTCGCCGTCCGTCATCAGGATCATCACCCGCGACTCGCCCGGCGCCCGCCGGAGCCGGTTCGCCGCCGTGGCGATGGCCGTCCCGATGGCCGTGCCGTCCTCCAGCTGCCCCGTCTCCAGCTGGTCCAGCGCCCGGTACAGGACGGCGTAGTCGATGGTCAGCGGGACCTGCGTCAGCGCTTCCGCCGCGAACGCGACCATCCCGATCCGATCATACTGCCGACCCCGGATGAAGTCGGCCACCTCCTCCTTCGCCACCGCCAGCCGGTTCTGGGGGTGGAAGTCCTCCGCCAGCATCGAGGTCGAGATGTCCACCACCACGGCGATGGCGATCCCCTCGGCGTCCACGTCCGTCCGGGAGATCCCCGTCCGCGGCCCGGCCAGCGCCACGATCAGCGCGACGACCGCGCCGGTCCGCAGCCAGTCCGGCGCCCGGGCCAGCCACCGCACCGCGTCCGATGTCATCCCGCCCACCACATCGGCCCGGGAGAAGAGGAGCGACCGTCGCCGCCGGTGCCGGTACAGGTGCCACAGCGGTACCAGGAGGAGCAGGAGCAGCGCCCAGGGGCGGGCCAGGTCCGGCGTCATGCGGCCTCCTCGGTCACTACGGGGCGCGGCGGCCAGTCGAACCCCAGGACCCACGACCGCGCCTCGTCCCACTCCGCCACCGCCGTCTCCGGGTCCGGCTCACGCCTCGCGAACTTGACCTGGTCCGCCGGGGCCAGCACGGCCCGCAGCGCTGCCGCCTCCGATGGCCCGACCTGCGCCCGGAACCGCCCCAGCAGCTCCGTCGTGGTCAGGTCCTCGCCCCACGTCCGCTCCAGCGCCGCGACATAGTCCCGGACGGCGTCCGAGAGCCGGGTGTAGAACTCCTTCATCTCGCCCCGCTCCACCAGCCCCGCCTCCCGGGCCGCCTGCAGCGCGGCCAGCGCCCGCTCCCGGGGCGGCACCAGCGGCGCCCGATGGACCTGCGCCGCCTCGTCGACGCGACGGCGCCGCCACCACCAGAGCAGCGCCCCGATCGCCGCCGCGGCCAGCAGCGCGATCAACAGGATCGTGCCCCACGCCCAGCTCGGGCCCACCACCGCCTTCGCCGGCCTCGGCTCCAACCCCGCCGTGTCCGCCGGGAGTACCGACGCCACCGTCAGCGTCGGACCGGCGACGCGGACCCGGCGGGCCGCATCGTCGTCCGCAGCCACGGGGATCGACACCTCCGGCAGCTCGAGGGCGCCCGTCCGCCACGGCGTGACGGAGTAGACGCCCGTACGTGCCAGCCGGCCATTGCCCAGCGTGTCGACGCGCTCGGTCACCCGCGCCGCGTTCTCCAGCCCCGACCCGGCCAGCGGGAGCGTGTCCGGCCAGGCCACCCGCTCGCCAGGCCCCGTGGTGATCCGGATCCCGACGGCCACGACATCGCCCACCCGGGCCGTGTCGACACCCAGCGCGGCCGTGGCCTCCTGCGCCACGCCCGGGGCCGGGCCCGCCGCCGCGAGTCCCAGCGCGAGCACGAAGCCCGCCGGGAGCGTTCCGCCCACCCCGAGCCGCAGACCCATCATGAGCCCGGCCCGACCATCCGCCGGGCCTCGGGCCCCGAGCCCCGAGCGTCTCCTCACCGCGCCCTCCGCTCACGGGCCCGGAAGAACTGCATGAGGGGCCCCACGTACGACCGGTCCGTCCGGACCTCGATCTCGTCGACGGCCAGCCGCCGGAAGAGGGATCGGACCGCCTGGTCGGCAGCCCCGGCCCGGGCGTCGTAGCGGTCGCGTACGCGCGCCCGCCCGGTGTCCACGGTCACCTCCCGGCCGGTCTCCGGGTCGGTCAGGACCAGGAGCCCCGCATCGGGGAGCGTCTCCTCGACGGCGTCCACCAGCCGGATCGCCACCACGTCGTGCCGGCTCGAGACCAGCTTGAGCGTTCGGCTGAACGCGGTGAACGTGTCGTCCGCCGGCTCCGAGGGGACCAGGAAGTCGCTGAGGACGAACAGGATCGACCGGTGCGGGAGCATGCGACCGGCGTAGTCGAGGGCGTCGGCCAGGTCGGTGCCCCGCCCCGTGGGCCGGAACGCGAGCAGGTCGCGGATCAGCCGGAGCACGTGCCGGCGCCCCTTCTTCGGCGGGACTACGTGCTCCACGTGGTCGCTGAAGATCAGGAGCCCGACCCGGTCGTTGTTCCGGATCGCCGACAGCGCCAGAACGGCGGCCAGCTCCGCGGCCAGCTCCGCCTTCAGCCGGCCCCGGGTGCCGAACTGCTCGGAGCCCGACAGGTCGACCATGAGCATCACCGTCAGCTCCCGCTCCTCCACGTGCTTCTTGATGTACGGGTGCCCCATCCGGGCGGTCACGTTCCAGTCGATGGTCCGGACATCATCGCCGTGCTGGTACTCCCGCACCTCGGCGAACTCCATCCCCTGCCCCTTGAACACCGAGTGGTACTCGCCACTGAACAGCGTGTTGACCCACCCCCGCGTCCGCAGCTCGATGAGCCGCACCTGCTTCAGCACCTCCCGGGGCACGCCTCCCGGCGCCACCGGGTCCGACGGCTCCGGCAGCGGCACGGACTCCCGGTCCCCGCCGAACAGCTCGGCGCCGAGGCCCCTCAGCCAGCGCCCCGCGGCCATCAGCACGCTCATCTCTCGAGCGACGCCGAGCCGTGAATACCCCGCGGGGCAGGCCGCCGAGCCACGCCCCCGGACGCCGCCGCGAACGCTCCCGACTCCTGACTCCTGACTCCTGACTCCGCCGTCAAGGCACCTCCACCGCCTCGAACACGCGTCGCACGATGTCGTCGGCCGTGACCTCCTCGGCCTCCGCCTCGTACGTGGTGATGATCCGGTGCCGGAGCACGTCCGGCCCGATGGTCTTCACGTCCTCCGGCAGCACGTACCCACGGCCCTCGATGAACGCGTGGGCCCGGGCGCACATGGCCAGGAAGATCGACGCCCGGGGCGATGCGCCGTACTCGATCAGCGACCGCAGCGCCCCGATCCCGTGCTCCGCCGGCTCCCGCGTGGCGTGGACCAGCTCCACGATGTAGTCGGTGATCTTCTCGTCGACGTAGAGGTCCGCGATCTCCCGGCGGGCCGCCAGGATCTCCGCGGCGGTCGCGACCTTGTCCAGCGGGACGGGCTCCTTCCCCGCCATCCGTCGCATGATCTCCTTCTCCGTGGCCCGGTCCGGGTACGTGACCTTCAGCTTCAGCATGAACCGGTCGACCTGGGCCTCGGGGAGCGGGTACGTCCCCTCCTGCTCGATGGGGTTCTGCGTGGCCAGGACCAGGAACGGCTCCTCCAGCCGGAACGTGGACCCGGCGATGGTCACCTGCCGCTCCTGCATCGCCTCGAGCAGCGCGCTCTGCACCTTCGGCGGCGCGCGGTTGATCTCGTCGGCCAGCACGATCTGGGCGAAGATCGGGCCCCGCTTCGGCGTGAACTCGCCCGTCTGCTGGTTGTAGATATTGGTCCCCACCACGTCCGCCGGCAGCAGGTCCGGCGTGAACTGGATCCGCTGGAAGCTCACGTCCAGCGCCTCCGCCAGCGACGAGACGGTCAGCGTCTTCCCCAGCCCCGGCACCCCCTCCAGCAGCACGTGCCCGCCCGTCAGCATCCCGATCAGGAGCCGGTCGATCATCGCCTCCTGGCCGACCACGCGCTTGTGCAGCTCCCGCTTGATCCGCGGCGCCAGCTCACGGTGCGCCGGCGGACTCGGCGTGGCGGTACTCTCCACGTGGACCTCCTCTATTATGGAAATGGGGCGTCGACCCCGTATTCTACAGAGCCGACGCCGTGAAGTTCGATGCCATGCAATGCCCGCCCCCGTTGCCTCCCCGGGCATCACTCAGCCATAACCGCTACACCCGCTCCCGCGACCCTGCCTCTTGCACTCTTGCACTCTTGCACTCTTGCACTCTTGCACTCTTGCACTCTTGCACTCTTGCATCCTGCCGCTACCGCTTGATCCGCTCGCCCTCGTCCTCGTGCCGGAAGACCCAGGCCGCGAGCCGACCCGGACGCAGCGACCGGCCCCGGTCGTGGGGCTCACGGTCGGCCCTGGAGCCATCGTCCGCCGTCGGCCCCGTGTCCAGCTCGTCCCGGATCACCCGCAGCCGGTCCCGCCACCGCGTCCAGCTCGAGGCCCGCAGGTCGACCCAGCCGTTGTCCGTGAGCTTCGGGTCATCCGGCGCCTGGCCCGGCTCCGGCGCCACCTTCACCGTCTCGCCCCGGAGGATCCGCTGGCCGTCCGGCAGCAGGATCGGGAGCCCGATGGTCAGGATCCGGACCCGCAGGTCGCCGTCCGACTCGATCAGCGCCTCCGCACGCCGCGCCGTGTCCTCCGGGTCCAGCTCCGCCGCCTCGTCCATCCCGCCGTGCAGGTGCCGCAGGATCGCCACCTCGAAGAGCAGCTTCGAGAGGCGCGGCGGCCCCAGCATCTCGTAGGCGACGGACTCCACGCCGTGCTCCCGCTCGAGCGCCTCCATCCGGGCGAGGGCCACCTCGCGGAGCACACCGGCGCGGTACGTCGGTCCCGACGTCGCCGCGTCCAGCGCGCCCACCACGTCGTGCCCGGTTGGGTAGCCCCGGATCTCCCGGACCACGTCGTCGGCGATCTCCTCGGGCGTGATGTACTCCATGAGCCCGAGCGCCGTCAGCGTCTCGAACTCGCCCAGGCTGAACAGCCCGTTCTCGCCGGCATCCACGTACACGCCCTTCAGCGTGCCGCCCGTCGCACGGTAGCTCGACGACGCGTCATCGCCGAACGCATCGCCCAGCGCCACGGGACCGGCGGCGTCGTACCGCTCGATCCCCTGCCCCCGCTTCGTCACCTCGCCGTACTCGATCTTCTTCCAGCTGATGGCCGCCGTCGGCTTGATCTCCTTCACCGCCGGCGCGTCCGGCGTCCGGGCCATCAGGTAGAGGAGCAGCGTATGGGCGCCGGCCACGCCCGACTTGGCCAGCAGCATCCGGCTCGGCCGCTCCTCGGAGTGGGTGAACGGGATGTTCAGCCCCTGCCCGCCCGTCCCGGCCGTCCCGATCTTCAGGTAGATCTGCGTCCCCGACCGGCGCATGGATTCCAGCGCGATCTGGACGTGGCGGATGAGCTGCGGCAGGTAGAGCGTCGCCAGGTGCTGCTCCACCTCGTCCCGGCTGCACCCTTCGTCCTTCTCCGCCTTCGACCTCAGCGATGCCGCGCTGGCGAAGACGTTCTGGTAGGCGAACGCCGTGGCCGTGTTCACGCAGTCCACCACGATCTCGGGGCGGTGCCGGTCCAGCATCGACGCGAACGTCGAGCGCCGGACCACGTCGTCCGTCAGGTCGCCGTACAGGTCGTCCAGGAGCTGGGCCCGGGCCTCGGGGTCGGACAGCACGTCCCCCCGCGTCCGGTCCTTCAGCGACTCCGGCCAGAACATGTCGCCCCACTCGACGGCGACCTCGATCCCGCCGACCTCCGCCCGCAGCTCCTCCGCCGCCGGCCCGACCTCCCCGCGCGTCAACGCCGTCAGCACGATCTTCCGCGGCCCGAACGGGACCAGCGCCCGCGCCACCGCGAGCCCCACCAGCCCCGACCCACCCAGCAGCAGCACCGTCTTGCCCTGTATGTCCATTGCCCGCCCCTATCTATTGTTCAGATGTGCACTCTTGCACTCTTGCACTCTTGCACTCTTGCACTCTTGCACTCTAAACCCGCCTCACCGCCTCCACCTCCGCCTCCGTCAGCTCCCGCCACTCCCCTTCCGGCAGATCGCCCAGCGTCACCGGGCCCAGCCGCTCACGGACCAGCCGCCCCACCGGGTGGCCCACCGCGTCGAACAGGCGACGCACCTCCCGCTTGCGACCCTCCCGCATGACCACCCGGACCCGGCTGCCGGGCCCCCCGCCGGGCCCCATCGGCGTCTCGGCGACCACCTCGACCTCATGGGCCCGCGCGGGCCCGTCCTCCAGCTCGATCCCGGCCAGCAGCCGGCGCCGCTCCTGCCGGCTCAGGGTGCCCTCCACGTCCACCCGGTAGACCCGGTCCACCTCGTAGCTCGGGTGCATCAGCCGGTTCGCCGCGTCGCCCTCGTTCGTCAGCAGCAGCAGCCCCTCGCTGTCCAGGTCCAGCCGCCCGACGTGGAACAGGCTCTCGAAGCGGGCCGGGAGCAGGTCGTAGACCGTGGGCCGGCCCCGCGGGTCGTCGCGTGTGGTCACGTACCCCGCCGGCTTGTGGAGCATCACCCACACCGGCGGGTCCGGCGCCACCGCCCGACCATCGACCTCGACCCGGTCGTCCGGCTCCACCTTCACACCCATCTCCCGGACCACCTGGCCGTTCACCCGGACCCGCCCGTCCCGGATCATCCGCTCCGCCGCCCGCCGGGACGCCACACCCGACCGGGACAGGAACTTCTGGAGTCTCACGACTCCTTCGTACTGGTAGTCGTATTCGTACTCGGGGACGCGTCCGGTCCGTCGCCCGGCTCCGGATCCGCGGCGGCGTCCGGATCCGGGGCGACGCCCGTCCCTTCTCCTGCCTCTGCCTCCGCCTCGACCCCTGATTCGGCCCCGGCCCCACTCCCTGCCCGTGACTCCGCCCCGGACCCTTCCTCTGCGCCTGCCCGGTCGTCCTCCGCGTCCTCCGGCTCGAGGATCCCGGCCTCGCCGCCCTCGACCTCGTCGACATCGATCACGTCCACGCGCTGCTCGGCCAGGACGACGGGGAGCTCGTCGGGCTTCGGCAGGTCGTCCAGGGAGCTGAAGCCGAAGTGGTCGAGGAAGAGCGCGGTCGTCCCGTACAGCAGCGGCCGACCGAGCCCCTCGCCCCGACCGACGACCTCGATCAGACCGAGCTCCTGGAGCGTCCGGAGCGTGTGCGTCGAGTCGACGCCCCGGATCTCCTCGATATCGGCCCGGCCGATCGGCTGCCGGTAGGCGATGATGGCCAGCACCTCCAGCGCGGCGCCGGAGACCCGGGTGCCCTGCGGGACCGTCTCGAAGCGCTCCAGGTGCGGCGAGAACTCGGGGCGCGTCAGGAGCTGGTAGCCGCCGGCGATCTCGTAGATCTGGAACGCGCGGCCCGTGTCCTCGTACTCGGCCCGGAGCGCGTTGATCGCCGCCTCCACGTCGTCGGCGTCCAGCTCCTCCTCGCCCCGGACCAGGTCCTCGGCCGAGAGCGGTGCGTCGCTGGCGAACAGCAGCGCCTCAATGATCTGCGTCGTCTTCATCCGACTCGGGTTCGATGGGCTCCTCCCCGCTCCGCGGATAGATCCAGAGCGGCGCGAACGGCTTGCTCTGACGCATGGCCACCTGCCGCCGCCGGGCGAGCTCCAGCGCCGCCGTCAGCGTGGCCACCGCGTGCAGTCTGTCCGGGTGCTCGGCCAGCAGCTGCTGGAACTCCACCCGGTTCATCCGCTGGAGCGTGCGGACGATCAGGTCGATCTTCTCCTCCAGCGTCACGATCCGACCGTGGACGTGGTGTTCGTCCGGCGGTCGAGCCCTGGCGACGACCTCGTAGAGCGCGTCCCAGAGGTCCGCCCAGTCCATCTCCAGCTCCAGCTCCGACGGGTCGATGGTCGGCTTCGGCGGGATGTAGCCGCGCCGGTAGTGCCGCGACCGGTCGGCCTCCGCGTCCTCCAGCCGGTCCGCCGCGTCCCGGAAGTGCTCGTACTCCAGCAGCCGACGCACCAGCTCCGCCCGCGGGTCCTCCAGCTCGCCGCTCGGATCGAACGGCCGCGGCAGCAGCATCTGCGACTTGATCCGGATCAGCGTCGCCGCCAGCTCCAGGAACTCCCCGGCCCGGTCCAGCCCCAGCTCCTCGATCCCCTGGATCGCCGTCAGGAACTGGGCCGTGATCTTCGCGATCGGGATGTCGAAGATGTCCAGGTCCTGCTCGCGGATCAGGTGCAGCAGCAGGTCCAGCGGCCCCTCGAACTGGTCCAGCTCGACGACGAAGAGCTCGATCCCCTCGTCGCCCGGCACCCCCCGGGCTCTGTCCATCGCTGCGGCCATCGGCATCCGCGAGCAGGTCCGTATTCGGCGGTCGCGGACACGCGCCGCCACGAGTCGCGTAACGTACGTGCGTGAGCGGCCGAGCGCGAGAACAGGAGTGCAGGATTCTGGAGCCTGGAGTCTGGAGTCTGAGGCACACGCGGTTGACACTCTGGCCGGTCTCCCCTACACTTCGGGGCTTTGGAACCACGATCAACCAGCGGGAGAAGGACGTTGGCGAACAGCAAGAGCGCGAAGAAGCGGGTGCGGCAGAGCCGGCGGCGGCACGAGCAGAACCGTCAGCAGCGGTCGCGGCTGAAGACGGCGATCAAGAACGTCGAGAACGCAGCGGACGGCGAGACGGCCACCGAGGCGTTCCGCAAGGCGTCCGCGCTGCTCGACCGGGCCGGTCGGAAGAACCTGATGCACCGGAACAGGGCCGACCGCAAGAAGAGCCAGCTGGCGAAGATCGTGAAGGAGAAGGGCGGCGAAGTCTAGCCGCGCCGCTGTCGTCGCGGGACGACTGCCGCCTCTGTCCGCCGGACGGGGGCGGCCTTTTTTTGGGGAGGAGCGGACGTGTTCGTGCGGAACGAGGTCCCGGCGGCTGTCTGACGGGCAGCTATCTTCCTGAGGGGCCAGGCTTTCCGGCCGAGTCCGGTACGCGAGGTTCGCCGGGTTCCCGGCAGTTCCGAGCGCCCGGTGGGGAGAGAGAGGTGCCCGGTGGTGCGCTGAGAGGTGGTGGATCGAGATCAATCGCTGCCCTCCCCCGCCCAACCTCCACTGAAGCGCTGCAGAAGCCGGACGCGAGACGGCCCCGTCAGACCACGCCGCGATGTCCCCTCGATCGGCCCCGGAAACGCCCGGTCAAGTCCAGGCCCGACTCTGTCCGCCCCCGGCTCACGCCCTGCGAAACCCCGTACACACGATCGTCACGCCTGCCGTGCCGAGCCGTCCCCTCAATTGGCATGCAAAGAGGTCTGGAAGGTGCCGGGACCCGTCCCAACCGGTTCGCCCCCTGAATTGGACGCCGAAAGCGCCTGGAAGAGTACCGGGGCCCGTCCCAACCTGTGCGCCCCCTCGATTGGCGACCGGAACCGTCAGTCGAACAGGGAGAGCGTGTCCGGGTCCGGCCTGCCCGTCGGATCCGCGGGCGGATCCGACTTCGGGTCGCGGCCGCCGGGGTGCCTCAGGAACGAGCGGCGGAACGAGCGGGAGTAGTCGGTCCACCCGTCATCGCCTGCGCGGACCAGGTCGAGCGCCTGCTGCATCTTGGCGTCGGTGTCATCGGCGTAGTGGAGGAGCAGCGCCTCGAGCGTCTGTGGCTCCCGGGGGCTCTGCCACTCGTAGCGGCCCTGGTGGGCGGCGACGAGGTGCTCGACGAGTCGGAGCCGGTCCTCGGGGATCTCCAGCGCCCGGCCGGCGTCGTGGATCATCTCGAGCCCCAGCAGGATGTGGCCGAGGAGCTTCCCTTCGGACGTGTACGGGAACCCGGCCCGGGTCGCGATCTCCTTCGTCTTCCCGACATCGTGCAGGAGTGCGCCGGTGACCAGCAGGTCCCGATCGATGATGGGGCCGTAGTGGTCGGCGAACGCGTCGCAGAGCTTGGTGATCGACAGCGTGTGCTCCAGGAGCCCGCCGACGTACGCGTGGTGGTGCTTCGATGCCGCCGGCGCCTGACGGAACCACTGTCCGGTCTCCGTCTTCGGGCCGAGCACGGCACGGAGCAGCTTCCGCAGCGGCTTGTCCTTCACCGAGGCGATGAGGTCGGTGAGCTCGGCCTCCATTTCCAGCGGCTCGCGGGGCGAGCGGGGCATGAACAGCCCGAGGTCCTCGGGCTCGACCCGGATCGGCTCCAGGTGGTCGACATTGATCTGGGGCTGCTCCTGGAAATACTCGACCCGCCCGCGGACACCCACGTAGCCGCCCTCCGCGGCCTCGGCTGCGTACCGCTCCGCGCTCTCCCAGACCCGGGCCTCGATCTTCCCGTGCAGGTCGCACAGCTCCATCCGCAGGTACGGCTTCCCCTGCTTCGTCGTCTTCAGCGCCGGGTCGAGGACGCTGTAGCAGCCGACGATCAGCGTCCCGTCCTCCTGCTCCGCGGCCGCCGGCCACGGGATCTCGGCCCCGCCGAGGAACTGCCGCATGGGCACGGCCGCCCGGCCGGCCGGCGAGATGTCCGGACGGCCGCCCTCGCCGCCCCGACCGGTGCCACCTCCCCCGCCTCCGCCGCCTCCGCCGCCTCGTCCGCCGGTCCCGCCGCCCCGTCCGTCAGCCATTCTTCCGGGCCTGCTCCCGGGCGTAGTCAACGCCCTGCTCGGCCGTCCAGACCACCCGGCCTCCCACCACGGTCATCCGGGTCCGGCCCTTCAGCTCCATCCCGGCGAACGGGGTGTTCCGGCTCTTCGACGCGAACTCCGACGGGTCCACCGTCCACTCGGCATCCGGGTCGAGGACGGTCACGTCCCCGGGCGCGCCCTCTCGCAGGCTGCCGGCCGGCAGGCTGAACGCCCGGGCCGGTGCCGTGCTCATCCGCTCGATCAGCTCCGCCAGCGAGAGCACGCCGCCGCCCACCAGCTCGGTGATCCCGAGTCCGAGCGCGGTCTCCAGCCCCACGAGCCCCATGGGCGCGTCCTCGAACGCCTGCTCCTTCTCGTCGTAGTGGTGGGGCGCGTGGTCGGTGGCGATGCAGTCGAGCGTCCCATCGCGGACGCCCTCCCGTACGGCCTCCCGGTCCCCGGCGGTCCGGAGCGGCGGGTTGACCTTGGCTTCCGTCCGGTACCCGAGCACGGCCTCGTCGGTGAGCGTGAAGTGGTGCGGTGTCGCCTCGGCAGTGACGTTCACACCCCGGGCCTTGGCCGCCCGGATCATCTCCACGCCCGCCCGCGTGGAGACGTGCTGGATGTGGAGCCGTCCGCCGGTGAGTGCGGCCAGGAACAGGTCCCGGGCGATCATCACCTCCTCGGCGGCGCCGGGCACCCCGGTGATCCCCAGCCGCGTGGAGACCACGCCCTCGTTCATGGACCCGCCCCGGGAGAGCGTCGGGTCCTCGCAGTGGTCGGCCACCGGGATCCCGAACGTGCCCGAGTACTCGAGCGCGAGCCGCATGAGCCCGCTGTCCTGGACGGGCAGGCCGTCATCGGTGATCCCCACGGCGCCGGCATCGACCATCTCGCCCACCAGCGTGAGCCGCTCGCCCTTCTGGCCCACGGAGACGGCACCCACGGGGTAGACCCGGGCCGCGCCGGCCCGGAGCCCCTGGGCGAGGACGAATCCGACGGCCGCCGGGTCGTCGATCGGCGGGTCGGTGTTCGGCATGGCGCAGATCGACGTGAACCCGCCCACGGCCGCGGCCCACGCACCCGTGGCGATGGTCTCCTTGTGCTCACCGCCCGGCTCCCGGAGGTGCACATGGACGTCCACGAGCCCCGGGGCCACCACCAGCCCGGAGACGTCCCGTACATCCGCGTCCTCCGGCGCGTCGAGCTCGGCGCCCAGCTCGGCCACGGCGCCGTCGGCCAGGAGCACGTCCAGCGTCTCGTCGAGTCCCTGCGACGGGTCCACGACCCGGCCGCCCTTCAGCAGCAGCTTCTCAGCCATGGTCCGCGTCCCCCTTCGCCGCTTCCGCCTTCTCCGGCGCGCCGCCGGCCAGCAGGTAGAGCACCGCCATCCGCACGGCGACGCCGTTCGTCACCTGGTTCAGGATCACCGCGTGGTCCCCATCGGCCACGTCGCTGTCGATCTCCACGCCGCGGTTCATGGGGCCGGGGTGCAGAATCAGCAGGTCGCGGGGCGCGGCATCGACCCGCTCCCGGCTCACGCCGAACACCCGGTTGTACTCCCGCAGGCTCGGCACGTAGCCGGCCTGCATCCGCTCGAGCTGGAGCCGGAGCACGTTCAGCGCATCGGCCCAGGCAATGGCGTCCTCGATCCGGTCGAAGACGGTGACGCCCAGCTCCTCGATCCCCAGGGGGACCAGCGTCCGGGGACCGCAGACGGCCACCTCCGCGCCCAGCGCGCGGAGCCCGAAGATGTTCGACCGGGCGACGCGCGAGTGCCGGATGTCGCCCACGATGCAGACCTTCTTCCCCTCGATGGCGCCCAGATGGTCGCGGATGGTCAGCATGTCCAGCAGCCCCTGGGTGGGGTGCTCGTGCCGGCCATCGCCCGCGTTGACCACGTTCGACGGGATCCGCTCGGCCAGGAACCGGGCGGCGCCGCTCGACGGGTGGCGCATCACCACCATGTCGATCCGCATGGCCTCCAGGTTCCGGGCCGTATCGACCAGCGTCTCGCCCTTCACCACGCTGGACCCGCTGCTCGAGATGTTGACCGTGTCGGCGCTGAGCCGCTTCTCGGCGAACTCGAAGCTCACGCGCGTCCGGGTGCTCGGCTCGAAGAAGAGGTTGACGATCGTCATCCCCCGGAGCACCGGCACCTTCTTGATCTTCCGCTCGCTGATCTCCTTGAACGGCTCGGCCGTGTCGAGGATCGCCGTGATCTGCTCCGCCGAGAGCCCTTCCAGCCCGACCAGGTCCTTCCCGAGGTAGGTCGCCTCGGCCATCACTCGCCTCCCGCCGGCCCGAGCTCCACCGCCAGCCGGTCATCGAGCTCGTGGACCAGCACCTCGACCCGCGTGCCCTCCGGCACGTCCAGGTGGCGGCCCACGATGTCCGGCTGGATCGGGAGCTCCCGGCCGCCCCGGTCCACGAGCACGCAGAGCAGGATCCGACGGGGCCGGCCGAAGTCGGCCAGCTCATCCATCGCCGCCCGGGCCGTGCGCCCCGTGTAGGCGACGTCATCGATGATGACCACGATCCGGTCCTCGACCCCACCCTCGGGCATCCGCGTCTCCCCCACCACCGGCCGCGGCCCGATCGCCATGAGGTCGTCGCGGTAGAGCGTGATGTCCAGCGACCCGACGGGCGGCCGGACGGCCTCCGCCTTCTCGATCTCGTCGGCGATCCGGCCGGCCAGCTGGACGCCGCGTCTGTGGATGCCGATGAGGGAGAGCGCGTCCGTCCCTGCGCTCTTCTCGATGATCTCCCGGGCCATCCGGGCGAGCGCGCGCTCCACGCCGCGCTCATCCATGATCTGCTGCCGTCTCTCGGCCATTCAGTGGTGGTTCAGAGGACTCCAACCGGCGGTCGGCCGGAAGCTACGGAACGGGGTGGCGACGGTCAACGGCGGGGGTGCGGCTCGGGCAGGGCTCGGGTGGGTTGGCGGGGTAGCGTCCGAGGAGCGGATGCGCTGCCGGCTCGCTCCGGTGGTCCTTCCTCATTTGCCACCCGCCCCCGGCGGCCTCTATCATTCCGGCCGATTCCGACACCGCCGACACCCGACCCCGCGCCCATGGACGTCATCGATCCCGGCTGGCTCAGCCTCCTCCCGCCCCTGGCGGCCATCCTCCTGGCGCTGATCACCCGCGAGGTCGTGGTCTCGCTGTTCGCCGGGATCTGGCTCGGCGCCCTCTTCATCGCCGACTGGAACCCGCTCACCGCCACGCTGATGAGCGTCGACGAGTTCGCGCTCCAGGCGCTGGCCGACAATCCGGACCACGTCGCCATCATCCTGTTCAGCCTGCTGCTGGGCGGGATGGTCGGCGTGATGAGCCGGAGCGGCGGGACGCTCGGGATGGTCGAGGCGATGCGGCCGTACGCAACCAGCCGTCGCCGCGGCCAGTTCCTCACCTGGCTGGCCGGCATCATGATCTTCTTCGACGATTACGCCAATACGCTGATCGTCGGGAACACCATGCGCCCGATCACCGACCGGCTCAAGGTGTCCCGTGAGAAGCTCGCGTACGTGGTGGACTCCACCGCCGCGCCGATGGCGGCCATCGCCCTGATCAGCACCTGGGTCGGCTTCGAGATCACCCTGATCGGCGACGCGCTCGCCTCGGCCGCCGGCACCGTCGCCGACCCCGTCGAGGCCGCCGACCTCCTGGCCGCGTCCGAGAACCCGTTCAACGTCTTCCTCCACTCCATCCCGTACCTCTTCTACCCGATCCTCGCGCTCCTCTTCGTGGTCATGACCGTGGTCACGCGACGGGATTTCGGGCCCATGGCCCGGGCCGAGGAGCGCGCCGTCTCCGGCGGCGGGCTCCACCGGCCCGGCGCCCAGCTCGCCGCCGACACCGGGGGCGGGCTCATGGACGCGCCGGAAGACAAGCCGCACCGGTGGGCCAATGCGGCCGTCCCCGTCCTCCTGACCATCTTCGTGGCGCTGGCCGGGATCTACTTTACCGGCCGCGAGGCCGCGGGCGCCGATGCCGGGATCCGGGCCGTGGTCGGCGCCGCCGACCCGTTCAAGGCGCTGATCTGGGCGTCGTTCCTGGGCTCGGTGACCGCCATCGTCATGACCTGGGCCCAGCGGATCCTGTCGCTCCAGGAGGCCATAGAGGCCTGGGTCGGCGGGATGCGGGCCATGATGCTCGCCATGATCATCCTCGTCCTGGCCTGGGGGCTCGGCGGCGTCACCGAAGCGCTCGGGACCGGGCCGTACCTCTCGTCGCTGCTCAGCGACACGCTCCCGATCCGCCTGCTCCCCGTCCTCACGTTCCTGACCGCGGCCGTCATCTCGTTCGCGACGGGGACGTCGTGGGGGACGATGTCGATCCTCTTCCCCGTGGTCATCCCGCTGGCCGTGGCCATGGGCGCCGGCGTCGGATTCGACGCGGGCAGTCACTACTCGATCCTGCTCGGCGTGGTGAGCTCCATCATGGCCGGCGCCATCTTCGGCGACCACTGCTCACCGATCTCCGACACCACGGTCATGAGCTCCATGGCCTCCGCATGCGATCACGTCGACCACGTCCGTACCCAGATGCCGTACGCCGTGACCGTGGCGCTCGTGGCCATGCTCGTCGGCGACATCCCGACCGCCTACGGGGTCAGCCCCGCGATCAGCATCCCGGTGGGACTCCTCGTCCTCTACGGCATCCTCCGCTTCTTCGGCCGGCGGCTGAACGACGACGTGGTCGGTCGGATCGAGACCAAGGCGACCACCGGCCCCGTCGCCTGACCCGAGGACCGTCGAAGGCCGGCCGCCGGAGACGGCCAGATCGACCGAGCCCGCTACGGCAGCGGCTCGGCGGCGTAGCCCGTGAGCTCGACGTAGCCGCGACCCGCGACCGTAGCGCCGCGCCGGCTCCCGGCCACGGCCACAGCCCCCTCCCAGTACCGGAACGCCAGCGCCAGCTCCTGGTCGGCGAGCCGGGGCTCGACGGTCAGCTCGAGATCGAGCTCCGGGACACGGACCTCCCACCCCGAGGGGTACCGTCCGCCCTCGGGACTCGTCCACGAGCCCGTCTCCTCGAGCACGAAGTCGCCGGCTTCGAGTCGGGTCACCGTGCCGTCGTCGCGCACGAACGTCCCCGCCGACAACGGGGAGGTCCCGCCGTCGTCCTCCCGGAGCCGGTACACCATGAGCTCGCTGCCATCGTTCAGCTGCAGCGCGAACCAGTCCCAGCCGACCAGCCCGGGGCTCAGCGCGCTCGTGCTCCATTCCCGGTCCAGCCACGCGAGCCCGGTGACCGGGTGCGTCTCACCGCCCGCCGTCACCGTGCCCGCCGCCACCAGACGCGTGAGCGAGTAGTAGTACGACGCGTTCCCCGGCTCCGGGCCCTTCTGACTCAGACCCTCGTCGCCCTGCAGCACCACGGGCTTCACCGCCCGGAGCGTAAGGTCCACCGCGACGCCGTTCTCCCCGGCCCGCACCCGGAACGTCGGCCGCGCGTCGACGCCGGGCACCCGGGGCGCCATTGTGGCTTCCCAGTCGCCGATCCAGACCCGCAGGGGCAGCCCCTCCGCGCCCGCCAGCCCGACAGCACCGCGATCGAACCGCTCGAAGGCGTGGAACCGCTCGCCCGCCACGTCGGTGAGGGCGAAATGCCCCATGTACGCCTGCCGCGTCGCCCAATCCGACCTGATCGCGCTGCTGTCGGGTCGGAGCGCGTTCCGGAAGAAGGTCAGCTGGAAGCCGAAATCCCGGCCCTCCGCCGTGAGATTGCCGGTGAAGTACCACCACTCCGTCCGGAACTCCGGGTGCGGTCCGTGGTCCGCCGGGAAGACGAACGCACGGGGCTCCGCCGCCCGGGCATAGCCGGCGGTGTCGCCCGCCATGGCCTCCGCCACCGAGAGCGACGCCCGGGCCGGGCCGGCGTCGCCGCACGCGAGGGTGGCGGCGATGAGGAGAAGGGCGGCGAGGCCCGGCAGGGAACGCGGACGGGGCAGGGAACGCGGACGGTGCACCAGCCGCCAGTTCCGTCCCGATGGGCTATGCGCGCGAGCCGGCACAGCCCGGTCTGCAGCCTTGCTATTCATCCCGATCGAACCTGTTTCCCTGCAATTCTGACCTCACCGGACCCCTCGCCATAGCGCAATCCGTCAAAACCGTCGATTGGTGCACCGTCCGCAGACCATGCCGTCCGCAGACCATGTCCGCAGACCGGTCGGTCCGTCCGCCAACTCCCCGCCCGCCAACCCTCCGCCCTCCGACCCTCTGCTCTCATTCCGACCTCAGTGCTTCCGCGGGCGATGTCCTCGCCATCCGCCACGACGGGTAGATCCCGGCCAGCAGAGCGGCCGTGAGCGCCAGCCCGACGGCCTGGAGCAGCACGCCGGGCGGGATCGCCAGGTCGATCGACCACCCGAACGAGCGTCGGTTCACGAACTCGATCATGAGGACGGCCAGGATCAGCCCCATGGGCAGCGCCATCAGCCCCGAGGCGATCCCCATGAGGCCCGTCTGCGACGAGACCATGACCCAGACCTGCCGCGGCGTGAGCCCGTTGGCCCGGAGCACCCCCAACTCCCGGCCCCGCTCGAGCTGGAGCGCCATCAGCGCGCTGAGCACGCCCACGAAGGCCACGATCAGCGCCAGCATCCGCAGCACCTGGGTGATGGCGAACGTCCGGTCGAACACCACGAGGCTCGCCTCGCCGACGGCGCGGTTGGACCGGATCGACAGCGCCTGCCGGGACGCCGTGGCCTCCCGCAGCCGGCGGATCACGGCGTCCCGGTCGGCGTCGGGCTCCAGGATCAGCGCCATGGTGGTGACGGTGGAGTCGCGGTAGAGCTCGGTGTACCTCCCGTACTCGAGCATGAGCATCCCCCGGTCCGAGCCGTAGTCCCGGAATATGGCCGCCACCGGTAGAGTGACGGGGCCGCCCGCGGTCCGGAGCGTCATGCTGTCGCCGACCTCGAGCCCCCGTCGGTAGGCGAACGGCTCCGAGGCCATGAGCACCCGACCCCGAACGAAGTCGTTCCAGAAATCGGCCGGGTCGCCGGCCAGGTAGTCGAAGTGGCCCCGGAGCCGGGAGTCGATCCCGATGGCCATGAGGTCCACCGGTCCGTCGGGGGTGGGCACGTCGCCGCGGTGGTACTGTCGCACCTCGGCTACGGCTGGGTCCGAGGCCACCGTGCTCACTGCGGCAGGATCGATCACGACCGAGCCCGTGGCGCCGCCGGTCCCGCCAGGTCGCGTCGGGGCAATGTAGACGTCCGCCGACAGCGTCCGATCCAGCCATTCGATCAGGCTCCCCCGAAAGCTGCCGACCATGACCGCCACACCGATGGTCGTCGCCACGGCGATGGTCAGCGCGGCCATGGCCGGCGCCGTCCGGCTCAGCCCGGCGGTCACCCCGCCCGCGGCCATCCGTCCCAGGATCCCGAAGGCCCGGCCCGCCAGCGGCTTCAGCCCCCGCATCAGCAGCACGGTGACCAGCGGCGTCAGGAGCGCCATCCCCAGGATCACGCCGAAGAGCCCCAGGAAGCTGCCGTCCACCGACGACGACACCCAGAGCACGATCCCACCGAAGCCCGCCAGCGCTACGCCCGTCCACGAGACGGCCGGCAGCCGGCGGCGGAGCCCCGACTCCAGCTCGGAGCGCATGAGCGCGGCGCGCGGGTGGGTGAGCGCGCCCTCCAGTGCCGGCGGCGCGGCGGCCGCCAGTGTGCCGAGCACGCCGAGGCCGATGGCCTTCGTCAGCGTCCACGGCGTGAGGATCAGCTCCCGCACGGTGACCACGAAGTAGAGATCCTGGATCGTGCGGGTGACCAGCCGGACCAGCCCCTGGCCGAGGCCGATCCCGAGCACCAAGCCCAGGGCCGCCCCGGCGAGCCCCAGCGCCAGCGCCTCCGCCTGGACCAGCCCGAACACCTCGCGACGGGTCGCGCCCAGCGCCCGGAGCGTCCCCAGCAGCCGTCGCCGCTGCACCACCGAGAACGTCACGCTGTTGTAGATCAGGAAGATCCCGAAGATCAGCGCCAGCAGGCTCAGCGCCCTGAGATTCAGATCGAAGGCCCGGGTCATGTCCCGGAGCGCGCCCACCGTCGCGCCCGACCGCTGGACCGTGGCGCCGGCCGGCAGGACCGCCCGGATCGCGTCGACCGTCGCCGCCTCGGCGTCGCCGGGCCCGCCACCCCCCGCGCCGGCCAGGCCGGCCGGGTCACCCGCACCGCCGGGCCCCTCCGCGCCGCGTTCCGCGCCCGGGGTCCCCGTGCCGGCGTCCTCCGGCCCACCCTCGAGGATCAGATCGATGCGATCGAGGCCGTCCCGCCGCAGGAGCGCCTGTGCGGTCCCGATATCGAGGATCAGCAGGTTCTCGAGCCCCAGCCGGCTGGCCTCGTCCACCGGCTCCAGGACGCCCGCGATCCGGACGCTGTCCCGGCGGCCGCCCGCGTCCACGAACAGCCAGTCGGCCTCCGCCACCCCGAGCGCGGCGGCGGTCGACACGCTCAGCAGCCCGGTCCGGGCTCCGATGAGCGCGGACGCCGCCGGGCCGATCTCCCCGCCGCCGCTGTAGCGCCGGAACGGCCCCTCCGCGAACGGGTCGACGCCCAGCACCCGGAGCACCGCGCCGCCATCCACGGTCACGACATCGCCGTCCACCACCGGCGCCGCGGCCTCCACGCCCGGGAGCCGCCGGACCGTCAGGTACACGCTGTCGGGCAGCCCGGTGGGCCCGGCCACCGCCTGATGCGTCGCCCGGCCGGCCACCGTCTCCGCCGAGATGGTGAAGCCGCGCCGGGCGCTGGAAACCGCCAGGTCGACGGCCAGCACCACGGCCACGCCGAGCCCCACGCCCAGGATGGAGAGTGCCGCCTGCCACCGGTGGTGCCAGAGGTGACGGAGGCTGGAGCGTCGGAGGAGGCTCACCGGGGCCGGATCGCGCCGTCGCGGAGCTCCAGCACCCGGTCGGCCAGCGGGACGGCCTGCTCGCTGTGGGTCACGACCAGGACCGTCTTCCCCGCCCCGCGGGCCAACGACTCCAGCAGGTCGAGCACCGTCTGCCCCGTGGCCCGGTCGAGGTTGCCCGTCGGCTCGTCGGCCAGGACCACGGCCGGTGCGTGGGAGAGGGCCCGGGCCACGGCCACCCGCTGCTGCTCACCGCCCGACAGCCGGTCCGGGTAGACCTCCGCCCGGTCCGCGAGCCCGACCTCCGCGAGCAGCGAGCGCGCCCGGTCGTGGTCCTCCGGCGTGTCCCGGCCGCTGAGCTCCAGCGGCAGGAGCAGGTTCTCCTCGACCGTGAGCGTCGGGATCAGGTTGAAGAACTGGAAGACGAACCCGATCCGGTCCCGCCGGAAGAGCGTCCGCTCCCGCTCCGACATCCGCGTCAGGATGGCCCCGTCGATGGTGACATCCCCGGCCGTCGGGAGGTCGATCCCGCTCACCAGGTTCAGCAGCGTCGTCTTCCCCGACCCGCTCGGCCCCAGCAGCACCACGATCTCCCCGTCGTCCGCCCGCAGCCCCAGCTCCCGGAAGACGACCCGCTCGCCCCCCGCCTCCGGATAGACCTTCGTCAGCCCCTCGATCTCGATCACCGTCGCCCTCCCCGTCCCCACCCTGGTATCCTCGTGCCGCCCGTGCCCACGCGGCCCCTGCCCCCGCCCGAATCGTGAATCCTACTCCTACTCCTACTCCTACTCCGCCGTTCAAAACCCCCAGCTCCCCCGCGTGATCAGCTCCACGCTGTTCCCGCTCGGGTCCCGGAAGTACAGCGACCGTCCGCCGGACGGCCACGTGTGCTCGTGCTCGACCTCAACCCCCGCGACGTCCAGGTGTTCCCGCCACGCGTCGAGCGCGTCCGCGTCCGGCACATCCAGTGCCACGTGGCCCGGGCCCTCGGCGCCGTGGGCCGGCACATCGTCGGAGTCGGCGGTCGTCCCGGCATCGAAGAGGAGGAGCATGTCGCGGCCCGCCCGGAAGAAGACGTGGCGCCCCGGCTGTCTGCCCACAAGCTGCAGGCCCAGCCGTCGCCAGAAGCGCTCGGCGGCGGTCAGGTCATCGACGTAGAGGGCCGCCTCGTGGATCCCGCCCAGCGGCGGGTGGATCTCGGCCACGGCGCCTACACCACCGGCGTCACGGGGGCCTCCCCCCGGACGCAGCGGACCAGGTTCTCCCACGCCAGGTCGAACATGGCCTGCCGGGTCTGCCGGGTCCCGCTCCCCAGGTGCGGCAGGAGGACCACGTTCTCCAGCGCCCGCAGCCGCGCCGGGACCTCCGGCTCGTGCTCGTAGACGTCGAGCCCGGCCCGGATCCGGCCGGACTCCAGCTCCCGGATCAGCGCCGCCTCGTCCACGATCTCGCCCCGGGCCGTGTTCACCAGGATCGCACCGTCCCGCAGCGCGGCCAGGACATCGGCGCCCACCAGATGCTGCGTCTCCGGCGTCGACGCCACGGTCACCGACAGCACGTCGGCCTGGCCCGCCAGCGCCCGCACCGTCTCGGCCCGTCGGGCGCCGACCTCCACCGCCCACTCGTCCCGTGCCGACCTGTTCCAGTAGACGACGTCCATCCCGAAAGCGCCCGCCCGCCGGCCGACCTCCCGGCCGATCCGGCCCGCGCCGACGATCCCGAGCACCTTCCCATCGAGCCCCATCCCCAGCAGCTGGGTGGGCGCCCACCCGTCCCACTCGCCGGCCCGGACCAGCCGCTCGCCCTCGCCGATCCGGCGGGCAGCGGCGAGGATCAACGCCCAGGTGAGCTCGGCGGTGGCATCCGTGAGGACGTCGGGCGTGTTCGTGACCCGGACACCCCGGTCCCGGGCGGCCTCGAGGTCCACGTTGTCGTAGCCGACGGCCATGTTCGCCACCACACGGAGGCCTTCGAGCCGGTCCATCTCGTCGTGGCCGATGGTGCGGGTGAGGAGCGGGAGGATCCCGGTGTAGTCGCCGGCGGGGACCTCGTCGTCGGGATCGAGCAGCTCGACCTCGATGTCGGACGGGATCTCCACGCTGCGGAGGAACGCCTCGACCTCGGCGGAGACCAGGACCCGGCTCATCGGCGCGCCCGGAAGAAGTCCTTGAGCAGTCTGCTCGCCCGGTCGGCCAGCACACCGGCCGTGACCTCGACGCGATGGTTCAGCCGGTCGTCGCGGGGGATGTCGGCCAGCGACCCGGCCATCCCCGCCTTCGGGTCGGGGGCGCCGTAGACCAGGCGATCGATCCGGGCCAGGACCATGGCGCCGGCGCACATGGCGCACGGCTCGAGCGTGACATAGAGCGTCGCGCCCTGGAGCCAATGCCGGCCCAGCGCGTGGGCCGCCGCCCGGAGCGCGAGGACCTCGGCGTGAGCCGTCGGGTCGTTCAGCGAGCGTGGACGGTTGTACGCCTCCGCCACCATCACGTCATCCATCACGACGACAGCGCCCACCGGGACCTCGTCCTCGGCGGCGGCGGCCTCCGCCAGCGCCAGCGCCCGTCGCATCCACCGGTCGTCAGCCGGCATCATCCGCCGTATCCCGTCCCAGCGGCCGGTCCGTGCGGAGCTGCCGGAGCACCGCGTTCACCCGGCCCACGATCTGCTCGTCCGCCACGTCCGCGATCTCCACGACCGGCCGGTCGGGGCCCGAGACCAGCACGGCCCCGTCCTCGCGACGACGGAGCCGCCACACGTCGGTCTCCGAGCCCACGCGGCAGACCACGAGCTCGCCGTCCGCGAGCCCCGCCCGGTCCGTCGACTCCACCAGCAGCAGGTCGCCGTCCCGGATCCCCTCGCCCACCATGCTGTCCCCGACCATGGTCACCAGGAACGAGCCGGCCGTCCCCGCGAGCCGGCGGTCGAGCACCAGCCGGTCCAGCGGCTCCTCCAGCGACGGGTCGCCGAGATGGACATCCACGTGGGGCACCGAGACCACGTCCGTGTCCAGGTCAAGGGTCAGGAGCCGCAGCGACCGCGACCGGGCGGACTCCCGCTCCACCCACCCCTTCTCCTCCAGCGACTGGATCACCTCGGAGACGGTCTTGGTGCTCCTGATCCCGAGGTCGGCCCCGATCTCCCGGACGGAGGGCTGGTACGTGTTCGCCCGGACGTACCCCACCAGGTAGTCCAGGACGTCCCGCTCCAGGGCCTCCAGCGGCTTCGGCATAGCGGCTCCCGATTCCCCCGGACGGGGGATCTCGCCCTCGAATTCGGGGCCGGCCCACACCGCCGGAACGGCTCGGACCGACCCCCTCAGTTGCCCCTCCTGGGCTCGAACCAGGACTCTTCTGATCCAGAGTCAGACGTGTTGCCAGTTACACCAAGGGGCAG
>JBPRGE010000039.1:0-7783 GCA_051418035.1 Candidatus Longimicrobiales bacterium M2_2A_002
CTCACCCCCCGATCTGCGACAGCGCGAGCAGCCCGCCCGAGCCCTCGGCGCTGCCCTGCACGAGGTTGTGACGCTCGGGCTTGATCCGGAGCGTCTCCTCGATGAGCGGCTCCAGCGGCTCGCCGGCCCGGAGCGGGTCGCGCAGCGGAGTGTGGATGTCGCCGAAGAGGCACGGGCGGAGGTTGCCGTCGGCGGTGAGGCGCATCCGGTTGCAGGTGTCGCAGTAGTTGTGGCTCATGGGCGTGATCACGCCCACGGTGCCGGGCGCGCCCGGGAAGCGGAAGTAGGTGGCCGGACCGTTGCCCCGGGGCCCCTCCACGGGCTCCAGCTCGCCGATCCGCTGGACCCGCCGGAGCATCTCCGGGGCGGGCACGAACTCGTTGGCCGAGACGTCCAGGTTCTCGCCCACGGGCATCACCTCGATGAACCGGACGTGCCACGGACGCTCGAGGGTGATCCGGGCGAAGTCCTCGAGCTCGTCGTCGTTCCGGCCCCGCATCACGACCACGTTGATCTTGATGGGGTCGAACCCGACGTCCTCGGCGGCGTCCAGCCCTCCCATGATCCGGTCCCAGGCGTCATCGCGGCGAGCGATGGCGTCGACCCGGTCGGGGCGCAGTGAGTCCAGCGACACGTTGACCCGCCGAACGCCCGCGTCCTTCAGCTCCTCGGCCATGTCACCCAGCAGGACGGCGTTCGTGGACAGGGCGATGTCCCGGATCCCGTCCACTTCGTCGAGCATCCGGATCAGGACCGGCAGGTCCCGCCGGACCAGCGGCTCCCCGCCCGTGATCCGCAGCCGCTCGAGCCCCATCGGCGCCATGGTGGCCACGATGTCGCGGATCTCCTCGTAGCTCAGCAGCTCGCTCCGCTTCAGCCACGGCAGCCCGTGCAGCGGCATGCAGTAGACGCACCGCAGGTTGCACTTGTCGGTCACCGAGATCCGGAGGTACTCGATCCGGCGACCGAACTGGTCCCGCATGGCGCCGGCCCCGTCGCTCCCTTCGGGGCGTCCGTCCGGACGCCCGTTCCCCCGGGCCTCAGCCATCGGGCGCCTCCGCGTCCCCGGCCTCAACCGGCGGGACCGTTCCCTCGAGCCACCGCGATTCGGACTCCACGTAGTGCTCCTTCTTCCAGACGGGCAGTCGCTTCTTGATCTCCTCGATCACGTACCGGGTCGCGTCGAACGCCTCGGCGCGGTGCGGGCTCGATGCCGCGATGGCCACGCTCACGTCGCCGATCGCCAGTTCGCCCACCCGGTGCACCGCGGCGACCCGGTCGGTCCCGAGCCGCTCGGCGGCCTCGCCGGCGATCCCGGCCAGCACCTTCGTCGCCATCTCGTCGTAGGCGTCGTACGTCAGACCGGACACGGCGCTGCCCTCGTTGTGGTCCCGGACGGTGCCCACGAAGAGGAGCACTGCGCCGTCCTCCCGGGCGCCCACGCGGTCCAGCACGTCCCGGGGCTCGATCGGCTCCCGGGTGATCCATGCCTCCACGCTCATCCGCCGGCCACCGGCGGCAGGAGCGCGACCTCGTCGCCGTCCGAGAGGGGGGTCCCGAGCGACGCGTAGACCTGGTTCACGGCCAGCGCCGGCTCCGCCGGGAGCCGGTCGAGCCCGTCCCGGGCCCGGAGCCGGTCCACCAGGTCGCCGGCCGTGGCGCCGCCGGGCAGCTCGATCTCGAGCTCCTCGGCGCCGGCCATGTCACGGTAGGTCGCGAACAGGAGGGTACGGATACGCATGGTCGAACATACCCGGGCGGGCCGCTCAGGTTCAAGCCGGCCCGCTCGCGATTGACCGTGCGCGGTCCGGGCTCCAGGGTGGATCAGAGGAAGGGCACGCCCCCGTCGGGCCCGCCGGGTCCACCGCCCATCCCGGGGCCGCCCCGGACGCCGCGCATCTGACGGATCCGGTCGTTGAGCTGCATCCGGAGCATCAGGAAGATGGCCCGCTGACGCGGGTCGAGGATCTCCGCCAGCGCGGCCTCCTCCGCCTGCTCGATCTCCCGCTCCCGCGCACGGACCGCCTCGAGCCGCTCGAGGATGCTCTCGAACCGCGACATCCCGGCGTCTTCGTCCCGGACGGCCTGCATCAGGTCGATCCGGAGCGCCTGGCTCTCGAGCACCAGGTCGCGACGGGCGTCCGCGCTCTCGGACAGAACCTCCTGCACGTCCATGCGCTGCTCCTGCGACAGCCCGAGCCGCTGCGACACCTGCGCCAGGAACCGGCCCCGGATCCGCTGCTCCAGCGCCTCGCGACGCTCCTGGTCCGGCCCACGCCCCTGGGCCACCGCCACGGCAGGCATCATCATCGCCAGCACCATCAGCACGATCGCTCGCATCACTGCATCTCCTCCAGCAGGGCCTCCAGCTCCTCGACCGTCAGCTCGCTCAGTACCACGTCGCCGGCCACTACGCCGTCCGCCGTGGGCCAGACGCCGTACGGGTCGTACCCCGCGGTCGGCTCCGTCGTCGCCGTCGGCCCGGCGCCGTCCGATGGGAGGACGAGCGCCCCGCCGACCCAGAGCGTCAGGGCCGCCGCGGCCGCGGCCGGAAGCGCCCAGATGCGCCACCGCTGCCACGGGCTCCGCGCCCGGGGCCCCGCCACGGGCCGCGGTGTCGACTCGATCGATCCTCCGGCGGCTCGGGCTCCCACCGCCAGCCGCTCCGCCACCGCGGTACGGATCCGTGCGTCCAGCCCGTCCGGGACCGGCGCCGGCGACTGCCGGACGGCCCGGACCACCGCGAGCTCGGCCCGGCAGGCGTCGCACGTCTCCAGGTGCGCCTCCACCCGCTCGGCGCGACCCGGCTCCAGCTCGCCCCGGACCAGATCGACCAGCGCGTCCCCGTAGCACTCGCAGCCCGTGCTCATGTCAACAGCTCCTTCAATCGCTTGATCCCCAGGTGGTAGTTCACCCGCGCCGCACCCTCCGACGAACCGATCACCTCACCGATCTCCCGGTGGCTCAGGTCGTCGTGGATCCGGAGCGTCACGGCCAGCCGCTGCTTCTCGGGCAGCGTCGCCAGCGCCCGCTCGACGCGCTCCGACTCCGTCCGGACCACCGCCCGCCGCTCCGGGCTCGCCCGGTCGCCGGCCTGCTCCGGCGCGGCGTCCAGCGCCACTTCCCGACGACGCGTCGTCTGTCGGCCCGCCGATGTGGCCGCGTTCGCGGCGATCCGCAGCAGCCACGTCCGGAACGCCGCCTCGCCGCGGAACGTGTGCAGCGCGTCCAGCGCCTTCAGGAACGCGTCCTGGGTCGCATCCGCCGCCGCGTCCGGGTCGCCGAGCACACGGTAGGCGACCCGATAGACCGCCTCGTGATGCCGCGACACGAGCGCGTTCAGCGCGTCCGCGTCCCCGGTCCGGGCGCGCGCTACCAGGCCCTGGTCACCCTGATCTTCCACTCGTGCGGCCACTGCTGTGTCTGTCATCACCGACCCGTTAGACGGGTGCGGCCCCCGTTCCGTTAAACGATGGAAGGCCCCGCCCGGCGTACCGGACAGGGCCCTCGGACATGACGAAGCCTCGCACCGCCGGCTTCCTAGGGAGTGGAGATCGCCTCCGTGTCCTGCTCCTCGACCCGCTCCCGCAGGTCCTTCGACGGCTTGAACACCGGCACCGCCCGCGCCGGGACCTCCACCCGCTCGCCCGTCCGGGGGTTCCGGGCCACCCGCGCCTTCCGCTCCCGGACCTTGAAGGTACCGAATCCGCGAATCTCGATGTTGTCGTGCTCGGCCAGCGCCAGCTTGATGGCGTTCAGCAGCCCGTCCACCACCAGTGCGCAGTCCTTCTTGGTGATGCCGGGCCCGATGGCGTCGGCTACCTGCTCAACCAGATCCGCTTTCGTCATGGTTCCTCCATCCCTTCAGGGTCGCGTCGGAGCCCCGCCACCGCGGCACCCCATCCTGTTCACCGGAGCATGTACCTGACCGTGGGCCAGGCCGTCATCGGCTCGGCCACGCCGACCAGGATCCGCTGTACCGCCCGGGCCGTCGCCTGACCGAGCAGCGCGTTCAGCAGCCACGGCCGGTCCGGCCGGGGCGGCCGCACGATCCGTGGGCTCGGGCCGAGCCCCGCGAGCTGACCGGCCACGGCCAGCGCGTCGTCCAGGTTCCCCAGCCGGTCCACCAGCCCCGCCTCCATCGCCTGACGGCCCGACAGCACCCGGCCATCGGCCAGGCGTCGCACGGCGTCGACCGGCATGTCGCGACGCTCGGAGACCGCCTCGATGAACTGCTCGTGGACATCGCTGATCATCGCGCTCAGGACCTCCCGGTCCTCCGGCCCCATCGGCCGGAACGGCGAGCCCAGGTCCTTCTGCGCGCCCGCCTTGACCACCTCCATCCGCACTCCGACCTTCCCCAGCAGCTCCTGCACGTTCGGGTACTCCATGATCACCCCGATGGAGCCCGTGACGCTCCCGGGCAGCGCCAGGATCGAGTCGGCGCCCAGCGCCACGTAGTAGCCGCCCGAGGCGCCCACCGAGCCGATCGACGCCACCACCGGCACGCCGTCCTCGGTGCGCAGCTGGTTCAGCGTCTGGTAGATGCTCTGCGACGGCGCCACCACTCCACCCGGCGAGTTGATCGACACGACCCACCCCCGGACCGAGCCGTCTCGGCGGAGACGCCGCACGTCCCGCAGGAACGTCTGGTCGTCGTTGATCACGCCGCTCACATCGAGCAGTGCGATCCGTCCGCCGAACGCCAGGTCCGGGGCGGCTCCCGACGCCGTGAATACCGCCAGACCGAGGCCGGCCAGCGTCATGATCGCGATGAGTGTCACGACCAGTGTCGTGACGAGAGAACGGCGAGACACGCCAAATCCCCGTGCTGTTTGGAGTTAGGTCGGGTGTATGCGAGGAGGTACCTTAACGCGCGGAAGTCGCGCAAGTCAAGTCTATCCTCGGACTTGCACCATCTCGGCCACGAAACGGTCGAAGAGGTAGCGGGAGTCGTGCGGGCCGGGAGCGGCCTCCGGATGGTACTGCACGCTGAACAGCGGCAGCTCCCGGTGCGCGAGCCCCTCCACCGTCCCGTCGTTCAGGTTGACGTGCGTGACCCGGAGCGACGACGCGCCCTCGATCCCGTCCCCGGCCCCGTCCTTCACGGCGAACCCGTGGTTCTGCGCCGTGATCTCCACGGCCCCATCCGAGAGGCGCCGGACGGGGTGGTTCCCGCCCCGATGGCCGTACAGCAGCTTGTAGGTCGTCCCGCCGAACGCGCGGGCCAGCAGCTGGTGCCCGAGACAGATCCCGAAGACGGGGATCCCCTGGTCCGCCGCGCCCCGGATCGTCTCCAGCGCGTGGGCCACGGCCTCCGGGTCGCCGGGGCCGTTGGAGATGAAGAGCCCGTCGAGCCCCGACTCCAGCACCTCCTCCGGCGACGCGCCCCGGGGTACGGTCCGTACCCGACAGCCGCGCTCCACCAGCAGCTTCGGCGAATGGCCCTTGATCCCGAAGTCGTAGGCCACCACGAAGAACCGCTCCTCGCCGGCCGCGCCCAGCTCGTACGCCTCTGCGGTCGAGACCCGACCGGTCAGGTCGAGCCCCTCCATCGACGGGTGCGCCGCGAGCCGATCCCGCAGCTCCGACTCCGGCACCTCACGGGACGCGATCGCCGCCCGCATCGCGCCCGCCGACCGGATATGACGGGTCAGCGCCCGCGTGTCGACCTCCGACAGCGCCACCACGCCCGTCCGCCGCAGATAGGCCGGCAGCGACTCCTCGGCCCGCCAGCCCGTCGACATCGGCGACAGCTCCCGCATCACGAACCCCGCGACCTGCGGGTGCGCCGACTCCTCGTCCTCCGCCGTTACCCCGTAGTTGCCGATCTGCGGGTACGTCATGGTCACGACCTGGCCGGCGTACGACGGGTCGGTCAGGATCTCCTGGTACCCCGTCATCGAAGTGTTGAACACCACCTCGCCCAGGGCGACGCCGTCGGCGCCGACCAGCACGCCGTCGAAGGTGCGCCCGTCCTCCAGGAGCAGGTAGCCGGGGGGGGAATCGGTGTGCGCCATACGACGACGATGATAGCCGTCCCGCCGGCGGCGGGCTACCCGGCATACCCTTCCGGTCCCCGCTCCGCCCCGCCCGGCCGGTGTCGCGGTCCGGCAGGACGGGCCGACGGTTTCTGCCGCCGCCGGTTTCCCCTAGGTTGCCGGCCCATGAGCAGCGAGAAGCCCCTGGTCCGCATCTACGCCGACGAGTCGTGTCTCGGGAACGCCCGCGACAGGCAGACGCCGGGCGGCGCCGCCGGCCTCGTCGAGTTCTGGGCGGACGACGGCTGGGTCCGCCGCGACTACTGGATCAGCGAGCCGTCGACCACCAACAACCGGATGGCCATCCGCAGCGCCATCCGCGGGCTCCGGGGTCTGAAGCGCCCGTGTCGCGTGATCTTCACGTCCGACTCCCAGTACCTGGTCAAGGGGATGCGCGAGTGGATCGCCGGCTGGGTGCGCCGGGGCTGGAAGCGGAAGGGCGGCAAGGTCGAGAACGCCGACCTCTGGAAGTCGCTCCTGGCCGTGGCCGGACGCCACGACGTCGACTGGCGCTGGGTTCGGGGCCACGCCGGTCACCCCCAGAACGAGTACGCCGACCACCTGGCCGTCCGGGCCGCCAACGAGCAGGACAGCTCGCCCGGCTTCGTGGAATCCGGCTTCGGGGAGTGGCTCGAGGAGCAGCGGGAGAAGCACGAGACGTACTTCGACTTCTTCGAGTTCCGGCCGCCGGAGGACGACGAGTCCTTCGATCCCGTCCCGGTGCCCGGCGGGTAGCCGGCGGCTGCAGCCATCAGGCGGTCACTCCCGGGTTACGCGCCTCCCGAACACGTCGGCCATGGCCGCCACCACCCGGTCGCCGACCTCGTCGAGATCGAGCGTCCGACCGAGCAGCGCCTCCATCGACGTGACGCCGTGGTCGGTGATCCCGCACGGCACGATCGCGTCGAAGAACCGCAGATCGGTGCTCACGTTCAGCGCGAAGCCGTGGGAGGTGATCCAGCCGCTGGAGACCCGGACGCCGATGGCGGCGACCTTCTCGTCGCCGACCCAGACGCCCGTCAGCCCCTCCTTCCGGTCCGCGTCCACGCCGCAGCCGGCCAGCATCCGGATGAGCGCTTCCTCCAGGTCACGGACGTACCGGTGCAGGTCCTTCCGGTCCGGCTTCAGGTCGAGGATCGGGTAGCCGACCAGCTGGCCCGGACCGTGGTAGGTCACGTCCCCGCCCCGCCCCGTCTCGAACAGCTCGATCCCCATGAGACGGCGCTCGCCGTCGTCCAGGAGCACGTGGCTGGTGTCCGATGAGCTCCCCAGCGTGATGACGTGAGGGTGCTCCAGCAGCAGGAGCGTGTCCGGGATCTCGCCCGCCCGCCGGGCTGCCACCAGCTCCTCCTGCAGCGCCAGCCCGTCGGCGTACGCCATCCGCCCCAGGCGCCGGACGTCCAGCGCCCGCTGCCCTGCGTCGGGTATCGCGTTCGACCGAGTCATGAGCGCTCCAGGCGGTTGGGATGAGCCGGGTGCGGCCCGTCAGGTTCGAGCCCGCCGCGAGCGAAGCGACCCCCTACGCCGCTTCCTCCGGGAACGTCTCCAGAATCTCCTTCAGCCGCGCCAGGAACCGGGCGGCGTCCGCGCCGTCCACGATCCGATGGTCGTAGCCGAGCGAGAACATGGACATCGTCCGGATCGCGATCGTGTCCGCGCCGTCGACCTCCATGACCACCGGCCGCTTCTCAATGCTGCCGAGCCCCAGGATCGCCGCCGTGCCCTCCGGGATGATCGGCATC
>JBPRGE010000040.1:0-2747 GCA_051418035.1 Candidatus Longimicrobiales bacterium M2_2A_002
GGTTTACCGGGACTGATCCGAAGTGTACGTTTGCGTGGTCCAACTGACGCAAATTAGCGGCCGAGGCTCGCGTGACCACAGCCGACCCCCTGGAGGGCCTGCCCCTCGACCATGTCGCCATCGCCGTCGAGTCCATCGACACCGTCCTTCCGACCTTCGAAGCCATCGCCGGCGCCGGATGTTCCCACCGCGAGCGCGTCGACACCCAGGGCGTCGAGGTCGCGTTCGTCGGCACGGGCGACGGCAAGCTCGAGCTCCTCGAGCCCCTCGCCGTCGACTCGGCCGTCGGCCGGTTCCTCGAGAAGCGGGGCCCCGGCCTCCATCACGTCGCCTATCGCGTCGACGACATCGAGGCCGCCCTCGGCGACCTCGCCGACCGGGGGTTCGAGCTCATCGACGAGCGGCCCCGACCGGGCGCCATGGGCCACCAGGTCGCGTTCATCCACCCCCGGAGCACCGCCGGCGTCCTCACCGAGCTGGTCCAGCACCCGCCGACGATCAACCGCCCGACGTGAGGGGCTCGATCCCGATCTGCTCGATGATCCACCCGCCATCGTCACTGCGGACCACGAGGAACGGCACGGTCGCCGTCTGGTCCTCCGTCTCGATGCGGACCTGCAGCTCGATGGCGTCCAGCACCCGGCCCGGCACCGTCTCCTTGCCCACGATCGAGTAGTCCCGGTGGCGGAGGATGGAAGCCAGGACGTACATGCGGCGCTCCGCGCGCATCTGGCCCTCCCGCTCCACGATGGTCCGTTCGGGCGTGCCGAAGAGCCGGGTCATGGTCTCCAGGTCGTTGGCATTCGCCGCCCGGAGGAATCGCTCCACGAGGAGCGCCGGTTCCTGCGACTGAGCGGCCGGAATGCGGAACTCCTGCGAGCCCGAGCCCGCGCTCCCGCCACCACACGCCGAGGCCGTCAGGACCACCAGGATCCCCACCAGAGCCCTCACCTGTATCCGCCGCATTGCACTCTCCCGTGTTTCGACCCACGGGAACGTGGTCGGACCCGGAAAAGGTGTCAAGCGGCGGTATCGCCGGCGACGGGCGACTCGACCCGGAAGTTCAGCGTGTCTCCGTCGCCCACGTCCGCCACCACCTTCGCGCCCTCGGGGATCTCCTCCTCGAGCATCCGCATGGCCAGCGGGTTCTGGATCAGCCGCTGGACCGCGCGCTTGAGCGGGCGGGCGCCGAACGCCGGGTCGTAGCCGACCTTCGCCACCAGCTCCTTGGCCGCGTCGGTGAGCTCCAGGTCGATCCGCCGGTCCGAGAGCAGCGCCTCGACCCGCCGCAGCTGCAGCTCCACGATCGCCCCGATCTCCGCCTCGCCGAGCGGCCGGTAGATGATGATGTCGTCGATCCGGTTGAGGAACTCGGGCCGGAAGCTCCGCTGCAGCTCGGCCCGGACGTGCTCCTCCACGTCGCTCCAGTCGTCCTCGCCGTGCTCCAGGATATAGTGGCTGCCCAGGTTGCTCGTCATGATGATCACGGCGTTGCGGAAGTCCACCGTCCGGCCCTGGCTGTCGGTCAGCCGCCCGTCATCCAGGATCTGGAGCAGGATATTGAACACCTCCGGGTGCGCCTTCTCGATCTCGTCGAAGAGGATCACCGTGTACGGCCGGCGCCGGACCTGCTCGGTCAGCTGCCCGCCCTCCTCGAACCCGACGTACCCCGGGGGCGCCCCGATCAGCCGGGCCACGGCGTGCTTCTCCATGTACTCCGACATGTCGATCCGGACCATGGCGTCCTCGTCGTCGAAGAGGAACTCGGCCAGCGCCCGGGCCGTCTCCGTCTTCCCCACGCCCGTCGGGCCCAGGAAGATGAAGCTGCCGATCGGCCTGTTCGGGTCCTGGAGCCCCGCCCGGCTCCGGCGGACGGCGTCGGAGACCGCCTCCAGCGCCGGGTCCTGCCCGATCACCCGCTTCCGGAGCAGCGACTCCAGCTTCCGCAGCCGCTCCTTCTCCGTTTCCATCATCCGGCTGACGGGGATCCCCGTCCAGCTCGAGACCACCTCGGCGATGTCCTCGTCGTCGACCTCCTCCTTCAGGAACTGGCTCTCGGCCTGCAGCTCGTCGAGCCGGGCCTCCGCCTGCGTCAGCGCCTGCTGTGTCTCCGGGATGTCGCCGTACTGGATCTCGGCCGCCCGGCTCAGGTCGCCTGTCCGCGTGGCCCGCTCCGCCTCGACCTTCAGGTGGTCGATCCGCTCCTTCAGCTCCCGGATCGTGGTGATCGCGTCCTTCTCGCTCTGCCACCGGGCCTTCATGGAGCCCGCCTGCTCCCGGAGCTCCGCGAGCTCCTCCTCGATGGCCTCCCGACGACGCACGGCCTCCGCGTCCTCCTCCCGGACCAGCGCCTGCTTCTCGATCTCCAGCTGCGTGATCCGGCGCTCGACCTCGTCGATCTCCTGCGGCAGACTGTCGATCTCGATCCGGAGCCGACTCGCCGCCTCGTCCACCAGGTCGATCGCCTTGTCCGGGAGGAACCGCCCGCCGATGTAGCGGTCGCTCAGCTGCGCGGCCGCGATCAGCGCCCCATCGGTGATCCGTACGCCGTGGTGCACCTCGTAGCGCTCCTTCAGCCCCCGCAGGATCGCCACCGTGTCCTCCACGCTCGGCTCGCCCACGTAGACCGGCTGGAACCGGCGCTCCAGCGCCGCATCCTTCTCGATATGCTTCCGGTACTCGTCCAGCGTGGTGGCGCCCACCACGTGCAGCTCGCCCCGGGCCAGCGGCGGCTTGATCATGTTGCC
>JBPRGE010000041.1:0-7641 GCA_051418035.1 Candidatus Longimicrobiales bacterium M2_2A_002
GGTCCAGCCCGACCTTCAGGCCGAGCTGATAGAAGTAGACATCGCAGGAGACCTGGATGGCGCCCAGGAGATCCTGCTTGCCGTGGATGCCCCAGCACCGGTAGTAGCGGCCCGCGTACACCAAGCCGCCGCGGCAGGGGATGGGCATGGCATCTGTCGGTTCAACGATCCCTGCGTCCAGGGCCATGGCCGCGACGATTGGCTTCCATGTGGAGGCCGGCGGTTGCACGGCGGCGATGGCCCGGTTCAGAACGGGCCGACCCGGATCGTCTCGAAGTCGCTCCCAGGCCTCCGGATCGAGTCCTTCCACGAACACGTTGGGGTCGAACGTCGGCCGGCTGTACAGCGCCAGCACCGCACCCGTCATCGGGTCGAGAGCCACGAACGCGCCCCGGCGGCCGTCGGGGAAGAGAGCGGCTGCATCTCGCTGAAGGGCCAGGTCGAGGGTGACGGTCAAGTCGGCGCCCGGCCGGGACGGAACGGCCATGGAATCCGGAATCCACTCCCGAAACCCACCGCGTGCATCCGCGACCAGATAACGGATCCCCGGCAGTCCCGCGAGGGTCTCCTCATGGCCTCGCTCCATGCCCGTCTTGCCCACTATTCGCCCCGGCCCGTAGTCCTGGAACCGTGGTGTGCCGAGTTCCCCCGTCGAGATCTCGCCGACGTACCCGATGGCGTGAGCCGCGGTCCCCCGATCGGGATACTGCCGCTTGGGGTACGGTGAGAGGACCACCTCGGGGAAGCGGAAGCGGTTCTCCTCGAGCCTGGCCACCTCGAGGTCTGACGCGTTGCGAATCACGGTCAGGGGCTGCCCCGGGTCGCGCCGGTAGCGCTCGATGACGCGGTGCACCCGGGGCGGGTCCAGCCTGAGCACCGGGGCCAGTCGTGCCAAGCGCGCGAGGATCGAGTCCCCGGGAGCAGGCAGCAGGACGATGTCGTGCCCGGGAACGTCGTGCGCCAGGACCCGGCCGTCACGGTCGAAGATGGTTCCCCGGGGCGCGTCCGTTCGCACGGGCCGCAGGCGGTTGTCCCGGGCGCGGGCCTCGAATCGGTCGGCTCCGAGCACCTGCGCGCGGGCGAGGACAACGAGAAGCGCGACCCCCACCACGGCGACCATGAGCCGTGCCCCGGTCGCGCGACTTCGCCGTCGACGCCATTGATCTCCCTCGTTCCCTCGCCCCACCCGCATCCGCGCTTCAGCCGGCCGTCCCGGGAAGGGAAGCCGGGGCCCCGTCGGGAGGGGTGTCCGGCGACGAACGCCTCTTGCCCTGGAGCCGTGTCGTCACCAGTGTGGCGCCGATCAGGATCAGAATCACGGCGATCGCCTGGGCGGTGGTGAACCCGGCCAGGAAACGGTCGTCCTTGGCCCGCAGGAACTCGACGGAAAAGCGCTCGATGCCCGCCAGGACCAGGTACGCCCCGAACACGAGGCCGGCCGGACCCTGCCGCTTCAGCCCCCACCAGAGTCCGAAGGCCAGGATCGAGAGGATGATCGTCGAGTAGAGCATGGTCGGGTGCACCGTGAGCAGCGCGGAATCCGGGATGCCCGCCGGGATGTCCACGCCGAACTGCGCGCGCAGGTTCCCCGCCGTGCTCGGCGGCATCCCGTTGGGGAACGCCACGGCCCACGGGAGGTCCGAGGGCAGGCCGTAGCTGTCCCCCGAGAAGAAACAGCCCACGTGTCCGATGGCGTGGCCGAGGGCCGCAGCCGGGGCGAGGGCGTCGAGGGTCCGAAGGATGGGGAGCCCCCGCCGCCGGATCGGCCACGCGACGGCGATGGCGCCGCCGATCAGTCCGCCGTACCAGACCAACCCCACACGCGAGAAGAGGGCGCCCGGATCCTGGTTCAGGATCACGTAGTACAGCTTCGCGCCGATGATCCCACCGATCAGCGCCCAGGTCACGACGGACCACGCATCATCCGCGGTCTGGCCGGTCCGCTTCATTCCCCGGGCGAAGAGCTGGCCCGCTACGAGCACGGCGATCGCCAGGATGACGCCGTACGTGGTGATGGTCAGGTGACCGAATCGAAAGAGCACGTTGTGCATAGTCGTCGTTGGGTTCCGGTTCGCGGTCTACGTGGTCGCTGCGGGTTCCGAGTGACAAGCCGCGTGAGGACGCCCGGCTCCCAGCGGGCAGTCCTCCCGTCGGAAGAGGTTGCACGCGATGCAGCCGCGGCAGGGCGGAGCGTCACCTTCATGGCCGTCGAGCAGCGCACGGGTCATCCGGTCCAGGTCCAGGGCCATGTCGCTCACCTGGCCTGCCGACTCCTGCTGGAGGGTGTGGATGAGGCTGGTCTCGATCCTGGCCCGGTAGTCGGCCAGCACAGTGTCCCCCGCATCCGTCAGGTCGAGCCAGACGATGCGCCGGTCCTCGCTGCCTGCCCGCCGGGCGATCAGCCCGAGATCCACGAGCTTGTCCAGGGTGCGGCTCACCGCCGCGTTGCTGATTGCGATGCTCCTGGCGATGTCGGTCATGTTCGACTCGCCGCCCTGCTCGATGAGTTCGAGGAACCGGAGCTGGCCGAGAGTCAGGGCATGGTCCCCGGACACCTTCCCGAGCGCCTCATTCACGACCGTGGTTACGACGGTCGCGAACACGGACGCGCTTCCGAGAAGTTCGTGCACGGCGGCACCGCCCTCGACCTCGGTCCGGGGCGCACGAACCTCTGTTGGGCTTCCGCCTGCCGACTGTTCCGGTGAATGGCACTCCATCGCTGCCTCCGTCATTTGATCTCTGGCATCCGATCCCCGACGGCGGCTCGCGTCTCCGATGTAGTCACCGCCATGCCGGGGCGCCGTTCCTGCTTCATGAGCATGACACCCCGGGGATGAGGCGACCGTGAGATCTCCATGAGACGACCTTCATGACAGCTCTCACTCAGGCCGGGACGCCTCTTCGTGATGCTGCGGGTGCACCACTTCGCGCGAGTCGGCATCAGCGTGGCCGCCGCAGCATCCGCCCGCCCCGTGGCTATGGTCACGCCCGTTTCCCGGGATCGAAAGATCCAGCCGAGGATGCTCATCTGTGCCTCCTGTAGCGTAGTCGGTGCCCGATCTACGGCCGTTTCCCAAAGATGCCTGCGAGGGGATGAGGCGAGGATGAACTCCGGGTGAGACCTGCTTCATGCCCGGATGTGGCCGGCGCACAATGACGAAGACTTCATGAAGGTCTAACCGCAGTTTCACGATCCAGCGCCCACCTTGGGGTCATGACGCCGGACCACCGAGTACGGTGATGCCAGAGGACCGTCACCCGAGGGATCCGGCCACCGACAGTGACAGGAGGGCAGGATCATGGCGGACCACTCGCGGTCTCAGCAGGGCAGGAGCACCTTCCGCCGCGCGATTGAAGTCGGGCGTGTGCTCCGCCGCCATAATCTCCTGGCATTCAAGGCGCGGCCGTCCCCGGAGGACGCACGCGAGGCGCTGGAGGAGCTCGGGCCCGTCTTCCAGAAGTTCGGCCAGGTGCTGGCCCTGCGCCGGGACCTCCTTCCCGACCCGTTCGTGCGGGAGCTGGAGAGCTTGCATGATCGGGTGGCACCGCTCGCGTACGACACGGTTCGAGGAGTCGTGGAGCGGGAGTTGGAAGGCCCGGTGGATGAGTTGTTCGCCTCCTTCGACCCGTCCCCGCTGGCGTCGGCGACCATCGCGCAGGTCCATTCCGCCCGGTTGGCCGATGGGCGGCACGTGGTCGTCAAGGTCCGCCGTCCGCACCTGCAATCGGCCGTTGATCGGGACACGGCGGTCCTGGCCTGGGTGGCCCGAGCGGTGGACCTGTTGGTTCCGGCAGCTCGTCCCCTGGACCTGCCCGCCATGGTCCGGGAGTTTCGTGATTCGCTCCGTCGCGAGGCGGACTTCCGCCTGGAGGCGCGCTCCATCGGGCGTTTCAGGGCGAGTCTACGGAGCGTCGAGCAGGTCTGGGTGCCGGACGTGATCCCTGAGCTGTCCACCCGGGCGGTGCTTGTCATGGAACACTCCCCGGGCATGCGCATCGATCACTATGTCCGCGAGCATCCGGAGGAATCCCGCGACCTCGCCGGTGGCGTGGCCGCCCTGGTCCTGCGGCAGATCTTCGAGGACGGGCTCTTTCACGCCGATCCCCACCCCGGGAACCTGTTCGTGCTGCCGGATGGCCGGTTGTGCCTTCACGACTTCGGCATGATCGGGGAGTTGAGCGAGTCCATGCGGCTCGGGCTGGGCGACCTCCTGGAGGCCGAAGTCCGTGGCAACACCGAGGCGGCCGTGGATGCGTACCTGCGGCTCGGGTTCCCCGCCGAGGAGGCGAATCGTGACGTGCTGAAACGGGAGTTCGATCGAATCCTCGCGGAGTTGCACGCGCGACCGCTGTCGGAGGTCTCGCTCGGAGAGGAGATGCAGAAGCTTCTGCGCGTGGGCGGGCGGAACCGGATCCGGAACCCCAGGGAGCTGTTGCTTCTCGCTCGCGCGTTCCTTATCGCCGAGGCGCTGATCCGACGGCTGGACCCGGACATCAACGTCATCGAGGTGTTCCGGGCACAGTTGGGGCGGCTTCGTCTGCAGCGGCTTGCACCGGACCGGATCATGGACAAAGGCGTGGACTTCGCCCACTTCCTGGAACGCCTGTCCCGCGATTTCCCCGGGGCGCTGGACGTTTTCCTGAAGCGGTTGGCTGCGGACGATTCGGGACAGGTCCCCGACCCCCAGCTGATCCGGGAGGTACGTGAGGTCAAGCGGCTTCTCCGGACGCTGGTCGAGGCCACCGCCGGTGGCATCGTGGTCCTGATCGGAACGGGTCTCGCGATGGCCTACCCGGGGCTCGTGCTGCTTGGAGGCGCCGGTGCCGTTGTCGGCGCGGGGGTGGTCCTGCACGCGGTGATCGATGCCGGTCGCGCTGATTGAGGCCATGCGGATCTCGACAGGGGCTGGCGGCAGCCGTGGCGGATGAAGCCCGCTTCATCGCTGTCTCATGATGGTTTCACGCTGGCACGGCCATGTTGACCTGCAGCAGTCCAGTGCTCATAGATCCACGTGAATGGAGGTAGGGAAGATGAAGCGATTCACAGTCCTCGTGGGGGCTCTGGCCCTGTGGTCGGGAGCCGTTGCGGTATCGGCGCAGGAAATGGAAACGGCCACGACGTACGAAGCCCGGACGAGCCAGGGCCAGGTCAATCTGGAGGCGCAGCCGGAATGGCGTGACGGGCGCATGGTGGTATCGCTCTCGGCGAACACGCATTCGGTGGACCTCTCCACGCTCGACCTGACAGAGTCGGTACGGCTGCTGGTCGGCGGGATGGAGTACTCGCCCATTGAGGCCGGGTCTCTCTCGGGCCACCACGCGCGAGCCACATTGGCCTTCGCCGTAGCCGTGCGCCCTGACACGTTCAAGCTCCGGATCCGCAACGTGCCTGACGTACCGGAGCGCCTACTGGAGTGGCCACAGCCGTCCCGATGACCTGGGTGACGTTCGCAGTCGTGGGGATCATTCCGGCCGCCGCCGATACGCTGGCGGCGGCCGGACCCCAGGCTGCAGCGGGCGGGTCCGCCCCACTTCGACCGTATCTCCCCATCCTGCTGCTTCTGGGTCTGTCGGTGGCCCAGGCCGTCATGATGGTCATGATGTCCCACATGATGAGTCCGACCCGGCCCACGCCGGCCAAGTCGTCGCCGTACGAGTCCGGGATCGTCCCCCTCGGAAACACCCGGGAGCGCTTCTCCGTGAAGTTCTATCTCGTGGCGATCCTGTTCATCGTCTTCGACATCGAGACCATCTTCCTCATCCCCTGGGCTGTCACCTTCCGTGAGCTGGGGCTGTTCGGCCTGATCGAGGCGCTGATCTTCGTTGTGGTTCTTGCGGTGGGGTTGGTGTACGCCTGGAAGAAGGGCGCGCTGCGCTGGGACTGAACGGGCCGTTCATCCTGCTCGACAGAACGCCGAGGCACCGCAGCGGTAGGCCCGATGGCCCTCGCTCTCTCAGATGATCTTCTTCCGGAAGAGCAGCCCGGCCGCTGCCGCCAGGACCGCGCCGAGGCCGGTCATCCACGCGATGGGTCGCAGGAGTGCCTCCGTCCCGAGCCCCTTCAGGAAGATCCCGAGAAGCGCCTCGAGGTAGTACCGGAGAGGGCTGAGCCGGGAAGCGAGCTCGATGGCGGTCGGCATGCTCTCGATCGGGGTCATCGTCCCCGACAGGAACAGGACGGGGAAGAGCACGAAGAACGTCACCAGCAGAGCCTGCTGGAGGGTGGAGGTCAGAGTGCCGATGAGCACGCCGGTCGCGATCGCGCTGACCAGGAACGCGGTGGTGGCGGTCAGGAAGGCAACGGGATCCCCGTGGAGCGGGAGGCCAAACGCTCGGGCCACCAGAAGGCCCGGACCGAAGGCCAGCAGCGCCACCACGAACGTCGGCAGCGTCTTGGCCAGGATGATCCGTGCCGGCCCGAGGGGCGTGACGAGCAGCTGCTCGATGGTGCCCGTCTCCTTTTCCTTCACAATACTCGCCGCGGGGTGGATGACCCCGACCATGTAGGCCCCGATCGCGAGCATCGAGAGCACCACGAACAGCACGAACCGCAGCGACGGGTTGTACCGGATCCGGATCCGGTTGTCGACCAGGGGCAGGGACCCGGCAAGTGTCCGGGCGTCCCTGAGCCGGGCGCGGCTTTCTTCTACGACCAGGGCCTGTGCCTGGCCGAGCACGTTCCGCCCCGTCATGGAGTTCGTGCCGTCCACCAGAAGCTGCACGGCCGGCTCCTCGTCCCTCATGAGGCGCCGCTGGTACCCGTCAGGGATCACGAGGGCGAGTCGCGCCGTGCCGCGTTCCAGCGATCGGGCCACCTGTTCCTCGGTATCCGGACGTTGGGCGATCTCGAACGATGGCGAGCGATCGAACCGGTCCGTAAGGGCCACGCTGGCGGTTGTCCGGTCCAGGTCCAGCACGGCCACGGGCTCGTCGTTGATGTCGAAGGTCAGGGCGAAGGCGCATATGGCCACCTCGATGGTGTACAGCCAGAGGACCAGGATCACCAGAATCGGGTCCCGGAAGAACTGCCGGAACTCCTTGAGGATGGCCGCACCGAGGGCTCGGTCGAACATGGCCACCTGCCTCACGCCAGCTTCTTGCGGAACCGGATCGCCGCCGCGCCGAACACCAGGGCCGTGTAGGCCGCCAGGATCGCCAGCTCGGGCGAAAGCGCTCTCCAACCCGCGCCTTTCAGGAACAAGCCCCGACTCAACTCGACGAAATACTGGGCCGGGAAGATCCGCGTATACCACTGGACGGCCTCCGACATGGACGAGATGGGGAACATGAACCCGGAGAAGAGAAAGCTGGGCATGACGGTGATGATCAGCGCGATGAGCATCGCCACCACCTGGCTCCGCGTGATTGTCGAGACGAGAAGACCGATGCCCACCGTGCATAGCGCGAAGAGGAGCGATGCGCCCACGAGGAGGGAGACACTTCCGCGGAAGGGCACGTCGAACCACCACAGGCCGACGGCTACGATGGTCGCCAGCTCGAGGACCGCGATGCCGAAGTACGCGATCATCTTCCCGGCCACGAACTCCCACGGGCGGAGTGGCGAGACGTAGACCTGCTGGACCGATCCACTCTCCTTTTCGCGCACGACGGCGAGGACCGTCAGGAGCGGCGGAAACGCCA
>JBPRGE010000042.1:0-1587 GCA_051418035.1 Candidatus Longimicrobiales bacterium M2_2A_002
AGGCGGATCCGCTCGCCGTGCGTCACCTCGATCGGCTCCGAGTCCGAGTACTCGACGCCGTCCATCGACCACATGAAGCGCTCCATGTTGCCCGTCAGGTGCAGCTCGATCTCCCGGTCCGGCATGCCCAGATCGGGGTACCGCTCCCGGGCCTTCAACTGGCTGTACGTCAGCACCCGCCAGCCATCCTCGCCCAACCCGTCCCCGGGCTCATCCAGGCGCGGGCCGGTCTCCATGGGCAAGCCGGCCTCCCCCGGACCGTGCCCCTCGGGGCCATGCATGACCGTCGCCGGGAGTGCGCCCGGCGGCTGGTGGCCCATGGCCTGACCGCCCATGGCCATCTCGTCATGGCCCATGTCTTCGTGCTCCATGCCCCTGGCGGCCATGGCGTCCTGACCCGTTTCGCCGCCCTCCATGGCGCCATGGTCCATGCCGCCGTCGCCCTGCATGTCCCCGTGGTCCATCCCCATGGCGGCCATGGTCAGGAGCGGTCGTTCCCGACGCTCGGGAACCGGCCCCTCCAGACCCTCTCGAACTGCCAGCGTCCCGCGCGCGTAGCCGCTCCGGTCGATGGCCTCGGCGAAGATCGTGTGGGCCTCGCCGTCGGGGCGCACGAGGACGTCGTAGGTCTCCGCGATGGCGATCCGGAACTCATCGGTCTCCACCGGGTCCACCGGCTGCCCGTCCTTCTCCACGAGCGTCATCGGCAGTCCGGGGATGCGAACATCGAGCAGGCTGGCCGTCGATGCGTTGACGAACCGCAGTCGCACGGTCTCACCGGGCTCGAACAGGCCCGTCCAGTTCGTCCCGGGAGCCAGCCCGTTCATGAGGTACGTGTACGTGGCGCCGGTCACGTCGGAGATGTCCGTGGGGCTCATGCGCATCCGACCCCACTCGAGACGGTTCCGGACGGTCCAGCCCAGCCCCCTCCGGCCGACATCCCGGAAGAAGTCCCACACTGTCCGTTTCTGGAAGTTGTAGTAGTCCGGGCTCTTCTTGAGCTTGGCCAGAACCCGATACGGGTTTTCGAACGTCCAGTCGGACAGAACGACGACGTAGTCCCGGTCGTACTCGTAGGGCTCCGGCTCCGCCGGGTCGATGACCATAGGGCCGTAGTGGCCGAGCTGCTCCTGCAGCCCCGAATGGCTGTGGTACCAGTACGTTCCCGCCTGCCGCACCGGGTAGCGGTACGTGAACGTCTCTCCGGGTCGGATCCCCGGGAAGTTGACCTTCGGCACGCCGTCCATGGCGTTCGGCAGGATGATCCCGTGCCAGTGGATGGAGGTGTCCTCCTCCAATCGGTTGGTCACGTGGATCACCGCCTCGCCGCCCTCCCGGAACCGGATCAGCGGCCCGGGCACGGTCCCGTTCATGGTGATCGCCCGGCCGCTCCGCCCACCTACGTCGATGGTGGTCTCGGCGATCTCGATCTCGATGGGGGCGTCGCGGCCGTCCAGCACCTGGAGGGGGCGGGACGCTCCGGTGGCCTGGTACGGGCCCGCGTACTCGGGGGCGAGGCGCTCGAGGCTCGCGACAGCGCCTGTCGCACCCGCATACCGCAAGAAATCCCGCCTGGAAACGGGGCCC
>JBPRGE010000043.1:0-13087 GCA_051418035.1 Candidatus Longimicrobiales bacterium M2_2A_002
CTGGCGAGTGCGACTCTTCCGGTTCGGCCGGCTCACCGCCCTTCGACGGCTCGCCTGAGTCACTCTCTCTTCCCTCTGCCACGCGACCTGCGGCATCAGGCGCCCCCGGCCAGGGGCATCGGCTGCGGCCAGTTACCTCGCAGCCGGCTCACTCGGGTTCCGAACCTCCCGGCGAGCAGCTCCACGAAAACCGTCGTTTTCGGAAGCGACGTCCGCGGCACCGAGTGTCGCTGTCCCGCTGACGTCTGACCCTAGAATAACCGGCTACGGGGGGTGGATGCAACCCCTTCTTCATTTCTCATAAATAGTTATATCACAGTGACTTATGCCAATACGAGAAATCCATCAAGAAACCCGGTCTTCCGTCCATCCGTGCATCCGCGGTGCTCGCATGCAGATGGCGGAATGTAACAGTTCGAATTCACAGATTATTACCGGTTTTTCCACCCGATACTCCGTTCTTTCCACACGATAGGCAGTGTTTTCCACAGGCGAAGGCGGCGCTGGGGTGCCATCCGTAGCGGGCGCCGGCGACGGACACGGCGAGGACCTCGCCGAGGGTGGCCACGGCGACGACGGCGATGAAGAACGGGACGATGGTGGCGAACCCGAGCGGCCCGGACGCGGTCGCGGATGGTGTGGCGCGGGCTCGGGTCGGCCGCGAGTCAGAGCCGCCCGGGCGGCGGCCGGATCATCGCATGATCAGGCGGTGGCCCCGGTCTCAGCGTCGTCGTCGGCGACCGTGAGACTCAGCGCGAGCCCGATGCCCAGCACGGCCACGGCGCCGATGACGTTGTGCCAGAGGAACGACACGTCGGGGGCGAGGAAGCTGACGGCGGCCACGGTGCTCATCCCGCCGATGAGGCCATAGAACGCGCCCCGTCCCCGCGCGCGGGGTATGAACGCCAGGATAAAGACGCCGAGGATCGAGCCGTAGAAGAACGAGCCGAACCGGTTCACCACCTCGATGAGGGAGCCCAGGGCCACGGCATAGAGGGCGACGCCCATGGCGAACAGCCCCCAGAACCCCGTGGCCAGCTTGGAGACCATGAGGTAATGGGCGTCGGGGGCGTCGGTGCGGATCCGTCGCCGGTAGAAGTCGATGACGGTGGCGGTGGAGAGGGAGTTGAGCTCCGACGAGATCGAGCTCATGGCGGCGGCGAGCACGGCGGCGATGAAGAGGCCCGGGATGACGATGGGCAGCTCGCCGAGGACGAACGCCGGGATGATGAAGTTCACGTCCCGCGGGTTCTCGCCGGTGGTCCGCTCGGCCAGGTCGAGGGCCTCGGTCCGGACCGCTTCGAGCTGCTCGTTGCCCTGGAGGAACTCCCGGACCATGGCGTCGGCGCGGGCCCGGTCGCCGGCGGAGCGTGCGGTGGCCAGGTCGATGGCGGCCTGCCGGCGGGCCTGGAACGCGTCGTCGTATCGCTCCTGGAGCTCGGAGTACTCGCCGCCGGCGGCCTCCTGCACGACCAGCTCGTGCTCGGTGTTGTAGAGGAGCGGCGGGGCGCTGAAGAGGTAGTAGACGAACACGAGTACGCCGACCATGAGGACCATGGCCTGGAGCGGGATCTTCCAGTACGCGCTGATGAAGAGGGAGCTGCGGGCCTCGTCAACGGAGCGCGCGGTGAGGTAGCGCTGGACCTGGCTCTGGTCGGTCCCGAAATAGGAGAGCATGAGGAAGGTGCCGCCGATGACACCGGACCAGAAGGTGTACGTCTGGTCGAGGTCGAAGCTGAAGTCGAAGGTGTCGAGACGGCCGGTCTCGCCGGCGATGGCGAGGGCGTTGCCCACGCCGACATCGTCGGGGATCCCCATCAGGAGGACGACGAGGAGCGCGCCGAGCCCGCCGATGATCAGCACCATCTGCTTCACGTCCACCCACTGCACGGCCTGCACGCCGCCGAACATGGTGTAGAGGACGGCGGGGAAGCCGATCAGCGCGACGGCCAGGGCGAAGTCGAGGCCGAGGACGGCGGACAGGATCACGGCGGGCGCGCTGATCACGACGCCCACGGCCATCCCCCGGCTGAGGAGGAAGAGCCCGCTCGTCATGCTTCGGGTCCGCCCGTCGAACCGCTTCTCCAGGTACTCGTAGGCGGTGTAGACCTTCGCCCTGTGGAAGAACGGGACGAGTGTGACCGAGAGGATCAGCATCGCGACGGGCAGCCCGAAGTAGAACTGGACGAAGCGCATCCCGTCGGCTGCGCCCTGGCCGGTGGTCCCCACGAGCGTGATCGCGCTCATCTGGGTGGCCATGACGGAGAGCCCGACAGCCCACCACGGCATGGACCGGTTGGCCAGGAAGTAGCCCTCGACGTCGTCGGTGCCCTTCGAGCGCCGGAGTCCGTCCCAGACCACGTAGATCAGGTAGGCGGCGACGATGGTCCAGTCGATGGGGTGCATCAGCCGCTACCGTACACGGCCTGGAGCACGTACAGGGCGATCAGGGTGACCGCCTGGACGATCAGGACGCGGGCGTAGAGCCAGCGAGTGTGCTTCTTCACCGGGCCCCGAGGCTCAGCAGGTTCGCGAACAGCCGGTACGCGCCGGGAACGCCCTCCGGCAGCTGCCGGAAGAAGGCCAGGGCATTGTAGACGTAGGTCCCGTCGCCGACCGGCCCGACCAGGAGCGCGCCCTCGAGCCCGGGCTCGCCCGGGTCGCTCATGGCGAGCAGCGGCGTGAGGGAGTCCGGCCAGGTCTCCCAGAAGTAGAGCCCCCGCTCCTGGACCCAGCCGAGCCAGTCGGAGCCGCGGATCTCGTTGGGCCTATTGAATATGGCGTGGTCGGGCTCGATGACACGGACGGGCGCCGTCTCGTCGGTGACCCGGCCGTGGGGCCGGTCGATGGTCACGGGCCATGGCGTGTAGTCGCGCCGGAGCGCCGGGTACTTGTTGTACTGCACGATGATCGTGCCGCCGGCCCGGACCCAGTCCAGGAGTTGCTGGTTGTTGGCGACCAGGGCGTCGTTGACCTCGTAGGCGCGGGTCCCGGTGACGATGACGTCGTAGCGGTCGAAGTCGCCGGCGGCGAGGTCGGCGGCGTCGAGCGTCCGGTAGTCGAGCCCGAGCTGCTCCAGCGCTTCGGGGACGCCATCCCCGGCACCCGGGATGTACCCGACGCGGACATCGGCGACCTCCACGTCCATGACCCGCACCCGGGTCCCGGCCACGTCGTAGAGGTGGTGGGGCGCGATGTGGGGGTAGTCGATGACCTCGTAGCCGAGGGTGAAGGTCCGGCGTCCGGCCTCGAGGCGGGCCCGAATCCGGTATTCCCCGGGCGCCACGCCGGCGGGCGGGCGGATCTCGAACGTCACGGACTCCTCCGCACCCTCGGTGTCGATGGCGACGGGCACCGACTCCGGCACGACGCGCCAGCCGGCGGGCCGTGCGATGCCCAGCGTGCCTTCGACGCCGTCGGGCGCCTGGGCCCGGAGTCGAACGGTGACCTCGAACGGCTCCGTGGCGGCGGTCCGGACCACGGCCAGCTCCGGCTCCGCGGCCACCGAGACCGCGGGAACCACCTTGACCGGCTCCCGGTCCTCGCCGTCCCGGGGATCGACGTCGACGTGCGCGGCATCCAGCTCCGCCGGGATCGGCGTGCCGACACCGGGGAGCCAGACCAGGAACGAGCCCCGGACGGGCGGGGGCGCGAACGGAAGGCCGCGGATGTCCGGATCGTCGGGCCAGCGGTACATGTCCTCCGGGGCCGGGCGGCGCGGGTCCAGGTAGTACGGCATCGTCGGCTCCGCACCATCCGGGACCGTGACGTCGAACGTGGCCACGGCCCGCCGGCCGGGCTCCACGACCATCGTGGTGCCGCCCCCATCGGCGGGAACGGACATCCAGCCCTCGGGGAGGAGTGGCCCCGCATCGGCCCGGACCGCCTCGATACCGCCGTTCCACACGCTGACTTCCAGCCGGAACGTCTGCCCGGGAACCACCGTCGCTTCATCAGCGAGCACATCGAGTCGGACGTTCGCCGCGCTGAGCAGGGCGGCCCGGAGGTCGTCGAGCTCAGCCCGGACGTGTGCGTGCAGATCGAGCACAGACGCCGGCCCGGCCCCGTCCGTCCCGAGCTGCTCGAGGATGAGCGCGACGCTCGTGAGTCGACCCTGGGCCCGACCGAGGACCGGCACGAGCCGCCATGGCGCCATGGGGTTGAACGCGCTGCGGGCCTCGGCCGCGAGCGACTCGTACTCCCGGAGCAGCTCGACGGAGCGACCGAGCGCGCGGCTGCCGACGGTCCCGATGGCCTCCCCGGTACGGGCCGCCCTCTGCGAGAGGAGCGTGTCGACCCCGGCGAACATGGACGGCGTGGGGTCGGCCGGGCCGTCGCCGTACCGGCCGAAGCCCGGGTTGCGGGCGATCTCGACCGGCGCCGCGGGGTCGGCGACGAGGTCGAACCCCGTGCGCCGGGGCCCGGGGTCGAGCCGTCGTCCCTGGTCCTGGCTGCGGTGCAGGCTGCGGCTCGCCATGGCGATCTGGTGATACGAGGCCCCCAGCAGCGGGTCCAGATCGCCGGTGTTCAGCTGCACGTCCGGCGGGCCCTCGCCGAACCATGCCGAGCGGTAATAGAGCTGCGGCTTGTGGGGCCGCAGCCCCGCCTCGATCTGCTCCGGGAACCGGGTCGGGTCGCCGGCGGCCAGGGCCGCCTCCCGGGTGATGATCCCCGACGCTTCGTGCTGTCCGTGCCCGTCCCGCGGCGTTCCGCTCCACACGCTGGCGATGACGTCCGGGCGGTACTTCCGGATGATGGCCACCACATCGGCGAGGAGGCTGTCCTTCGGCCAGTGCCGGAACGCCTCGTCGGCGCTCTTCGAGTAGCCGTAGTCGATGGCCCGGGCGAAGAACTGGTCGCCGCCATCCATGCGACGGGCCGCCAGCAGCTCCTCGGAGCGGATCAGTCCCAGCGCGATCCCCAGCTCCGGGCCGATCCCGTTCTGTCCACCCTCGCCCCGCGTCAGCGAGAGGTACGCGGCGTCGACGCCGCGACCGAGGGCGAGGGGTGCAAAGAGGGCGGTGTTCTCGTCGTCCGGGTGCGCGCCGACGTGGAGCACCCGTGCCGTGGTACCGAGGCGGCGGAGCGCCAGCCCGGTGGCGGCGGCGCCGTCGTACTCGCCGGTGGGCCGAGCCGCGGACTGGGCCTGGACCCCGGCGACACCGACGATGAGAACGCTCGTAGCTGTCAGGAGGATGCGGCGGAAAGGCATGCCAAAAGGTAGAGAAGGCCGGTGCCGTGTCAATGAGGGCGTGGGCCCGGCAGGCACCGTTCGGCAGGGGTGGGGGCAGCCCGGCCGGCGGGGCTTTCGGGTCCCCGTCCCCGTTGCCATCTTGGTCGCGAGTCGTCTTTCGGTATCTCACCCTGCACGCAGGCGAACCATGAAACGACGTTACCCAGCGCTGTCCGCCATCTCCCTGACGGCCCTCCTCCTCCTTCTGCCGCTGGCCGCTGCAGAGGCCGCTGCCCAGGGGCTCACGCCCGGGCAGATCGTGAGCCTGCGCTCCGTGGGCTCGGTGGCCCTGGCTCCGGACGGCGACCGCATCGCGTACACCGCGAGCCGGCCCCGGGACGAGGCCGAGAGCCGTGGTCGGTCGTATTCCGAGCTGTTCGTGGTCCCGACCGAGGGGGGCGACCCGGTGGCGGTCGTGGAGAGGCCGAACTCGGCCTCGAGCCCGCAGTGGTCTCCGGATGGGGGCACACTGGCCTTCGTCGCACGGCTGGAGATGCACGACCAGCGACAGGTCTACGCGGTGAATGCGGACGGGAGTGAGCTCCGGCCGCTGACCTCGTCGCCGGTGGGCGTGTCGAGCTTCGCATGGTCGCCGGACGGGAGCCGGATCGCGTACACGCAGCGCGTGCCGGAGCCGGAGGAGATCGCTGCGCGCCGGGCGGCCGGCGACGATGTGATCGTGATGAGCGAGAGCGGGACCTTTACCCGGCTGTGGGTTCACGAGCTGGGCGGTCGGCGGATCGCTGTCACCCCATCGGATCGCAGGGTCTACGGCTTCACGTGGGCCCCGGGCGGCGAGTGGCTGGCCGTACAGCTGACCGAGGACCCGAGTACCGACGCCGGCTACATGTATCGTGAGATCCACGCCGTGGCCGCGGACGGCTCATGGCTGGAGCCGATGGTGGCGACCGAGGGGAAGCTGGGCGCCATGGCCTTCTCGCCCGACGGCGGTGCCATCGCCTGGATCGGCGCCACCGAGTTCAACGACCCGCTCGCCCAGACGGTGTTCGTCGCGCCGCTCGACGGCCGGGAGGCCGGCGCGCCAAACGCGTTGACGACGGGTATGGAAGCCAGCGCCGTGGACCTGGGCTGGCTCGATGGGGACACCGTCTGGTTCGTCGCGAACGAGGGGACGAGGACGAAGCTGTACCGCGCCCGGGAGGACGGATCCGGGATGGAGGTCGTGGCCGACGGCGGCGATGCCATTTTCCACGGCGCCAGCTTCGACGACGCCGGCGGGATGTTCGCGACCGCAGCGAGCACGGCATCGCACCCGGGCGAGGTCTATGTGGGCGAGCTCGGCGGCGAGCTGCGCCGCGTGACGGACCACAACCCGTGGCTCGAGGACGTGGCGCTCGGCACCCAGCGGACCATCGCGTGGGAGGGGCCCGAGGGGTGGCGGATCGAGGGCGTGCTGATCGAGCCCGTAGGCTACACGGAGGGCGAGACGTACCCGCTGGCGATCCTGCCCCACGGCGGCCCGGAGGGCGTCAGCCAGGACGGCTGGACCACGAATCCGCTCTATCCGGCGCAGCTCCTGGCCGGACAGGGCTACGTCGTGCTGATGCCCAACTACCGGGGCAGCGGCGGCCGGGGGGTGGCGTTCAGCAAGGGCGATCACCGCGACCTCGGCGGCCGGGAGATGGAAGATATCATCGCCGGGATCGACCACCTGAGCGATGCCGGGATGATCGACCCCGACCGAGTCGGGATCAGCGGCACCAGCTACGGCGGCTACATGTCGGCGTGGGCGGCGACGGCGTACAGCCACCGGTTCGCCGTCGCGATCCCCTTCGCCGGCCTTACGAACTGGATCAGCTTCACCGGCACCACGGACATCCCGGTGGAGATGACGGCCGTGCACTTCGACCTCCCGATCCGGGGCAACATGGGCCTCTTCATGGACCGGTCGCCCGTGGCGAACCTCGAGGATGCCGAAACACCGACGCTGATCGGGCACGGGCTGGCCGACGAGCGGGTCCACCCGGAGCAGTCGATCCAGCTCTACAACCTCATGCGTCTCCACGACATCGAGGTCGAGCTGGTGCTCTACCCGCGGGAGCCCCATGGTCTGCTGGAGCGGGCCCACCAGCTGGACTACATGGGCCGGATCCTGGAGTGGATGGAGAAGTACCTGAGTGTGGCTGCGGAGGTGATGTAAGGGACCTCCGCGACGGGAGCCAGGGCCGTCGTCCGGCTCCATCGGGTTCTGTTCTCAGGAAGTGTTGGGAATGACGACCCGGTGGTCTCCGGACGGGGTCCTTCTGCATCGCCGTTGTCAGGGCGGCCGGCCGGCCGATAGCGCCGCCACCAACATGCGCTCCCGCATGAGGCTGCTCCCTTCGACGAATCGGTGCCACGCCAGATAGTTGGCCAGATACCGGGTCGCGACGCCACGGAACCGTCGCATCCACCACTGCAGCCGCACGGCGTAGAACTTCACGGCCACGACCTCCGGGTCGGTCAGGTCGGCGTGCCGGTGCGGAATCTCGAGTCGGTCCGCTGCCACGGCCGTCGCTCCGTACCACCCGAACCGGCTCACCAACTCGGCCGTGGGGCTGAGCCGGTGTCCGAGGGCTGCAACGACGTCATCAGGGTCGGGACGATGCAGCCCGACCACGGCGCTCGTGACCCTCGTGCTTTCGTCGCGAGCGACCAGCACCCAGACCGGTGTCATGTCGCAGCGACGCCAGATCCGGCGGTGCCGGGGTGGGCGGTCCAGACAGCGACTCCCCTTGTCGGACTGTGGAAACCACGTCTCACCGATGGTCACGAGCAGCCCGAGGACCGTCCAGTCGGCGAAGTCCTGGGCCGGGAGGATGCGGTGCCGCCAGCGAAACGCCGTCGCCGGGGAGATGCCAACCAGCCGCGCTGCCAGGCGGATGGGCAGCCCATCGCGCATGCAGAGACAATACGGCGCCCAGGCGGGGAGCTTCTTGACGTAGGCCAGCGGTGAGCCAGTGAAGTCGCTGAACGTGCGCCGGCAGCCGAGGCATCGATACCGTCTTCGGCCGGAGAAGCTGCCCCACCGGTGGACGCTGTCGGAGCCGCACCGCGGACACGCCGGACGTTCGCCGAAGCGCAACCGGCGGTAGGCCGAGATCGGGAACGCACCGGGCTGTACGGTCAGCTCCCGATCGATGGGGCGCAGCCCCGGTGGACGTGTGTATGCCATGCCTCAAGGTCCCCGGGGCTTCGGGGCACCAGAATGGCGCTACGGGACACGTCGACCTCGCCCAACACTTCCTGAGAACAGAACCCGAGTCTATCGGCGCGGCGGGATACCCCCTCCCGCCGCCGGTCCCAACGTCCACCGCACAGGCATCGCGATCGAGACGCCCACGTCTTCCCGTCCCGTCGCTCCCGTTCAGCTCGCCGGCACCGCGTCGCCGAGCTCCAGCCGGTCCTTCATCACGCGGCATCGGCGGCCGAACACGCGGACGCCCGCAGCCTTCGCCTCGGCAAGCGCATCGGCGAAGTCGGGGTCAATAGAGCGGGCGGCCTCGATTCGGCGGGCGTCGTCGCGCTGCAGGACGAAGAGGATCGCCGCGGACCATGCCACGCCATTGTCGTCGATGCGACCGGCCACCTCCGCCAGCTCCCGGACGTGGCGTGTGCCCCGTGCTGTGACGGCATCAGGGAAGAGGGCGACGCCGTCCTCGACCAGCGTCACGCTCTTCACCTCCAGTGCGAGCTTGCGGCCGCCGGGCCCGCTGCTGTAGCCGGCGGAAGGCTCGGCGACGGCACCGGTCGCACCCGCACTGTCGCCAACGCGTCCCACTCCGCGTTCGCCCTGTCCGTCCCGGGTCCCACCGGCGAGCAGGAAGTCGATCCGCGAGCGCCCCAGCGGGAACTCGGCTCGCTCCAGAGTCCAGTCGTCGAGTTCCTCGAGGGCGCCGGCTTCCAGCGCCCGGTGGATCAGCTTGTTGGGCATTGTGGTGTCGACCGAGACGAGCCCGTCCCCGTCGGGCGTCTCCACGAGGACCGCGGACCAGTCGGTCTTGCGGGTGGGCGAGGCGGCCCATCGGATCCAGACGCGCTTGCCCGGGATCAGGAGCTCCTCGAGCCGCCCCGGGTCGGCCATGTGGACATCGACCACGTCGCCGACCCGGCCTGCGCCCGTGCCGGGATCGGGCTCCTCGAGCACGCATCGCAGGAGGAACCGGTTCGGTCGCCGGACGAACCGGGTCTCGGTGAGCGGGCTGGCCAGGTCCACACGAATGGATCGGGGATCGGTCATGCCCGGAACCCTGCCTTGCAGCGGCGGCCGTCGCACCAGCTGATGGTCCCGGCCCGGATGTCCGCTTCGAAGCGGTCGGAGGCGAACCCGTCGGCCCCGGCGGAATCCGCTCCGCCCCCGGTCCGTCCTTCCGGCGTGAGGCGGACCACAGCCCGCGGGACGGGCTCCATGGTCGTGCGGTTCCGGGTCACGCCCACGAGCAGCACGATGGCGCCGTCGATGGCCACGCCCCGGTCCGCGTCGACTAGCGTGCGCTGGAGGATCTGCGCGGTGCCCGGGCCGGCGGCAAGGCCGGCGACCACGGTGAGGACGCCACCCCGGAGGCCTTCAGGCCAGCGCAGGACCGGCAGCATTCGGGTCACGGCTCCGATGGCGGCTCCAGGACAGCGGCGTCGCCGATCCGGATCGCGCCGTCGTCCAGCACCATGCCGTACGCGCCGCCGTTCCAGGGCGCCGCCATGGCCTTCCGCAGTCCCGGGTGGGCGGCGTCCATCCGCTCGCACGGCCGGGTCTCGCCCCGGATCTCGATGCGAACATCACCGAGACGTAGGATGTGGTGCCTGGACTCGCCCAGGTCGCAGCCGCTGATCATGACGTTGGCGCGGCGGGCGGACGGGTCGACATCGGCATCGCCCAGCTCCCGCATCATGGCGTCCCAGCGCTCCTTCTCGATGATCGTGACCTGCCGCTTCCCGCCCCAGTCGGCGTTGCCCTTGATGCCCGTCTTCTCCACCATGCCGAGCTCCTCGACGGGCTCCATCGGGCCGTACTCCTCGGGCTTGAGCCAGAGGGCTTCGATCCGGCCGCTCATCTAGGCGCCAGCCGCTTCCAGCCGCCGGATCGGCTTCCCCGGCTCCCACGCCGTCACGTACCCGGCGATGGCGCTGGCGGCCACGGCGTAGGGGCTGGCCAGGTAGAGCTGGCCGGGGCCGGAGCGGCCGGGGAAGTTCCGGTTCTGGGAGCTTATGGTCACGTCGTCGGGGCTCGCGCTGGTCCCCGGGCCGGCGGCGATGCACGCGCCGCAGCCGGGCTCGATGAACTCGGCGCCGACCTGCTCGAAGAGGTCCAGGTAGCCCTGCTCCCGGCAGTACGCCTTGACCTCCTGCGAGCCGCACTGGATGAACATCTTCACGTCGGGGTGGACCGTGAGCCCCTGGTCCGCGGCCGCCCGGAGCACCCGCGCGTACATGTCCATGTCCTCCTTCTTCCCGGCGGTGCACGAGCCGGCGTAGGCCATGTCGAGCTTCACGGGCTCGTCGGCGAGCTCGTCCATGTAGAGCCCGTTTCCGGGGTCGCCGGGCAGCGCGACCATCGGCCGGATCTCCGCCGCGTCGAGCTCGATGACCTTCACGTACTCGGCGTCGGGGTCGGAGTGGAGCCCCTCGACGAGCGTCTCGGCGTTCGCCCGGTCCATCCCCCGCTCGGCGACGAGGTAGTCGACAGCCTCCCCGTCGGGCGCCACGATCCCGGTGAACGCGCCCACCTCGGCCGCCATGTTCGTCATGGTCGCCCGCTCGTCGATGCTGAGCGCCTCCACGGCCTCGCCGGCATACTCGATGATCTGGCCGATGGCGTGCCCGTCCCTGATGTACGGGTGCCGGAGGATCTCCAGCATGAAGTCCTTCGCCGTCACGTGCTCCGGCTTCTCCCCGTTGATGACCACCTTGAACGATGGCGGGACGCTCACCCGCACGTCCTTCGTGATCCACGCGTTGAAGATGGCGGTGGTGCCGACGCCGAACGCGATGCACCCGATGGCGCCCGAATGGGGTGTGTGGGAGTCGGTCCCGACGATGAGCTGGCCGGGCTCGGCGTACTCCTCGAGCATCTTCGAGTGGCAGATCGCCTCCGACCCGAGCTGGGCGCCCAGCCGCTCACCATAGAGCCTGATCCCCTGCTTCTCGGCGAACGCCTGCTGCTTCTCCTTGAGCTGTGTAGCGACGTCGAGCAGCCCCAGCTGGACCCGCTCCCGGGGCATGACCTGGTGCAGGTACGTGAGGTGGTCGCGGAACATCAGGATCGTCGACGCGTCGTTCACTTTCGCGTCCTCACCCAGCTTCTCCTCGAAGAAGATGGCGGCCATCGGGGTCACGTACTCGTGGCTGAACCGGTAGTCCGTGGCGACGAAGCCGCTGTCGCCCGGCTTCACCCACGGCACGCCGTGCTCCCCCTTCGCGGCGTCCACGACCCAGTTCCGGGCGAAGATCTTCTCCGCCACCGTCATGGGCCGGTCACCCACGCGCGCGGTCCGGTGGCCGTTGCCCGCGGGCGGCGGTGTCGGGTTGTTCGGCTGCGACGTGGCAGTGGTCTCCGCCGCGGCCTCCTCGGGGCTCCAGTCGCCGCCCTCCTCGTGCCCGGACGCGCCCCGGAGCTGACGGACTTCGTCAGGGTCGTGGCGGTCGGTGCCGTCGTCGCCCCGGAGCCGCTGGCTCTCGAGCATGGGGATCTCGACCTTCCCCTGGAGCCGGGCGACGTTGAACTCGAAGAGCCCGCCGTACTCGATGATCTCCCGGGTGATGGTGTCGACGCCCTCCGTGAACTCGCTCAGCGGGATCTCATCGCCGGCCCGGACCCGCTCGATGAGCGAGAAGTCGGTGGACGTCAGGATCCCCAGGTTCTGGCAGTTCTCGTTGTAGATCCGCTCGATGTTCTCGGCGATGACGACCCGGATCCCCGCCATCATCTCGGCGTAGGGGCTCTGCTCCCGTGAGCTGCCCTTCCCGCGCCGCTTCCCGGCGACGCTGCAGACGAATCCGCCCTTCTTCACGTCGCCCCGCTCGATCGGCGCCTCGCCGCCCGCCCGGAGCCCGAGGTACGGGAACTCGCCCAGCGTCTCATCGAAATAATAGCAGATGTAGGCGGGCGTGATCTCGTCGGTGGAGATCTGGTCGCGGAGCTTCTCCCGGAGCTCGGGGGTGAGCTCGAGGTCCTCGCCGTCGAGCTGTCGGCGGATCAGGTCGGCGTCATCGACCAGGAACAGGACGCGCCCCTCGAACCGCAGCTTCGAGGGACGCTTGTCCACAGCGATCTTCTGGATCTCGGAATGCATGGCCTGCCGGGTAGGGGGTCACACCAACGCTTCGGGATGCGAAAGATGTACCGATGTCGCTGGACGTGGCAACCGGCCGGGGCGTGGAGCTGCGGGCCCGGGCCGGGTCCCGGCCTCGCTGCGGGCCCCCTCCCGGCGGAGGGCTCATTCCTGCATGCGCTCGCGCAGCTCCCGGGCGAACCGCCGGGCGTCGCGCTCCCGGAAGTCGGTCATGATGTCCCGGTCGTTGGCCGTGATATCGAAGACCGGCTCGCCCTCCAGATCCTCGATGACGAGCCGGTCGTCCACGTACTCGGCGCGCCCGAGCTCGCTGATCGGGTAGGCGACGGCGTTGTCCATGAGCTCCCGGACGCCCGCCCGGATCATGGCGCCGAAGAGCCGCGCGGCGAGGCCATCCTCGGACTCCTCCATGTCCGGCTCCTCGATCTCCCGGAGCCCCTGGTCGGTCAGCTGGATGCGCAGCTCTTCGCCGACGATCAGGAGTGCTACGTCGCCCCGGCGGGTGACGATATCGTGGTCGGCGTCCCGCAGCTCCAGCCGGTCGGTGACCCGGGCGGTGTCGGAG
>JBPRGE010000044.1:0-10067 GCA_051418035.1 Candidatus Longimicrobiales bacterium M2_2A_002
CTCTCCTCCATGTCCGGCTTGTCGCCGAACTTCGGGTCGTCCTCATCGTGCTGACGACGTCCCTCGGATCCGATCGTATTGCCCGTCCGCTCCATCATCACTCCTCGTTCGGTGAGCCGTTCAGCTCCTGAGAGGAGCAACATGCGTACGAGGAGCGCTGCGGCCGGGCCGCGCGGACTCTCGCCCGGTTACAGCTCCAGCTCCACCCGCTCGAACCGGACGCCGCGGGTCCGGCCGCTGGAGACCTCGAGCGCGACGATCTCGCCCGCGTCGTTGCGGATGAACTCCGCCTGAGCGACGGGGAACGTGCCGGTGAACGCGTCCCGCTCGGTCGGGGTCAGCTCCACCGGCTCGTCGAACCGACGGTGCTCGATCCGGAGCGTGCCGTCCTCTACGGCCAGCTCGTAGAAGGTCTCCAGCTCGGGGCTGAAGTACCGGCCCGCATAGACCTCCAGCTCCTCGGGGTCGGGCTCCCAGGCCTCGCCCTCGATGCGGTGGGCGATGTGGTCGCCGTTCTGGTGCAGTGTCAGCGAGTCCGCCGTCCCGTCCGGATCGAGGTGGAACGTCAGGCTCGCGTTCACGCCGTCCACATCGAACGTGGAGTCGGAGGTCGGGGAGAGTGTCAGCTCCGGCTGGCCGGGCGCCCGGGTGATCAGCGTGTCTCCCCGCCGGCTGAACGAGAGCACGAACGACGGCATCTCCACGGGCTCGTAGCGGCCCGCGAGTTTGTCGAACTGCTCGGGGTCGTAGCTCGACGGGTCGAACTCGGCCTCCGGATCGGCCGGTGCCCCTTCGTCCTCCCCGGCTTCCATGTGCTCACCGAAGAAGGCGTCGGCTACCTGATTGGCCATACCGGCCGCGTTGAACGTCGCGTTGTTGCTCTCGGCCAGCACACCCGCGTCGAGGGCGGGGAAGTAGGCGAGCATGGAGCGGTGGGCGACGTCGGCGCCGCCGTGATGGACGCGCTCGAGGCCGCGGTACTCGTCGACGAAGAGACCGAGGCCGTAGTCGGTGGTGTCGCCGTCGATCAGGACGTTCGGGGTGGTCATCCACCGGAAGACCTCCGGGCTCCCGACCGTCGGGTCCCGGAAGTTGTCCATCCACCGGGCCAGGTCGGCGACGGTGGTGTAGATCCCGCCGGCGCCCATGGACCCACCCAGGTCGTCGGCCTCCCGCCACACGCCGGCCTCGCCGACCATGTAGCCCTGGGACCCTTCCTCCACGATCTGGCCAGGGCGCGACCGGATCACCGTGCTCTCCATCCCGAGGGGGCCGAAGACGTTCTCCTGCATCCACCCGGGGAACGGCTGCCCCGTCACCCGCTCGACCACGAGTGCCAGGAGCGCGAACCCGGTGTTGTTGTAGTTGAATTCGGCGCCGGGCACGTTCTGCAGCTCCGGCTGCCGCTGCACCAGCTCCAGGATCTCGCTCCGGTCGATGTAGTCGCCCTCGTCGAGGCGTCGACCGGCGAGGGCGAGCGTGTTCAGGAACTCGCGGTAGCCGCTCGTGTGCGTGAGAAGGTGGCGGAGGGTGACCGTGTGCTCGAACTCCGGCAGCTCGGGGATGTAGTCCCGGATGTCGTCGTCCAGCGACAGCTCGCCCCGGTCCGCCAGCAGCGCGATGGCGAACGCCGTGAACTGCTTCGATGTGGACCCGATGTTGTTCTTCGTGTCCACGTCGAAGGGGACGTCCCAGGCCAGGTCCGCGGCGCCGTACCCACGGGCGAAGATCAACTCGCCGTCGCGGACCACGCCCACCGCGCCACCGGGCGTCTCGTCGCCGGCGTACGCGGCCATGAGCTGGTCCACCCGCTCGGCCGGCTCGGTCGCGGTGGGCTCGACGCGCCGAAGCGCCAGGGCGTACCGGCCGGTCTGGCGCTCGAAGGGCGCCACATGGATCCGGTGGCGACCCTGTGTCTCCGTATCGAACTGGAAGACCTCGGGCCCCCGGGCCGAGACATCGAACGAGGCGAGCTGCTCGTCGTCGGGGCCGTATACGGTGATGGCCACGTCCACCGTCTGCTGGTCGGCCTCGCCGACGACGAACTGGTCGGCCTCCAGGTCGATGGTGAAGGTGTCGACCGCCTCCGGGCCGAGGGAATCGGTGTGGACGCGGTCCAGGGTCAGCGTCTCCTGCGCCGCGGCGGTCGAGGCCGAGACGACGAGAGCGAAAAGGGCTGCAGCGAGAGGTCTCATTGGTATCAGCTCTGGTTCCGTGATCGAGTGCTCGAAGCGGAGCGGGCCGTACGGTAGGGCCTCCCCGCGCTGGAAACAACGACCGCGCCCGCTCCTGTGTTTCATCCCGCCCTTTCGGAGCACTCCTGACGCTCCCATCCTTCTTCAGCCCCTGCCGGCGCCGATCACACGCACGGAGCCGAAGACCAATGACGCATCGCATCATCCGGGGTCTGGGGGCGCTGACGCTCCTCCTCGCCGTCGCCCCGCTGCACGGCCAGCAGACGGACGCCGAGCTGCAGGCCTTCTTCGACCAGGTCCACGCCCCCAACTGGCTGGGGACCGACATCGCGCATACCCCGATCAAGGCCCAGCGGGGCGGCACCTGCTGGAGCTTCGCCACTGTCTCGTTCCTCGAGTCGGAGGTCCTCCGCGAGAACACGGAGCTGGCGGCCGCACTCGAGGCCGACGGCGGGCTGAATCTGTCGGAGTACTGGGTCGTCTACTGGGCCTGGGTGGAGAAGGCCCGGGAGTTCGCCGCGCGCCGGGGCCAGGGGTTCCACCCCCGTCGCGGCGAGGTGCCGCTGGGCGACGGCGGGCTGCCCCACGACGTCATCCGTATCGTCGGGGACTACGGCCTCGTGCCCGAGGCGGCGTACGTCGAGCCGGAGGACTCCCGGCAGATGACCCGGGATCTGCTGGCCGCCATCGCCGAGGCCGATGACCTGGACTGGGACGTCGACGCCACTGTGGCCGGCGTCCGGGACGTCCTCGACCGGCATCTGGCGCCGCCGCCCGAGCGGGTCGAGGTCGATGGCCGGACGATGACGCCGGAGGAGTACGCCAGCGACTACCTCGGGATCGACCCGGACGCGTACGTGGAGCTGATGTCGTACACCAGCGAGCCGTTCTACGCGCACGGCGAGGTCGATGTGCCGGACAACTGGTGGGACTACGACCGGTACGTGAACGTCCCGCTCGAGGCGTTCGTCCGGACCATCAACCGGGCGCTGGACCGGGGCTACTCGGTGGCCTTCGACACCGACTGGGGCGATATCGGCGCCGCGTGGAACGAGGCCGGGATCGCCGTGATCCACCCGTCGATGGCGCCGAGCTGGGCGCTCGACCAGGAGACCCGGCAGGCGGACTTCGAGGAGCACCGCACCACCGATGACCACCTGGTCCACGCCGTAGACCACCGGGTCGTGGACGGGTGGGACTGGTACCTGATCAAGAACTCCCACGGCACCGCCACGGGGCGACAGGGCTACGTCTGGATGCGCGGTGACTGGCTCGCGCTCCGGGTGCTGAACGTGATGATGCACCGCGACGCGGTGGACGGGGCGCTGCTGGAGCGGGTGCGGTAGGGCGGATCGTGGATCGGGGATCGTGGATCGTGGATCGTGGATCGGGGGTCGTGGATCGGGGGCTCAGCCTTCGGCGCCCGCGTGCTCCATGGTGGCGCGCTCGTACAGGCGGTCGATGAGCTCGGCGTAGCGGGCCTCCACCTGTCTGCGCCGCACCTTGAGCGTCGGCGTCAGGAGCTCTTCCTCCACGGTGAACTCGTCGGCGACCACCGCGACCCGCTTCGGCGTCTCATGGCGGGCGAACTCGTCCATGCGGCCCAGCGTCTGCGCCTCCAGGAGCGCGACGACCGCGGGGTCGGCGACGGCGGCGTCCCGATCGTCCACGGCCACCGCCTCCTCCGCGGCCCATTCCGCGAGCCGCTCCCAGTCGGGCACGACCAGGAGCACCGGGAACGGTCGTCGGTCGCCGATGACCACTGCCTGGGCCACGTACGGCGACCGGGTCGCGTGCAGCTCGAGGGGCTGCGGTGCCAGGTTCTTCCCACCGGCCGTCACGATGATGTCCTTGAGCCGGTCGGTGATGCTCAGGAACCCGGCCTCGTCGATGGCGCCGATGTCGCCCGTGTGGAACCAGCCGTCGCGGTCGATGGCCCGGGCCGTGGCCTCGGGGTTCTTCCAGTACCCGCTCATCAGCCCCGGCGTCCGGGCCAGGATCTCGTCGCCGGGCCCGAGCCGGAGCTCCACGCCGGGGTACGGGTGCCCCACGGTCCCCAGCCGCACGCTCCCGGGTCGGTTCGCAGCCAGCACCGGCGATGTCTCCGTCAGGCCGTACCCCTCGTGAATCGGCATCCCGGCGGCGAAGAAGAGCCGGGCCACGTCCGCGGCCAGCGGCGCGCCGCCGGAGATGAACATCCGGAGCCGGCCGCCCGTCTTCTCCCGCAGCTTGCTGAACACCAGCCGGTCGGCGAGGGCGAACCGGATCCGATCGGCGATGGGGACGGGACGGTCATCGAGGCGGCGGTCGACCACGCGCCCGCCCACGTCCGACGCCCACCGGGCGATCCGTCCCTTCAGCCCGCCGCCGCCCACCACCTTCTGGTGGATCTTCTCGAAGAGCCGGGGCACCGAGACCATCAGGTGGGGCCGGACCTCCAGGAGGTTTTCCGAAACGGCGTCGATGGACTCGGCGTACGCGATCGTCGCACCCGAGTCCCAGAAGTAGAGGAACGCCGCCCGCTCCAGCACATGGGAGAGGGGGAGGATGGACAACGCCACGTCGCCGGGCTCCGCCGGGACGGTCCGGTGCTGCCGGGTCGCCGCCACCATGTACGCCAGGTTGCCGTGCGTCAGCATGGCGCCCTTGGGCACGCCGGTGGTGCCCGATGTGTAGATCAGCGTCGCCAGGTCGCCGGGGCCCGCCTTCAGCGCCTCGTCACGGAGCCCCGGGTGGGGCGACGACTCCAGCAGCCCCGCCCACGTCTCCACCACGATCTCACCGGGGTGCTCCGGCGCCGGGCCGTCCATGACCACCACATGGGTGAGGGCCGGGATCCGGTCCCGGACGGCCAGGATCTTGGCCGCCTGGTCGGCGGTGGACGCGATGGCGACCCGGGGCTCGGCGTCCTCCAGGATCACGCCGACCTGGTCCGCAGGGAGCGATGGGTAGACCGGTACGCTCACCGCCCCGGCGCACGCCGAGGCGAAGTCCGTCAGCGCCCACTCCGGCCGGTTCTCCGACAGGAGCGCCACTCGATCACCGCGACGTACACCCCGGTCCCGGAGCGCCGCCACCAGCCGGGCGACCCGATCGGCCACCTCGTCATGACTCAGCGACTGCCAGCCGCCGCCCTCCTTCCAGCGGAACGCCTCGTTCGGACCGAACCGGTCCACCGCGTCGAGGAACACCCGGCCCAGCGTGTCCCGCTCGAACGGCTCCAGGGGCGCGCCTTCCGCTCGTCTCTGCTCGTCCACGTCTCACTCTCCGGACCGGTGCTCGGGTCAACGCGACAAGCTAGGAGGCCGGGCGGGCTGTCGCCAAGGGCTGCGGCTGCCCGGTCGGGCACGAGCGTGGTCGCCCCACCGGGAAGTCCTTGGCCCGGACCGCCCCGGGGCAGTACCATTGGACTGCCGGCGCGACCCCCCCGCGGCCCCTCCGCGACGGCCGTCGCGCGCTCCCCCATCAACAGGAGGCAACCGCATGGATGCTGCGACCGGATTCGCTGCCATCAACTGGCTGGCCGTGCTCGTGGCGGCCGTCTCGACCTTCGCCCTCGGCGCACTCTGGTACGGGCCCGCCCTCGGCCGGGCGTGGATGACCGCGTCGACCATGACCGAGGAGAAGGCCGCGTCGAGCAACATGGTCCGGACGTTCGGTGTGGCCTTCGTCCTCCAGCTCCTGACCGCCGGGGCCCTCGCCCTGTTCATCGGCCCGGACGCCGGCCTCTCGTTCGGCGTGTTCGCCGGGTTCATGGCCGGCGCCCTGTTCGTGGCCACGGCCATCGGCGTGGTCTACCTCTTCGAGCAGCGCTCGTTCGCGCTCTGGGGGATCGACGCCGGCTACCAGATCCTGGCGTTCACCCTGATGGGCGCGATCCTCGGCGCCTGGTAGCCGCCGCCCGGTAGCCGTTGCCTGGCAGGCCGCCGCCTGGCAGGCCGCCGTGCACGGCGGGTTCGGTATCCAGCCCTGACCCGGGTGTCCCGACCGGCCAGGATTCACCGAGCGAGAACGGTCCCGGTATTACGGCCGCAATTTCGTTCGTACGCGAACGAACGGCCGGCAGCACTTGAAACATAAGTGGTTGCCAGCCAACGACTTGTGGTATTTCGCGTCGTGGCAGGTCGTTCGGGCTCGAACGAAATCGTGACGCGGAGGGTGGCCTCGCGGGCCACGGGGCGGCGGCTCGCTACTCGTCGCCGGCCACCTCCAGGAGGCTCATCGGGTCCACGGTCACACCGCCGTACCGGACGATCCAGTGGAGGTGCGGGCCCGTGACCCGACCGGTGGCGCCGACCCGGCCGATGAGCTGGCCGGCGCTGACCGTGTCACCCTCGGCCACCAGCTGCTCGCTCAGGTGCAGGTACGCCGTCACCAGCCCCGCGCCGTGGTTGATGTAGACCACGTTGCCGCCCAGGTGGAACCGGTCGACGAGCGCGACGACGCCCCGGGCCGCCGCCCGGACCGGTGCCCCCACGCCGCCGGCGAAGTCGGTGCCCATATGGCGGCTCGTGACCCGGCCGTTGAACTGGCGTCCGTCGCCGAACCCGCTGGTGATCCGCGTGTCCCGGGGGTGCTCGACGGGACCCGTCCACAGCCGGGGGGTGTTGTGGGACGCGCGGGACACCGCCCGGGCCCGGTTCGACTCCCGTCGCATCCGCGCCCGCGTCGCCGAGTCGGGCGGTGAGCCGTAGCGGGGGGCGACGCTCAGTGCCTCCAACCGGTACGATCCCGCCCTGACGGGGACCGCCATGGTCAGGGAGTCCCGGGCGCCATCGGCCCAGAGCGCCGCGATGGGCATCCGGAGCTCGCCCTCCGCGTCGATCGGCGCGGCCGCCAGCGCGCTGAACTCGCGCTCCCCGGTCCGCTGGAAGTGGAGCGGCTCACCGGCGAGCTCGGCCCTGAGCCCCTCGACGTGATCTGCCCGGTCCGCGGAGACCACGACCCGGAAGAGCCGTCCCTGGACGGGGTAGTCGGGTACCCACCGCACGTCGATCCGGGGGCCCGCCGCCCCGGCGGCCACGTCGCCGGCCTCCTGGGAGGCTGCCGGAACCGGTGCGGTGATGGTCAGGGTCGCGAGTATCGCTGTGGCCAGTATCGTTGTGGCCAGTATCGCTCGGTTCATGTGCTCCACCTACTCCAGCAGGTCTGCGAAGGGGAGGTCCTGGGCCGCCAGTGTGAACACCGCGGCGGGGAGATCGTCGGCCATGTGCTGAAGCCGCGTGTAGTAAGTCGGGAAGTCCGGGTGCCCACCGGGCTCGGCGATCCCGAGGAAGACCAGGTCGGCATCGGCCGACGACTCCACCAGGATCTCCTCGAACGGCCGGCCGTCGGAGACGATCACGTGGGGCCGGGCGCCGATCCGGAGCCCGGCCACCCGGGCCTCCAGGTTCACCTGGGCCGCCGTAGCCGCCTGCTCGCTGTCGACCACCAGCTTCAGGTGGATCTCGGAGCCGCCCCACCGGGCGCTGATCCGGAGCAGGTACGCCAGGATCATCATGAGCCCGCCGTTCTTCTGCAGCCCGCCCCACCACACGTCGATCCGCTGCCGGTCGCCGAACCCGCGCTCCTGGTCGGCCCGGAGGATCAGGATGTTGCGGCGCGCCTCGTGGAACGCCTGGAGCATGCTGCAGTACCGGTCCCGGTTCGCCTGGTCGACACTCGCGCCGAGGACTACGGTGTTCGGGACGAGCGGTCCGAGTCCGTACGTCTCCACCAGCTGCTCGGCGCCCTGGAAGACGTCCTCGGCCGTGGTCAACCGGACCATGGCCTGCACGCCGCGACGTCCCAGGTAGTCGTGGATCGTGGCCTCCAGCTTCTCCTGCTGCGCCGCGTCCCGGGACCCGGCGGGAAGCACGCTGGACACGGTGATCAGCCCCCGGCTGTGGGTGATGGATGTCGCCAGATCGATGAGGTGCCAGCGGCGGCTGGGCGCGCCGGACAGGACGAGCACGTGCGGTCGCCAGTTCTTGGTGTCCTCGCCTTCGGTCATCCGGAAGAGCCCCGCCCGGACCATGGCCATCCACAGCCCCTTCCGGACGTCGCCCCACGCCGCCTGCAGCTCCCGACGCTCGAGCCAGATGAAGATCCCCAGGATCACCACCGCCGCGACCACGGTCGCCAGCGCGTTGATCAGGAACATGACGGCCAGACACCCGATGGCGCCCAGCAGCGAGAGCGACCAGTGGACCCGGAACGCCGGCCGGAAGGACGGGCTGCCCAGGAACTTCTCCACGCCCGCGGCCACGTTCAGCACCATGTATGTGGTCAGGAAGAACATGGTCAGGATCGGCGCGATGACGTTCAGGTCGCCGAGCATGACGGCGCCTAGAGCCACGACCAGCGTGATGGCCGTGCCCGTCCGGGGCTCGTCGTTCGGTCCGCTCCCGGCGCCCAGGAACGACAGCGACCGGGGCAGCACCCGGTCACGGGCCAGCGCCTGCAGCACCCGGGGCGCGGCCAGGATGCTGCCCACCGCGCTGGAGAGTGTCGCGCCCCAGACGCCGAGGAGGATGGCGTCGCCCCACCAGGCGAGCCGGGTCATGATGAGCGGGTCCTCGATCAGCGTCACCGCGTCCGCCCGGCCCGCCAGCAGGATGGGGAGCAGCATGTAGACCAGGTACCCGACGCCGATGGCCGCCATCGTCCCCACCGGGATCGCGCGGCTCGGGTCCTTCAGGTCACCGGACATGTTCACCCCGGCCATGATCCCGGTCACGGCCGGGAAGAAGACGGCGAACACGGTCCAGAACGATTCGGACCGGGCGGCCGACGCGCCGAACATCTCGATCTCGGTGGCCTCCAGCGGCTTCCCCAGGACGAGCGAGATGAGCGAGACGCCGATGGCCGCCATGATCACGTACTGGGCCCGGACCGCCACCTGCGCAGACTTCAGCGCCAGGAGCGCGACCAGGATCGTGACTACGATGGCCACCGCCTGCTGGTCCATCGCCGGGAACGTCCGGTTCACGCTCTCGGCGAACCCGACGGTGTAGAGCGCCACGCTCAGCGCCTGGGCGAAATAGAGGGGGATCCCCACGGCGCCGCCGGTCTCGATCCCCAGCGCCCGGCTGATCATGTAGTACGCGCCGCCGATCCGGACCCGGCGGTCGGTGGCGATCATGGAGATGCTGAGCCCTGTCAGGAAGGTGATGGACGTGGCCAGCGTGACGATCGCGAGCGCGCCGATGAGCCCCACGTTCCCCACCACCCACCCGAACCGCAGGTACATGATGACGCCGAGGATGGTGAGGATCGACGGCGTGAACACGCCCCCGAAGGTCGAGAGCCCCTGGGCGTCCTGCTGGGTGTTCGGGCGAGTGGCCTGGGTGTTCATAAGCCCCTAACGTGAGGCCTGGACCGGGCCCGCAACAGGGGGAACGGGCTCGGCCCGGAAGGGCCGCGGCGAAGGCGCCCGCCGGCCGGCGCGGCTCAACGCCGCTCCGGCCTACTTGTACTTAACGCTGCAGCCGTAGGGCCTCGACGTCGGTTGGGAAACGGGCTGGCCGTCCATGGCTTCGGTCAGTGCCTGGTCCACCAGCTGGGTGGCCCGCTCCAGGTCCTCGTCACGGCTGGTGGGGACATCGTCGATGCCGCCCATGTAGACCACGTCGCCCTCGGGGTTGATGACGAACATGTGGGGCGTGGTCCGAGCCTCGTAGGCGTGACCGACCTCGCCCTCCGGGTCCAGGAGCACCGCCGTGGAGTTGTTGCCCCACTCGGCCGAATGCTCGTTCATCTCCGCAGGCTCGTAGTAGCCCTGCTTGCCCGGCGCGGAAGACACGACGTTGAGCCACACGACGCCCTCTTCCGTCCACTTCTCCTGCTGGGACGGGATGTTGTCCGTCCGGTAGTGCTTCTGGACGTAGGGGC
>JBPRGE010000045.1:0-3003 GCA_051418035.1 Candidatus Longimicrobiales bacterium M2_2A_002
ACGGAGACAGGAGTGAGACGGTAGATGGGCAGACATACGGGACCGGTGTGCAAGCTGTGCCGTCGGGAGGGGCAGAAGCTCTTCCTGAAGGGCACGAAGTGCTATACGGAGAAGTGTCCGGTGGAGCGGCGGGGCTACCCGCCGGGGCAGCACGGGGTGGCGCAGAGTCGTCGCCGGAAGATGAGCGATTACGCGCTGCAGCTCCGCGAGAAGCAGAAGGTGAAGCGGATCTACGGTGTGGGTGAGCAGTACTTCCGCAACATGTTCAAGAGCGCGTCGAGCCAGAGCGGTCTGACGGGTGAGAACCTGCTGATCGGGCTGGAGTCGCGGCTGGACAACATCATCTTCCGGCTGGGCTTCGCGGCGAGCCGGGCGCAGTCGCGGCAGCTGGTACGGCACCGGCACGTGGAGGTGAACGGGCGGCCGGTGGACATCCCGAGCTACCAGGTGCAGCCGGGCGACGAGGTCCGGATCAAGGAGGAGAGCCGGGACATGGTCCCCGTGCAGGGCGCGCTGGAGTCGAAGACGCGGCCGGACACGGTGAGCTGGCTGGCATTGGACGAGGGCACGCGGACGGGGCGGATGCTGGAGCGGCCGACGCGGGATGGGATCCCGCTGCCGGTCCAGGAGCAGCTCATCGTCGAGCTCTACTCGAAGTAACGGACATAGAGGAGGAGACGTGGAGCTAGATCTGACGGGATTCGTCCTGCCGCAGCGGGTCGAGGTGACGGAGCGCTCGGACGACGAGCGCAGCGCCCAGTTCGTGATGGCGCCGCTGGAGCGGGGCTTCGGGCAGACGCTGGGCAACTCGGTGCGCCGGATCCTGCTGTCGAGCCTGCCGGGGGCCGCGGTCTGGGCCTTCCGGATGGACAACGTGGTGCACGAGCACCAGACGGTGGCGGGCGTGTCGGAGGACGTGCACCAGATCATCCAGAACCTGAAGTCGCTGGTGCTGCGGCTGGACCCGGAGGTGGACGAGGCGCGGCTGGAGCTGAAGGCGACGGCGGCCGGTCCCGTGACCGCGGGCGACCTCGAGCCGAAGAGCGGCGTGGAGATCCTGGACCCGGAGCACCACCTGTTCACGCTCCAGGAGGACAAGGACCTCCACCTGGAGCTGCACGTGGACAAGGGCCGGGGCTTCGTGACGGCCGATGACCACGACGTGCCGAAGGGCAGCCCGGTGGACCTGGTCCGGATCGACAGCATCTACAACCCGGTGCTGCGGGCGAACTTCACGGTGGAGGAGACGCGGGTCGGTCAGCGGACCGACTTCGACCGTCTGACGCTGCACGTGGAGACGAACGGGAGCGTGGCGCCGGAGGACGGCGTCGCGTACGCGGCGGAGCTGGCACGGACGCACCTGGAGTACATGCTGAAGTTCGGCGACGCGGGCGAGCCCGAGCCGCCGGTCCCGGGCGCGGTGCCGGTCCCGAAGACGCTGCAGGACCTGTTCGAGCGTCCGATCGAGGACCTGGCGGAGCTGAGCGTCCGGAGCGTGAACTCGCTCAAGAAGGAGAACATCATCACCCTGGGCGACCTGGTCCGGCGCACGGAGGACCAGATGCTGGACATCGACAACTTCGGCGTGAAGTCGCTGGAGGAGATCCGGGAGTTCCTGGGTGAGCACAACCTCCGGTTCGGGATGAAGCTGGAGGAGGGCGACGACGGCGAGCTGTACCTGGTGGACGAGGAAGCCGCGCAGGAGGAGACCGCGGACGTCGCCGAGGAGGAGTAGCCGATGAGACACCGCAAGAGGGGTCGTCACCTGAACCGCACGGCGGAGCACCGGAAGATGATGCTCCGCAACATGGCCGCGTCGCTCTTCATCAACGAGCGGATCGAGACGACGGTGGCGAAGGCGAAGGAGCTGCGGCACTTCGCCGAGCCGCTGATCACGAAGGCCAAACGGGGTGACCTGCACGCCCGGCGCCAGGTGGGTCGGAAGATCCACGACAAGGAGGCGCTGGCCAAGCTGTTCGATGAGATCGGGCCGCGGTTCGCGGAGCGCCCCGGCGGCTACACCCGCGTGGTGAAGCTCGGGCACCGGTCCGGCGATGCGGCCGACCTGGCGATCATAGAACTGGTGGAGTAGACGATCATGGCGGACGATTCCGGGACGCCGGACGCAGGGTCGAAGGGCGGGTCGCAGAAGTCGCGTGGCTCGCTGACCTGGCTGTGGATGATCCTCGCCCTCGTGGCCGTGGGCGGGTTCCTGACGTGGCTCGGGATGGAGGCCGAGCCGACCTCCGTGACCGTGGTCGAGGAGGCCGAGGATCCGGCGATGATGGATCCGCCATCGATCCCGGTGATCCCCAAGGACTCGCTGGCGGCCGACAAGGGACGGTTCGTGGCCCAGGACATCCGGGTCCACAACGTCCGGGCGACGGGCTCGCTGGGCGACCTGATCTTCTGGGGCGAGCTGGGCGACCAGACGACGCAGATCCCGCTCCTGGTCCGGCTCGACTCGGCCGCCGCGGCGGGCGACTCCATCAGCGGGCCGTTCACGCCCCAGCGGGGCGCGTTCTACAGCATCCGCGGCCGGGTCTTCCCCATGAGCGACTCCCTGGCCGGCGCCTGGGGCGAGCAGGGTCAGTTCTACGGCGAGGGTGAGCAGACGCAGGCGGCGTTCACCGACTACTACATGCAGGTCAGCGACATCCGCCCGACCCCGCCGGTGCTGCGGGAGTCGACGGCGCCGCAGGACACGGGCGCGGCGGCCACCGATACCACAGGCGAGAGCAGCGACGGCGCGATGACCGGCGAAGCCGGCGCATCGGGCTGACGGAAGGAGCTAGATCCATGGCACGGAAGTGTTACGTGTGCGGCAAGGGCCCGCGCTACGGGAACAACGTAAGCCACTCGAACAACAAGACGCGGCGCCGGTGGCTGCCGAACCTGCAGCGCGTCCGGATCCTCGACGAGAACGACGAGAAGATCCGCGTCCGGGTGTGCACCCGCTGCATCTCCGCGGGGAAGATCCGCAAGGCGGGGTAGCGAGGGCGC
>JBPRGE010000046.1:0-10941 GCA_051418035.1 Candidatus Longimicrobiales bacterium M2_2A_002
CGCGGCTGGGCGGCGCTCGCGGCCAGGGGGCGGGCTGCCGGGCGAGGAGAGTTCGGGGCAGGGGCGGGGGCACGGGCACAGGCACACGGGACGGAGGCGTATTGTGACGGACGAGAAGAAGCGGGGGAACATGGGCGACGACGTGCGGGAGGGGATCCGGGCGGGGCTCGGGATCCTGAGCGCGCTGAAGGACGCCATCGAGGAGACGTTCGAGGACATGATGGAGCGGGGCGAGGTGTCGCCCGACCGGGCCCGGGAGGCGGTGAAGACCACCATGGACCGGGCCCAGGAGGCGTTCGAGGAGGCGCGCTCCCGCCTCGATTTCGTGCTCCGGTCGGAGTACGAGGAGCTGGCGAAGGACGTGAACGAGCTGCGCAGGCGCGTGGAGCGGCTCGAGAACAAGGCACACGACCACACGCCGGGACCCGGCGGGGCCGGTGGCGCCCAGGGGCGCGGGATGGATGACACCGCTGGGCCCGACATCCCGGTCTCCGAGGGTTGACCGGCGCCACGCCCGCGCTCCCGGACGGCGTCCACACGGTCCGGGAGCCCCGAACCGACGTCGGGGGGATCCCGCTCCACCCCGTGCCGGCGTGGACCGCGGCGTTCCCCTGGCTGGTCCACGGGACCACCGGCGCGTCGGCGGACCTCGGGCTCTTCGGGGCGGCCCCCGTCGGCGAGATCGTGGCCCGGTGGCGCACGCTCCGGGAAGGGCTCCGGATGCCCCGTGCGGTCCACAGCGAGCAGGTCCATGGCGCGGGGATCACCGAGCACATGGAGCGGCTGCCGGGGCTGTTCGTCTCCCATGGCCGGGATGGCCACGTGACCGGCTACCCGGGCATCCTGCTGACGGTGTCGCTGGCCGACTGTGTGGCTATCTCACTGGTGGACCATGAGTTACAGCGCGTCGCGCTGCTGCACGGCGGGTGGCGGGGGACGGCCGCGGGGATCGTCGAGGCGGGGGTGGATGCGCTCGGCGGCGATGTCGCCCGGGTCCACGCGCACCTGGGCCCGGCCATCTGCGGCGCCTGCTACGAGGTGGGGGCGGAGGTGCACCGGGCGCTGGGGCTCGACGTCCCGGACACGAACACGCCGGTGGACCTCCGGGCGGTCCAGGCCCGACGGCTGATCGAGGCGGGCGTGTCGCCCGATCGGATTACGGTCTCGGCCCACTGCACGAAGCACGACGACGGCTTCTTTTCGCACCGTGGCGGCGATGCGGGCCGGCAGGTGGGGGTGCTGGGGGTGAGGCGGTAGGGCACGATCAGGAGTCAGGAGTCAGGAGTCAGGAGTCAGGAGTCAGGAGTCAGGAGTCAGGAGTCAGGAGTCAGGATACCGAATTGAGAGTGAGGACCGGAGCGGGGCTTTGTGGGCGCTGTGAGAACGCCCGAACGGTGGAGAATCGGCGGGGGTCGCGGTTCCTGCTGTGCGAGCTGTCGAAGGAGGACGATCGGTACCCGAAGTACCCGACGCTGCCGGTGCTCCGGTGTCCGGGGTACGAGCCGGAGGAGCCGGATACGGCACGACTGCGAATGGGGAGGGGTAATGGGTGAGGCGTTCTATGTGGCGGAGGCGCGGGTGGAGCGGGTGGCGGGAGTGCATCGGCGGATCCGGCTGGGGACGGGGGACACCTTCGAGGTCGGGGTCCATGGGGCGATCAAGGAGCACTACAACCTGGAGGGGCCGGACCGGCCGCTGCCGGTGGATTTCGTGACGGGGGCGGCGGGCGCCTGAATGCTGGGCACACTTGCCGGCGGGCTGGAAGCCCGCGAGATCGAGCTGGGCGAGGGCGCCATCACGGCGGAGGTCCGTGGCATCAACGAGGTTCGGGGCCGGGTGCCGGTGCTGACCCGGATCCATGTCGCCTACACGCTTCGGGTCCCGGCGGGCAGCCGGGAGACGGTGGAGCGGCTGCTGGGCAAGCACGGGCAGAAGTGCCCGACGGCCATGAGCCTGAAGGGCGCGATCGATGTGACGTGGGAGGCCGAGGTCCACGAGGGCGACGAGGTGTGGACCGCGGAGGGCCGGAACTGAACGGCGGCGACAGGAGTCGGGAGTCAGGGATCCTGCATCCTTGATCCTGAATCCGGGCTCCGGGGTTGACGGTACGGCGGCTGTCCGTTTACCATACATGCTGTGCGCGGCCCTGAGGGGCCGCTTTGTGAAGTGGGGGCGCACACCCCCACTTTTTTTGTCTGGGGATATGGCCGACCGATCGCTGGCAGAGGTACTGGAGGAGCGGATCGAGGCGCTGGGCTTCGAGCTGGTGGAGTACGAACGCACCGGGTCGAAGAACCGTCCGGTCCTGCGGCTTCGTGTGGACCGGCCGGATTCGGAGCCGGGGAAGGGGATCGGGCTGGAAGACTGCGCCCGGGTCAGCCGGTCGCTGGAAGAGTATCTGGACGCGCTGGAGACGCTGCCGGGCAACTACGTGCTCGAGGTTTCGTCGCCGGGTGTGGAGCGACCGCTGGTGCGGCGCCGTGACTTCGAGCGGTTCGCGGGCCAGGAGGTCGTGGTAAAGGGGTACGCACCGCTGGCGGGCCGCGGGAAGCGGCTGCAGGGCGAGCTGCTCGGCTTGGTGGCCGGAGAGGACGGGGAGGTCGTCCGGCTCCGGCTCGAGGATGCGGAGGAAGTCGAGGTGCCGCGCGACGCGATCGCGAAGGCGCATCTGGTCTTCCACTGGAACGAATAAGGGGAGGCGTATGTCGAACGAAGGGATGCAGGTGCTGGCGGCGTTCCGGGAGATGACGAACAACAAGAATCTCTCCCGGCTCGAGCTGCACGACCTGATCCGTGACGGCATCATGGCCGCGCTGGCGAAGCGGTTCGGCCCGAACGTCGAGGCCGAGATCACCATCGACGAGGACGAGGGCGGGATCAACATCATCGTCCTCAAGGAGGTGGTGGAGGAGGTCGAGGATCCGTCGCGCGAGATCTCCCTGGACGAGGCCCGGTGGGACGATCCGGACTTCGAGCCGGGCGATGTGCTGGAGATCCCGGTGGCGTTCAGCGATTTCGGCCGGAACGCGGTGATGGCGGCGAAGCAGCGGATCATTCAGGGCGTGCGCGAGGGCGAGCGTCAGAAGATCCGGGACGAGTTCGAGGGTCGCGAGGGCGAGCTGCTGAGCGCCGAGGTGCAGCAGGTGGAGCGAGGGAAGCTCGTGATCATGCTGAACGAGGCCCGGGACGCCGACGCGATCATCCCGTGGAAGGAGCAGAACCCGCGGGAGCGGTTCCGGCAGGGCGAGCCGATCCGGGCGGTGCTGAAGAAGGTCGACGAGACGAGCAAGGGCCCGCGACTGATCATGTCCCGGGCCGACCCGCTGTTCGTGGCCGCACTCTTCAAGCTCGAGGTGCCGGAGATCTACCAGGGGATCGTGGAGATCAAGGGGCTGGCCCGCGAGGTCGGAGGCCGGACGAAGCTGGCCGTCAGCTCCCGGGACGAGTCCATCGATCCGGTGGGCGCGTGCGTGGGGCTGAAGGGCTCGCGGGTCCAGGCCGTGGTGAGCGAGCTGGGCGGCGAGCGGATCGACATCGTGCCGTGGCACCCGGACCCGGAGATCTACGCGCGCCGTGCGCTCGCGCCGGCCCGGGTGGCCAAGGTGCTGAGCGATCCGGACCGGGGTGTGATCACCGCGATCGTCGACGAGGACCAGCTCTCGCTCGCCATCGGCCGGAACGGCCAGAACGTGCGGCTCGCGAGCCAGCTGATCGGCTGGCAGATCGACCTGTACGGCAGCCGGGAGTGGCTGGAGCGGGGCGCCGACGAGGCGCTCTTCGGGGGCGGGCAGGAGGAAGAGTACGAGATGGGCGACTTCAAGCTCGACCAGCTCGAGCTCGCCGAGGAGACGGTAGCGGCTCTGGAAGCGGCCGGGTATACTACATTCTTCGACATCATCGACCTGGAACGGGAAGACTTCGTCGCCGTGGAAGGGCTGAGCGACGAGGCGGCGGACACCCTGGTGGCCGTCATCGATGAGCTCACCGTCGAAGAGCCCCTGGAAGAAGAGGCGGACGCGGGTGAGGCCGAGGCGGAGGACGCCGCGGCGGGCGACGAGATCGATATCGAGGAAGCGCTGGAGGCCGAGGCGGACGCGGCCGGCGGCGAGTCCGACGAGGAGATCGATCTCGAGGCGGCTCTGGAGGGCGACGCCGAGGACGAGGCGGAAGAAGAGGACGAGGCGGAAGAAGAGGACGACGTGGAAGAAGACGCCGTCGCCGAAGTCGTCGAAGAAGAGAAGGACTGAGCCGAGTTGACGGACCGGGCGCTGCAGCTGTTGGGGCTGGCGGCCCGGGCGGGCGCGACGGTGCCCGGCACGACGAAGGTGGTGGCCGGGGTCCGGCGTGGCGCGGTGACGTTCGCGGTGGTGGCGGAGGACCTGACGGCCACCGGGCGGGCGAAGCTGGTCCCGCTGATGGAGCGCGAAGGCGTCGCATACGTGGAGCGGTACACGCGTGCGGAGCTTGGCAGGGCCGTGGGGAAGAGCCCCCTCGCGGCGGTGGGAGTGGCCGACGCCGGGTTCGGCGATCGGCTGGCCGCGCTGCTCGGCAGCGAGTGACGCGGCAGGCAGTATGACTCGAGTCGCAGGTTGAGGGTATGCGCGTATACGAGGTAGCCAAAGAGTTCGACGTACCGGCCGAGAGCCTGATCCAGCTGCTCCGGCAGATGGGCGTATCGGTGAAGTCCGAGGCGTCGACCGTGGAGGACACGGAGGTGGCCAAGCTCCGCGCCCTCTTCGAGCGCCATCGCCGGGCGGGGCTGACCGAGTCGTCGGAGATCGTGAAGGCGGCGCTCGGCGAGGCGCAGCCCACCACCGGCCGCCGGCGTCGCCGGCGCCGGAAGACGGAGCCCGAGTCGGAGGTCGAGCTCGAGGCGGCCGAGGAAGCCGAGGAGGCCGAGGAGCTCGAGGAGGTGGAGGAGGTCGAGGATCTCGCCGAGCTCGAGGAGGTCGCCGTCGAGGCGGAGGCCGAAGAGGTCGAGGCCGTCGAGGAGGCGGAGGAGGCCGAGGAGGCCGCCCTGCGCCCCGCGGGCTACTCGGTCGAGCAGTCGGGCTCGTGGTACAAGCTGATCGGCCCGGACGGCGAGCAGGTGGGCAAGAGCCAGCGCAGCGAGGACGCCGCGTGGGCGCTGCTCGAGGAGGTCGAGGCCGAGGTCGAGGCCGAAGAAGAGGTGGAGCCCGCCGAGGAGGCGCCCGCCGAGGAGGCACCGGAGACGGAGGCCGCGCGGCCGGCCGGCTACTACGTGGAGCAGTCGGGCTCGTGGTACAAGCTGTTCGGTCCGGACGGCGAGCAGGTGGGCAAGAGCCAGCGGAGCGAGGACGCTGCGTGGGCGCTGCTCGAGGAGCTCGAAGTCGAGGAGGCCGAAGAGGAGGCGGAGGCTGCCGGGACGGCGGAAGAGGCCGTCGCGGAAGAGGCCGAGGAGGCCGAGGAAGAGGTCGAGGCCGAAGAAGCCGAGGCGATCGAGGCCGAGGCCGAGGAGGAGGCCGGGGAGAGCGAAGAGGAGCGGAAGGCCCGCGAGGAGAAGGAGAAGAAGAAGCGTCGTCCGAAGCGGGTGAGCGAGTCGCTCCCGGGGCTGGCCCCGGCAGCGAGCGCGGGCCCGGGCGGCAAGGTCCGGATCCAGGCCGAGGGGTACGACGCGAGCGGTCGGCGGAAGCGGAAGAAGAAGTCGCGGCGGAAGCGGGTCGACCAGGACGCGGTGCAGGAGAACGTGCAGCGGGTCATGGCCGAGCTGAAGGGCGGTGGCGGCGGGCGGAAGCGGCGGTCGCGGCGCCGTGACGAGGCCCGTCAGGAGCAGCAGGAGGAGCAGCAGCGGCGTGCCGAGGAGGAGGCGAAGACCGTACGGGTCAACGAGTTCCTCACGGTGGCCGAGCTGGCGGAGCTGATTGACGAGGACGCGAGCGACATCATCGCCAGCGCGTTCAAGAACCTCGGGCTGATGGTCACGATCAACCAGCGGCTGGACTTCGACCAGATCGAGTTGCTGCTGGACGAGTTCGGCTTCCAGGCGGTGAGGGAAGAGGAGTACGGCGCCGAGGCCGAGGCCGAGGAGGAGATCGAGGAGAAGGAGGAGGACCTGGAGCCGCGCCCGCCGGTGGTTACGGTCATGGGCCACGTCGACCACGGGAAGACGAGCCTGCTGGACTACATCCGGAAGACGAACGTGATCGCGGGCGAGAGCGGCGGGATCACGCAGCACATCGGCGCGTACCACGTCCAGCTGGACGACGAGGGCGAGCGGGCGCTGACCTTCCTGGACACCCCCGGCCACGCGGCGTTCACCGCCATGCGGGCGCGGGGCGCGGACGTGACGGACGTGGTGATCCTGGTGGTGGCGGCCGATGACAGCGTCATGCCGCAGACGATCGAGGCCATCAGCCACGCGAAGAGCGCCGGCGTGCCGCTGATCGTGGCGATCAACAAGATGGACCTGCCGGGCGCGGACGCGCAGCGGGTCAAGCAGGAGCTGCTCGAGCACCAGGTCGTGGTCGAGGAGTTCGGAGGAAACGTCCTGAGTCAGCCGGTGAGCGCGAAGACGGGCGAGGGGATCGACGAGCTGCTGGAGCAGGTGCTGCTGCAGGCCGAGCTGCTGGAGCTGAAGGCGAACCCGGACCGGGACGCCCAGGGGATCGTGATCGAGGCCGAGCTGGACGTCGGGAAGGGCCCGGTCACCACGGTGCTGGTCACGTCCGGCACGCTGGAGGTGGGCGATGACGTGGTCTGCGGGCTGCACAGCGGCCGCGTCCGCGCACTGCTCGACGAGCGGGGCAACAACATCGACGCGGTGGGCCCGGCGATGCCGGCCCAGATCCTGGGGATCAGCGGCGTGCCGCAGGCCGGCGACAAGCTGGTGGCCATGGAGGCCGACCGGGCCGCCGAGGTGGCGCAGACCCGGCAGCGGCTGGAGCGCGAGAAGAAGCTGCGGATCAAGGGCCGGGGCGTGAAGCTGACGGACATCAGCCAGCTCCTGGCGGCCGGCGAGACGGCGCAGCTGAACGTGGTCATCAAGGGCGACGTGGACGGCTCGATCCAGGCGCTGAGCGACAGCATCGAGCAGCTCGGCACCGATGAGGTCGAGGTGGACGTGATCCACCGGGGTGTGGGCGCCATCAACCGGAGCGACGTGCTCCTGGCGTCCACGGCCGGCGGCGTGATCATCGGGTTCCACGTACGGCCCGACTCGGACGCCCGCCAGATTGCGGAGCAGGAGGACGTGGATATCCGCGTCTACGACGTGATCTACGAGGCGATCGAGGACGTCCGGAGCGCGCTGGAAGGGATGCTCGCGCCGGACGAGAAGGAGATCCTGCTCGGCGCCGCCGAGGTCCGGCAGCTGTTCAAGGTCCCGAAGGCCGGGACGGTGGCCGGCTGCTACGTCACAGAGGGCGTCATCCGGCGGGGCGAGCCCGTGCGGCTGGTCCGGGATGGTGTCCAGATCTACCAGGGCGAGCTGGACAGCCTGAAGCGGTTCAAGGACGACGTCCGCGAGGTCCGGGAGGGCTTCGAGTGCGGGATGAGCATCGAGGGCTACAACGACATCAAGGTCGGCGACGTCATCGAGTGCTTCACCGTCGAGGAGGTCGCCCGGACGCTGGCCGGCGCCGAGTCGGAGCAGAGGTAGTTTCGGACACGTCGGCGGGCTCGGGCTCGGAGGAGGGCTGAGTCGTGGTCGTCGGGGTCATCACCTGGGAGATCCAGATCTTCGACGCCCGCTCGCTGAAGGAGAAGCGGAAGGTGGTCAAGAGCCTGAAGGAGCGGCTCCAGTCCCGGTTCAACCTCTCGGTGGCCGAGACCGACTACCAGGACAGCTGGCAGCGGGCGGAGCTCACGGCGGCCGTGGTTGCCACCACGAAGCCGTACGCCGACCGGGTGCTGAGCAAGGCCGACGCACTGGTCGAGGCCGAAGCCCTCGGCCGGATCGTCGGCACTTATCGAGATTTCTACTGAGGACCTGGGAGGCGGCGGCCGGATGAACGGTCGTCGCAGCATGTGCCAATGGGCAGCCATCGAATCGAGCGGGTCAACGAGCAGCTGAAGCGGGAGATCTCCCGGATCGTGGTCCGGGAGGTGAGCGATCCCCGGGTCGACGGCGTGGCCGTGACCCGGGTGTCCGCGGCCCCCGACCTCACCTTCGCCCGGGTCCACGTCCACCTCATCGGGGAGGACGATGAGCGCGACGAGACCATGGACGGGCTCCGCGCCGCCACCCCCTACATCCGCACGCTCCTCGCCGATCGCATCGAGATGCGGCGGGTCCCGGAGCTGCGCTTCGAGCGCGACCGTAGCCTCGAGCACGCCATGCGGATCGAGGAGCTGCTGGCGGAGGCGGAGATGGGGGAGGAGCGGGAGGAGGAGTAGGATGCGGGATGCGGGAGTGCACGATGCGCGAGTGCAGGAGTGCGGGGTCGGCGTCGGATGAACGGCGTGCTGCCGGTGGACAAGACCGAGGGGCCTACATCGCATGATGTGGTGGCTGTGGCCCGAAAGGCGCTGGACATGCGCCGGGTCGGGCACACAGGCACGCTGGACCCCTTCGCCACGGGCCTCCTCGTCCTGTGCACGGGACAGGCGACGAAGCTGGCCCGGTACCTCACCGGGCTGGACAAGAGCTACGAGGCGACCGCCCGGCTCGGAGTGGCCACGGACACCCTGGACCGGACGGGAGAGGTCATCGCGGAGACCGATGCCTGGGAGGCGCTGGACGGGGCCCGGATCCGGGACGCGTTCGAGGCGCAGGAGGGCGAGCGGGCGCAGACACCGCCGGCGTACTCCGCGAAGCGCGTGGGCGGGAAGAAGTCCTACCAGCTGGCCCGGGCGGGCCAGGCCGTGGAGCTCGCCCCGGTCGACGTGACGATCCACTCCCTCGAGGTCGTGGCGGTCGACGGACCGGACGTCCGGTTCCGGCTCCGGTGCTCGAGCGGCACATACGTCCGGGCGATCGCCCGCGACGCCGGCCAGGCGCTGGGCGTCGGCGCGCACCTGACCGCGCTGCGGCGGACGGCCATCGGACCCTTCGACGTGGACGCCGCCGTCCCGTTCGACACGCTGAAGGCGGCGGGGGAGGCGAGAGGGCAGAGGTCAGAGGGCACGGGCACAGGGGGCGCTGCGGGAGTGGTGGAGGCGGCCGTGCTGACACCGCTGCAGGCGCTGGCGTACCTGCCGCGGCTGGAGCTGGAGGACGCGGAGCTCGAGCGGGTCCGGCACGGGCAGAGCATCGAGGTGGAGGGCGCGGCCGAGGGACTGGTCGCTCTGGCCCACGACGGTGTCCTGGCGGCCGTGGCCGAGTCGAACGGGCGCTACGTCAGACCCCGGAAAGTGTTCGCGTGAAGCACGCCATCGACCCGGCCCTCGAACCCGGGCTGCCGCCGAACCACGGCGGGACCGTGATCACGGTGGGCACGTTCGACGGCGTGCACCGGGGCCACTGGCTGGTCCTCGAGGCGCTCCGCAGACGGGCGGGCCAGGAGGGCATGCCGGCCGTGCTCGTCACCTTCCATCCCCACCCGCTCCAGATCGTCCGGCCGGATGACGCCCCACAGCTCCTGACCACACCGCTGGAGAAGAAGGAGATCCTGGCCGAGTCGGCGCTGGACTACGCCGTGTTCATCCCGTTCACCGACACGCTCCGGACGTACCCGCCGGAGCGGTTCGTGGAGGAGATCCTGATCGGCCGGCTCCGGATGAAGCACCTGGTCATCGGCTACGACCACGGCTTCGGGCGCGGCCGGTCCGGCGATGTGGACACGCTGAAGCAGATCGGCGTGAAGCTGGGGTTCAGCGTCGACGTGGTGGACGCGCTCAAGACGGAGGGCGACGCCATCTCTTCGACCAAGATCCGGAACGCGCTCCGGGAGGGTCGCGTGGAGGAAGCCGCCCAGGGGCTCGGCCGGCCGTACTCCGTCCGGGGACCCGTGGTCCGGGGCGACGGCCGGGGCAGGGCGCTCGGCTTCCCGACCGCCAATATCCACGTCCCCGACGCCCACAAGCTGCTGCCGAAGGAGGGCGTGTACGCCGTCTGTGCCACCCTGCGCTCCGGCACCTACGCCGGTGTGCTGCACCTGGGGCCCCGGCCCACGTTCCGGGGCTCGCCCCCGTCGGTGGAGCTGCACCTGTTCGGCTTCGATGGCGACCTCTACGGCGAGGAGATCCGGGTCGAGTTCTGCGCGTGGCTGCGGGGGATCCACCACTTCGGCTCGAACAGGGAGCTGGTCGAAGCGATCCAGACCGACTGCGACCGCGCGCTCGAGCTGTTCGAGAACGAAGAAACGCCGTGCGGGTGAAGAGTGCAAGAGTGCAAGAGTGCAAGAGTACACGGGCCGGGGGTCAGGATGGGCCTCTCTCCTGCATCCTTGCATCGTGCATTCGCTCACTCTCGCGCCGGGGTTGAGGCCGGGGGGGGGCAGGGGTTATCTTTCAAGACTGTTCAGTATCAGGAAGCACGCTTCCCGATCAGCGAAAGTCTCTCGCGGAGGCAACCGCAGCATGAGTATCGACAAAGAAGCCATCATCGAGAAGTACCAGCTCCATCCCAGTGACCGGGGGAGCGCGCCCGTGCAGATCGCGATTCTGACGGCGCGGATCAACGACCTCCGGGACCACTTCAAGACCCACACCCAGGATCATCACAGCCGCCGGGGGCTCCTGACCATGGTCGGGAAGCGTCGTCGTCTTCTGGACTACCTCCGGAAGAAGGACATCGAGCGGTACCGTGAGCTGATCGCCGACCTCGGGCTGCGCCACTGAGGCGGAGTCAGGAGTCAGGAGTCAGGAGTCAGGAGTCAGGATGCATGAGGGCGGGGCCGGGCGGTCCCGCTGAATCGAACGGCCCGTCGGGGGTGGTCTCCGGCGGTGAGTGAAGCGGAGAATGACCTCATATCAAGCTCGCGGGCCGCGGGGTCCGTGGGTGCGGCATGCGGAAACGGAAAGGCAAGACGAAGAGAATGC